>DAINSI010000042.1:0-21077 GCA_036741395.1 Candidatus Dormiibacterota bacterium
CGAACGCATCGTCGTGCCGTGCGACCTACGGAGCCGGTGGGATACGGCGCTGATCGAAACCCCGAGGCCATCAGCGCCTGGTACCAGGACCGGTGCATGTTGAGCAGGGTGGCGCGGCGATTGAGCCATGGGGTCACGATGTTCAGGGCCATGTAGCGCTCGAAGCGATCCGGCTCGCGCAGGCACATCAGGAAGCCGACGAACCCACCCCAGTCGTGCCCGACGAGGCGCACTGGGCCGAGGTTCAGCTCCTCCATCAGCGAGAGCATGTCGGTGGCCAGTTGCTCCTTGTCATAACCGCCCCTGGGGGCGTCGCTCCAGCCGAAGCCACGCAGGTCGGGACAGTAGACGTGGTATCTGCGGGCCAGCCGCGGGATCACGTGCCGCCAGACGTACCAGTGTTGGGGCCAGCCGTGAAGCAGGACGACGGGGTCGCCCCGGCCGGCCTCGGCGACGTGGAGTCGCAGACCGCCGACGTCCACCAATCGGTGGCGCACAGCGGCGACCTCCGGCATGCCTTCGAACCGCACGCGCTCGGCGGCGCGCGGCGCCCGGCTAGGCGACGATCGAGAGGATCTTGCCCTCGATGTAGATGATTTTTTGGGGAGATCTGCCATCCAGGAGTTCGGCAATCTTGGGCCGGGCCAGGACCGCCTGCCGAACGCGGTCCTCGTCGACACCGACGGGCAGCATCATGCGGTCGCGGACCTTGCCGTTGACCTGCACCACCAGCTCGAACTGGGCAGCCCGCAGCAGGCCCTCGTCGTGCGCCGGCCAGCGTTGCTGGTGCACGGAGTAGGGGTGGCCGGTCGCGGCCCACAGCTCCTCGGCGAGGTGGGGTGCCGCCGGCGCCAGCAGCAGCAGCAGCGCATCGATCGCGTGGCGGTAGGCCACCGTCTTCCCGGCGTCGGTGCGACTGGCGTCCTGGAGCCCGTTGCGCAGCTTCATCAGGCTCGACACGTAGGTGTTGAACTTGAACGCCTCGATGTCCTCGGAACAGGCCTTGATGGTCTGGTGGGTGAGCCGCGCGAGGTCACGTTCCCCGGGCGAATCACCATCCGTGGCCCCAGTTCCCGGGTAGGTCTGCGTCGCCAGGTAGTGCACGCCGGTGAGGAAGCGGCGCGTGCCGTCGATCCCCTCCTCGTTCCAGACGCCGCCGTCCGACCAGGGGGCGATGAAGAGCATGTACAGGCGGACGGCGTCGGCGCCATGGCTGGCGACCATCTCATCGGGAGCCTGGACGTTGCCCCGGGACTTGGACATCTTGCCGCCGCCGTGGGTGATCATGCCCTGGTTGCGCAGCCGCAGGAAGGGCTCGTCGAATTGCAGCAGGCCGCAGTCCCGCAGGGCCTTGACGAAGAACCGGCTGTAGAGCAGGTGCAGGATGGCGTGCTCGACGCCGCCCATGTACTGGTCCACCGGGAGCCAGAAGCGCATGGCCTCGGGGTTCCAAGCGTCCTTGTCGTCGTTGGGCGAGGCATAGCGGAGGTAATACCAGGAGGAGTCGACGAAGGTGTCCATGGTGTCGGTCTCGCGCCGCGCCGGTGCGCCACACCTGGGGCAGGTGGTCTCGACGAAGTCCTTGACCGACGCCAGGGGCGAGTCACCGGTGGGACGGAACTCCGCGCCTTCGGGCAGCAACACCGGCAGTTGGTCCTCGGGGACCGGAACCACGCCGTGCTCGGGGCAGTGGACCACGGGGATGGGCGCCCCCCAGTAGCGCTGGCGGCTGAGCAGCCAGTCGCGGAGGCGGTAGACGACGGTGGGCTCACCCCATCCCTGGGACCTCACGAAGTCGACGATCTCCTGGATTCCCTGTGACTTCGCGACCAGGCCGTCAAAGCGGCCGGAGTTGACCAGGCTCCCCTCCCCAACGTGGGCCTCCACAAGCTCACCCCCGGGCTCTCCGGTGGCGCTGATCACCTCACGGATCGGCAGGTGATATTTCTTGGCGAACGCGAAGTCGCGTTCGTCGTGCGCCGGTACGGCCATGATCGCCCCGGTGCCATAGGTCATGAGGACGTAGTCCGCGACCCAGACGGGGATCTCCTCGCCGTTCATCGGGTTGACCGCATGCCCCCCGGTAAAGACCCCGGTCTTTTCGCGATCGGTGGACTGGCGCTCGATGTCCGATTCGTTGCGCGCGCTGGCGACGTAGGCCTCGACCTCGGCACGGTGCTCGTCAGTGGTCAATCTCGCGACCAGCGGGTGCTCCGCCGCCAGCACCATGAACGTCACCCCGAAGAGCGTGTCAGGCCGGGTGGTGAAGATGCGCAGTTGTTCCTTCGAGCCGTCGCGCAGCGCCAGGGGGAAATCCATCTCCAGACCCTCGGAGCGGCCAATCCAGTTGGTCTGCATGGTGGCGACCCTGTCGGGCCAGTCGAGACCTTCGAAATTGAGCAATTCCTCGGCATAGGCGGTGATCTTGAAGAACCATTGCTCCAGCTCCTTCTTGATGACCAGCGTGCCGCACCGGTCGCAGCGGCCGTCGATGACCTGCTCGTTGGCCAGCACCGTCTGGTCCTTGGGACACCAGTTGACCGGTGCGCTGCCGCGGTAGGCCAGCCCCTTGCGGAACAGCTGCAGGAATATCCACTGCGTCCACCGGTAGTAGTCGGGGTCGCTGGTGACCACCTTCCGGTCGAACTCGAAGGCCGAGCCCAGCGCCTTGAGCTGAGTCTCCAGGCGTTCGATGTTGGCGCTGGTGTACGTCAATGGGTGGATGCCGTCCTTGATGGCGGCGTTCTCGGCCGGCAGGCCGAACGCGTCGAACCCGAATGGAAACAGAACGTTGTGACCCCGCATGCGCCGGTACCGGGCATGGACGTCGGGACCGGTGTAGGCAAACCAGTGACCGACGTGGAGGTCGCCGGAGGTGTAGGGAAACATCACCAGCGCGTACCACTTGGGTCGCGTGTCATCGAAGTCGACGGCCCGGTAGAGGCGGTCCTCAGCCCAGCGACGCTGCCAGCGGGGCTCGATCTCAGTTGGTTCGTAAGCGCGCGCCATCTTGAACACGAAGGATAAAGGCGGCCCGGCGCCGCGAGGGCAGGGGTCCCCTCAGCTGGAGGCGAGGATCTCGCGGGTGAGCTGGCGGACGTGAGGGTTGGTGGAGCCTAGCGGGATCGAACCGCTGACCTCTTGCATGCCATGCAAGCGCTCTCCCAGCTGAGCTAAGGCCCCCCGGTGGGCGCTAATTCTACGGCCTGGGCTAGCTTGCGGGCTCGCCCTCGGGCCTGCCCCGGGCGACCACCAACTCGTGGCCGGCCAGGGCGGCCAGGATCACCGCCGCGCCGGCGACGCGGAGCGCGCTGAGGCGGTCATGCGCCAGCATCACCCCGAAGAGCACCGCGAAGGCGGGTTCCGCGGTCAGCAGCAGCGCGGTGCGGCTGGCGCTGAGGTGGCGCTGCACGTAGGTCTGGGCCAGGAACGCGACGGCGGAGGCGCCCAGGCCGGTCACCAGCAGGGCGGGGATCACCGCCGGGGGCGGCGGGTGGGCGTTCCCGGTGACCGTGCCGGCGGCGCCGAAGGCCAGCGCGCAGGCGACCATCTGCCACCCCGCCAGGCCCAGCGCCGAGTGGTTCCGCGCATGGCGCGACAGGAACGCGATGTGGGCCGCGAAGGCCAGGGCGCAGACCAGCAGGAGCCCCTCGCCGAGCAGCTCGCCACGGCGCAGGCTGCCGCCATAGGTCAGCGCCGCCATTCCCACCACCGCGGCCCCGACCGCAACCAGGGTGGCCCGCCGCGTCGGAACGCCGAAGAAGAGGCGGTCGCAGAGGGGGGTGAAGACCACGAACATGCCGGTGAGCAGGCCTGCCGTGGACGCCGGGACCGTGGTCAGGCCGTAGGTCTGGGTGACATAGCCCACCGCCAGCAGGCCGCCGATCAGCAGTCCCAGCCGGGCATCGCGCCGGTTGGAGACGGCAAAGGCCCCGAGGATCAGCGCTGCGAGCAGGAAGCGCACCGCCAGGAAGCTGATCGGTGAGTACAGCGCGACGGCGTCCTTGACCACCACGAAGGTCGCCCCCCAGAGCGCGGTCACCGCCAGCATCAGCAGCACCGGGGCCAGGGCGGGGCCGGGCGCGCGTGCCGTCACCCGATAATCTCTATGTGGCCGAGGACGACGAGGACAGCAGACCTGAGGGAACCCCGGCGGCGCTGTGGGCGCCGTGGCGAATGGAGTACCTGAAGGGACCGCGGCCAGACGGGTGCCCGCTCTGCCACGCCCTTGACAAGGATCGTCTGGTGGTTCACCGCGGCCGGCGCGCATTCGTGATCATGAACCTCTACCCGTACAGCAACGGCCACGTCATGGTGGCCCCGATCGAGCACCTCTCGAACCTGGACGATGTCGACGATGACACCGGCGCCGAGATCCTCCACCTCACCCGCCGTGCCATCGCCGCCCTCCGCAGCAGCGAGCGACCGGAGGGTTTCAACGTCGGCTACAACCTCGGCAGGGCCGCGGGCGCGGGGATCGACGACCATATTCACCAGCACATAGTGCCCCGCTGGATCGGCGACACCAACTTCATGCCGGTGCTGGGCGGCGCCAAGGTCATCGGCGAGGCCATCGAGGCGACCCTCGCCCGGTTGAAGCAGGCCTTCTAGTGGCCTCGCGGCCGGGGACGCGCGGCTAGAAGAACCTTCGCTCCGAGGCGCCCGTACCCGGCCAGCAGGGCGATGGCGACCAGCGCGAGGGGGACCGCGAGGGCACCCGACGCCACGGACGTAGGGGGCAGGCCGGCTTGGACCGGTGTGGCCGCTGGGGTGGCTGCGGCGGCGACCGCCGGGAAGAGGTCGGCGACCAGCACCGACGAGCGGTAGTTGTTCTCGGCGCACGGGCCGGTGGTCACGCCCGACCCGGGCGCCAGCCCTTTCTCACACGACTGCAGCGACCCGGGGTCCCCCGGCGAAAGGGCCCCGGGAGTGGTGACCGGGGGCGGCCCAGAGGAGCTGGAGCAGTCAGGTTGGGAACGGCTCAACGGTCTGCAGCGGTACGCGGACGCCGGCGTTCCCTCGGGGATGGTCCAGGGCGTCAGGGCCAGGAAGCCAGGCTGAGGGCCCTCCAACGAGGCGTAGCGGGGGTCATCGCGGCGGTCCGTGTAAACCCCGACACCGGCACCGGTGTAGAGGGCCGCAAGGCTATCCCCCGCGTACCATCCGGGCCGCGCCCGCGGGTCATCGCGGGCGAAGATCGCGGACTGGCCATCGCCGGAGATGTCGAAGAGGTTGCCGGTCATGAAGGGGTTGACCGCGTACTGGAAATTCTTGAAGACCAGGGCTCCGCCCTTGCGGCCCTGGACCGCGAACCAGGCGCTGCGCATCCAGCTCAGCGGTTGCCAGTTGGCCATCGAGGTGTTGCAGTCCTCGGTGAAGTCGGTCCAGCTCACGCAGGCGGCGCTGCCGTCGTTGAACTCCGGCTGGAGGAAGACGTTGACGCCCTTGCTGTCGAGGCACTGCATGAACTGCGGGTAGGGGTTGGGCGTGCTCCCGGGCGGCGCCTCGGGCGGGCAGGCGATGGGGCCGATCGTGGTCTCGAAGGCATCGAGGCTGATGCCGACGCCGAACTTCACCGCAGGAAAGCGCTGCGCGTCGGCACCGTGCAGGCCGATGGCGTGGATGGTCGCGGCGCCCCCCTGGTGCCAGCCCAGCGGGTTGATCTCTATTGGGGTCAGGTTGACCTTGGGCTGCATGTCGTAGAGCGTGCCGTCGGGCGCGAAGAAGAGCTCCACGTTGTCAACGCTCTTGGTGTCGGCAACGTAGGCATAGGTCGGCGAGACCTCGGGGTCGGCGTACTTGAGGATGTCCTGGGTGTCGCTGCTCCGGTGCCAGCCGGGGCATGCCGCCCAGCCCGCGTACTGGCCGGTGCAGGCGGCTCCCTCCTGCACCACCAGGGGGGTGCCGAAGACGATGTAGACGCCGTGCTTCTGAGCCAGCGCCGACAGGTTCTCCACCACCGCCCGGACCAGGGTGTCGGTGATGGCCGTGAACAGCAGGTCGACGGTGGTGGGCACGTCGGAGGGCGCCCCGAACTTGATCTCATAGGCTGCCAGCTGCGGACTGTAGGCGTAGGCCACCGTACCGATGCCCAGCGCCCCCGACTGGCCGATCAGCTGGTCGCCGAGGGTGGCGCCGTTGAGGCCGGCCCGCGCCGAGGCGCCACGTGCCCCCTCAGTCCCGTATGAGAGACCGTTCAATTCGTTGTAGACGACAACGTTGGGATGGTCAGCGGCGCGGTAGGGGTCCACCCGCGCGGTCAACTCGCAGTCGAGGGCGTCACGGATGCTCTGGTAGGTGGCGTTGTCGGCCAGGTCCTGCTTGTGATGCATCGCGAAGATGCGCACCTGGCCCCCGCCGGTGAGGACGGCATCGGGGGTCCCGCTGCAGTTAGCGGACGTGGCCAGGGCTGACGGAGCGGACGGGACCTGGAGCAACAGCGCAGCCAGCGCCAGGACCAGCGCCGCCACCCTCGGCGAGATCATCGGCGCAAGTCTAGACAGCGAACGGGCTCAGAGGCCCATCGACTTGCCGATGATCTCCTTCATGATCTCGTCGGTGCCGCCGCCGATCCGGATCAGGCGGCTGTCACGCCAGGCGCGCTGGACCGGGTTGGAGGCCATGTAGCCGGAACCGCCCCAGATCTGCATGCAGGTGTCGGCCACCTCAAAGGCCACCTGGCCGGTCACCAGCTTGCAGATGGAGATCTCCTTGACGGGGTATTCGCCTTCGCCAAAGGCACGAGCGGTGGCGTAGTTGTACTCGCGCGCGACCTCGATCTTGGCCTGCATGTCGACGAGCATGTGCTTGATCACCTGCTGGGCGGCGATCGGCTTGCCGAAGGCCTGGCGCTCCTTGGCATAGGCGATGGTGGCGTCGAGGGTGAGCTGGGCGCCGGATATCGACCCGGCGGCGCCGATCATCCGCTCTCCCTGCAACTCCCACATGATGTTGTAGAAGCCCTTGCCGACCTCGCCGAGGACGGCGTCACCGGGAACCCGCATGTCCTCGAATGCCAGCTCGGCGGTGTCAGAGCTGAGCATGCCCACCTTCTCCAACTTTCGCGAGCGCTGGAATCCGGGGGTGTCGGTGTCGACCAGGAAGAGCGTGACGCCCTCGAAGCCACGGCCGCGGTCGGTGCGGGCGACAAGGGTGATGAAGTCGGCGCGCATGCCGTTGGTGATGAAGATCTTGCTGCCGTTGATCACCCAGTCGTCCCCGTCGCGGCGGGCCCAGGTCTGGATGTTCTGAACGTCGGAGCCGGCGTTGGGCTCGCTGATGCCCAGGCAGGCCACCTTCTCACCTTTGATGGCCGGGACCAGGTAGCGCTGTTTCTGCTCCTCGGTCCCGAACTTCAGGATCGGCGGGGTGGCCATGTCGGTCTGCACCGCGACGGCCATACCGATCCCGCCCGAGTGAGCCCTGGCCATCTCCTCGGACAGCACGATGGAGGAGAAGTAATCGCCGCCCTGGCCGCTGTACTCGACCGGGTAGGCAAGACCCAGGAAGCCCAGCTCGCCCATCCGGGGGAACACCCAGTCGGCGAAATAGGCCTCGCGCTCCCATTGCTCGGCGTTGGGGGCCAGCTCGGTCTCCACGAACCGGCGGATCGACGTCCGCAGCTCGTCATGGTGCGAGTCGAAGTAACGATTCGTCATGCGGCCGTCACAATTTTAGGGCGGTTCCGGGAATGAAACAGGCTGCCACCACCCTATGATGCTGTCGATGTATAACTTGGCCCCTATCCGCAACCGTCTCCTAGGCGGGCTGTCCAGCAAGCTGGACTCCGACGAGGCGGGACAGGGCATGGTCGAGTACGCCTTCATCCTCGTCCTCATTGCGCTGATTGTCATCGTAGTCGTGGTCCTCGTCGGCAATCAGACGCGGAACATGTGGTCGGACATCAGCGTCCAGTTCCAAGCACACTGACGGCCCGGGTGGTCCGGCGAGCCCGCCCGACCGCCCGGCCCATTTTTGGGGCGTTGCGCTAGCTCAGACGCTCGATGATCGTCCCGGTGCCCATGCCGTGACCGATGCACATCGTGATCAGTCCGAACCGCGCATCCTGGCGCTCCAGTTCGTTGAGGCAGGTGGTGATCAGCTTCGCGCCGCTGCACCCGAGCGGGTGGCCGAGGGCGATCGCGCCCCCGTTGTAGTTCACCTTCTCGGGGTCCGCGCCGGTGGTCTTGAGCCACGCCAGCACGACCGAGGCGAAGGCCTCGTTGACCTCGAACAGGTCAATGTCCCCAAGGCTCATACCCGCCTTCTGAAGGACCCGCTCGGTGGCGGGAATCGGACCTTCGAGCATCAGGGTGGGGTCGCAGCCCACGGCGGCGGTGGCAACGATGCGGGCCCGGGCCTTCAGGCCCAGCTGGTTGAGCTTGGCCTCGCTCATCACCAGCACCGCGGCGGCACCGTCTGAGATCTGGCTCGAGTTGCCGGCCGTGATCATGCCCTCGGGCTCGAACGCGGGCTGCAGAGAGGCGATCTTCTCGTAGCTGCTGCCACGCCGCGGACCCTCGTCGGTGTCGACGTCGTGCGAGTTGCCATTGTCCTCCACGTGCACCGCGACGATCTCGTTCTTGAAGCGGCCCTCGTCGATGGCGGCGATCGCCTTCTCGTGGCTGCCGAGGGCGAAGCGGTCCTGGTCCTCCCGGGTGATGCCGTACTTCTTGGCGATCCGGTTGGCCGACAGGCCCTGCGGGATGATCTCGTAGAGATCGGCAAGCCGGGGGCTGATGGGCCCCTTGCTGTCGCCCAGCGGGTCGGGGTTGGACAACACGTCGGACCCCATCGGGGTCCGGGTCATGACCTCGGTACCACCACCGATGACGATGTCCATGGCTCCGGACTTGACCGCCTGGGCCGCGAAGTTGACGGCCTGCTGGCCCGAACCGCAGAAGCGTTCGACCGTGGTCCCGGGAACCTCCAGCGGGAAGCCGGCGATCAGGGCGGCCTCGCGGGCCATGTTCATCGACTGTTCGCCAACCTGGGTGACGCAACCGGCGACGACGTCCTCCACCTGGGCGGGATCGACGCCTGCCCGGGCGACCAGCTCCCTCAGGGCGACGGCCAGCAGGTCGTCCGCCCGCATTTTGCTGAGCACGCCGTTCCGCTTCCCAACAGGGGTGCGGACGGCATCGACGATGAAGGCTTCAGACATTCAGGGACCTCCCAAGGGCAAGACAACTGACGAGTGGTTTCAGGAGTCTAATCCCGCCGAGAAGCGCCGAAGGCGCGGCCCCGACGCGCGATCAAGCCGTCCAGCGGCCGCGCTTACTTAGCGCGACGGGCCCACTTGGTCTTCTTGAGCATCTTCTTGTGCTTGTGCTTCCGCATCTTCTTGCGGCGCTTCTTGATCACTGAGCCCAAAAAGAGTTCTCCCGAATCCCAAGCCTGGTAGGTGGCGCGCGCCGTCGTCAGGCGGCGTGTCGGGGGATTCTAAGTGCTGACCCGGGGGTGTTGCACGGCCGAGGGTGACCGGGCTGTGCTGATCAGAGCGCGGCGGCTCAGTCGACCCCGATCTGGAACCCGGCCTCAAGGTCGCGCTGGCTGTACTCGCGGAGCGCGACGTGCGTGTCCGTGCGCTCTATGCCTTCGACCGCGCGAAGCCTCTCGGTGACCAGCTCGGACAACGCCTCCATGTCCTTGACCCGCACGATCGCGATGTAATCGATGGTGCCGGTCGTGGTGTAGACCTCGGTGACCCCGTCGATCTCCGCCAGGCGGTGCCCAACGTCGGCGAGATGGGCGCGCTGGCAGCTGACCAGCATGAAGGCCGTCAGCAAGTTGGGATCACGCTCATCTCAGCTGTAGCTTATCCGCGAGCAGGCGGCGGAGGACGTCCTCCCCCACCCCGCCGGTCTCCTTGTAGCGCACGATGCCCGCGCCGTCGATCAGGACCGAGCTGGGCGGCGCGTCGACCTGGTAGGCATAGCCCAAACGCGCGGCCTGGTCGAAGACGCTGGGATAGGCAACGTGGAACTCGTCGCGGAAGATGCGGGCCTGGTCGAGGTTGTCCCGAACGGTGACGCCGACGACCCGCAGCCCCTGGGACTGGTAGGCGGCTGCAACGCTGTTCAGCCCCGGCTGCTCAGCGCGACAGGGTCCACACCACGACGCCCAGAAGTTGAGTAGGACGGGGTGACCGAGGAAGTCCCTGAGGCTGATCGGCCTGCCGTCGAGGTCGGTGCCGGTGAAGTCGGCGGCGGGCTTGCCCACCGTCGCCTGGCTCTGGTTGGCGGCGTCCAGGGGGTGCTGCAGGCTGCACCCCGCGAGGGCGCTGATCGCGGCCACTGCCGCCAGGCCACCGCGCCGCCCGATCAGCGAGCGTATGAGTGCAGGCCGACTATCCAGAGGTTGACGTAGTAGAACGTCGCCAGGACCGAGAGAAAGCCGAGGCCGGCGATCGCGGTCGTCCTGTACCCCCGCATCCCCCCGATGGCACGGGCGTGGAAGTAGACCGCATAGACGATCCAGGTCACCGCCGCCATGATCTCCTTGGGGTCGTTGCCCCACCAGCGGCCCCACGCGTGCTCCCCCCAGACGGCGCCCATCATCACCCCGAAGGTCCAGAGCGGGAACCCGATCAGGACCATGCGGAAAGCCAGCCGGTCCAGCGTCTCAGGGTCGGGGAGCCAGGCCGTGGCGGTCTGTAGCCAGCGGGGCCCGGTGGCCGCGACCGCGGCGCCCGGGCCGGACGCGTACGCACTGCCCGGTCCACCGCCGGGGCCATTGACCGGGGCGTAACGCGGCCCCGCCGTCAGCACCAGCTTGCTGCCGCCGATGGCCCAGGCCTTGAGCAGGGCGGCGAAGCTGAAGAAGAACGTGAAGCTGAGCAGCGCCGAGGACACGACCATGCTGGTGACGTGGATCTTCAGCCAGTACGAGTTGAGTGCGGGGATCAGGCCGGAGGGCCCGGTGTAGAGGGTCCGGCCGACGCTCATGATCCCTATCGCCCCGATCAGGACCAGGCCGCCGATGAACTCCGTCCGCCATGACCTCGCGGTGGCCATGAAGAAACCGACCATGACCAGCGCCATCAGCGACGAGTACTCGTACATGTTGCTGAGGGGGTAGTGGCCGTCAGCGACCCAACGGCAGCCAAACGAACCCAGGTGCGCCAGCAGCCCGATCCCGGTGATGGCCAGCGCCAGCTGCAAGATCCGGGGACGTCCAAAGCCTGCCGCGATGAAGTAGAGCGGCATGGAGATGAAGTAGGCCGCGATGGCCACCCCGAAGAGCGTCAGCGAAGTGTGTTCCATGGCCGCTCAGAGTATATGGAGGCTTTGTTAGAGCACCGGCCGGATCGGGGCGCGGCCCCGCGGGTCAGTCGGCCTGGGTCAGGTTCAGCAGGCTGCGCACGAGGTCGCTCAGCGCGCTGAGGCCCTGACGGGCGCGGGACGAAGCGGTCGTCCCACCTCATGCAGGAAGACCAGCAGTTCCCGGTACGACTGCATCATCGACGCTTCGTAGAAGGGGACGTCGATCTCCGCGCAATAGGCCTTGATGAGGCTGTGCGCGTGGCGCAGGTTGTTGCGCGGCATGGTCGGGAAGAGGTGGTGCTCGATCTGGTAGTTCAGGGATCCGTACCAGAAGTCCTTGACGCGGCTGGCGCGCACGTTGCGCGCGGTCAGGACCTGGGCGCGCAGGAAGTCGAGGCGGTGGGCGGCGTCGGTCTGGGGCATGCCCTTGTGGTTGGGCGCGAACACCGAGGCCAGGTAGAAACCGCCGCTGGCCTTGTGCAGGACGACGACCAGCAGACCCTTCCAGGGGCCGAGGACCGCCAGCACAAAGCCGAAGTAGGCGACGTTGTGCAGCGCCAGCAGGGCAATCTCCTCGCCGCGGTGGCGGGCTTCCCGCCCCGCCAGGTGGATGTAGCTGGAGCCGTGCATGCTGAAGCCCAGCAGGAATAGGAGGGGAAAGAAGAAGTAGGCCTGGTAAGCCGCCAGCTTGCGCAGGAGGCCGCGCCGCGACAGCGCCTGCTCGCGGCTGTAGACGATTGCCGGGCTGTTGATATCCGGGTCCTCGTCGACGTCGTTGGGGTTGGCGTGGTGGCGGTTGTGCTTCTGGTACCACCAGCCGTAGCTCATGCCCAGCAGGAGGTCCCCCGTGAGCAGCCCGACCCAGCGGTTCATCCAGGCGCTGTCGAACATCTGCCGGTGCGCCGCGTCATGCAGCTGGAACCCCAACTGGCCCGACACCAGGCCAAGGCAAATGGCGTCCAGCGCCAGCAGCCAGGTGTTGTGCAGCAGCATCAGGCCACTGACGCAGAGGAGCAGCATGGCCAGGTTGGAGCTGATGACCAGGGTGTAGTAGGCGGGCTGCTTGCGGAGCAGGCCCGCTGCCTGGACCCGCGCCTTCAGGCGGGCGTAGTCATCCGGCTGCGCAGAGGGCGAATGAAGTGCTGCGGCATCGGCGGTGGGAGCCAGGGTCGCGATGGTCGTTCCTCCATGGTCCAGTCGACCGCAACCTCGCCGCTGGGGTCCCCCTGGACCGGTATGGTTGGCGTCGCCGCGGCCCGCGTGAGCCGCGTATTAGCAGCGTACACCCCCCGGCCCCGTGGGCGCGGGAGTGGCACCGTTGGTGGACCCGACCTTGAGCGGCATCACAGGGAATCCTGAGTCTAATTCGACTCCCACGCATTGAGGACCGAGATGCCCAGGCCCTCGAAGTCCCGAACATTCCGCGTGACCAAGGTCAACTGGTGCGTCTCAGCGGTCGCCGCGAAGAACGCGTCCATTGCACCCAGGCTGCGGCCCGCTCCCTTGGCGCGAGCTGTGATGCGACCCCAGGCATCCGCAACACGCGGGTCGATGTCGAGAACGCGCCCATCAAACCGTGCCGCAAGGTCGTCGACAACCCACCTCTCCAATCCCTCGCGACGAGGCCCGGCCGGAAGGAGCTCAACGCCCCGGCGCAGTTCAGCGAACGAGACCACGCTCATGAAGACCTGGTCCTCATCAGCCTCCGCCAGCCAGGCGACAACCTTGGCGTCGGGCCGAAGCCTCACCCACTCTGACACCACGTTGGTGTCGAGCAAGAAGCTCAAAGGCTGATGTCGCGGGGCTCGTCCTGCAGGCGCTCGACCTCCAGCCGCGCACCTCGTAGCGGCGACGCGGCGAAGAAGTCTGCCAGGTTCCCGCGCCGCTTGGTCCTACGTTCCCACTCGGCGGCCGCCACCACGACGACGGTCTTCTTCCCCTTGCGCGTGATCACCTGCGGTCCCTGCGACAGGACGCGGTCGATCATCTCGCTGAACCGGGCTTTGGCATCCGCCACCGCCCATTCCGGAGCATGATTCGGTTGTTGACTAGTCATGATGACCATTATGGTCACCTGCGGGTCCAGCCGCAACCACCGGATGGGGTCAGCGCCCGGCCCACTGCGGCTCAGGTGGTCGGGACACGTTGGATTCCCGCGATGAGGTCGAAGCCCCGGTCGAAGGTGAGAATCCGTTGAATGCCACGCCGCAGCATCACCGCGGTGTGGAGCCCATCGCGTGCCGAAAGTGAGCCGTGGTTACCCAGAAGGTCCTTGGCCCTCAGGACGTCACCCTCCTCGACGGGAAACACCTCGTCGACCAATGTCTGCAATCCGTCGAATGCCGGCTGGATGGCGTCCCGACGGCCGATGGCCGCGTATCGGTGAAGGATTTCCTGGAACACTTCGGCGTCGGTTACGAGCCGCTGGCGCTCGCTCACCAAGCGTTCCAGGATGCGCCGAGCATCGATCTTGTGCGGGTGGTCGGCACCGACCAGGTACATCGGGATGTTGGAGTCGACCAGGATCACGAGACGGCGGTCGCCTGGTAGCCCTGTTCGATCTCCGTCAGCATCACGTCGATATCCGGCGCTGGGAAGGAATGAGAGAACGCTCCGCGGATGGCGTCCAGCTTGACTGCTGCATCCCCGAGGGCGACCTCACGCTCGGCCGCGCGCAATGCCTGCCGCACCCATCCGGACAGGGTCAGCCCCAACGCCTTGGCACTCTCCTCGTAGGCATGCAGCTCGGCTTCATCCACCACTACCTGGAGGCGCTTACTCATGGCGGTAGTATAACATAATACGCTGGAGGGTAGGCGCTAGGGCTGGGCCGGCCTTACGGGCGCTTGAAGATGGCATGGCCTCCGACCCGCCGCCATCGGATGCGGAGCTGGCCCGCCGCGGTGATCAACTCGAAGGTCGCTCTGCCGTCCGGACCTGAAAATGACCAGGTCATTTCCAGGACCCCCCTCGCCCCCTTCACCGGTTTCACCCGTAGCCGTGCCGGCCAGGACTCCGATGGGTCAGCCGCACGTCGGTCACAACTTGGTGAGAAGTCGTCCCTCGCAACCTGGCGGAAGCCCTCGTATTCGTCCTTGCTGAGGCGGCGGAGGTCAGCGTCAAACTGCGGCGTCCTCTCGAACTTCACGCCTTGGGCAAGGCTCTACCTTTGGGCGACGACGGACTCCGCCTGACGGGTCGGACGGCCTCGATGTCACTCAGGAACTGGTCGATGTCGCTGGAGACCGACACCCGTCCGGCTGCCACGTGCCCGTCCACAAGCCGCTCCCCTTCCTGCCAGGCGCTGTCCCAGAACCAAGCCTGGTCAGCCGGCACTGGAACGTGAGGATGCAACTCGATCACCCCGTCCTCGCGCTCAACCACTTCCACCTGCGCACCAGGGCTGTCAAGACGATGGCGCCGCCTGACCTCTGCTGGGAGGACAATCTCGCCTCGCCCTCTAACCCCAACGAATGTGCTGTTCTTCATTGAAGCAGAATAACGGCATTACCGTAATTCCGCAATACAGCGGGATTGGACCCGATCAGGGTGCTCGGAAAGGGGTCCGAGCTGGAGTAATCCGCGCTCCCGCAGCGACCAGCCATTGCATATGCTCCGGGTCGTCGGTGTAGACGATCCCGCCGAGTCTTTCTGCAAACGCCGCAACGATCGCATCGACGACGCCGATTTCATGCACCCGTTGCGAGGCGTCCGGGCTTTGCTCACCCGCTCGGCGCAGGAGTTCGCTGGCTCGAAGCCCGTCCTCCGGGAGCACTGGCTCAGACCGAAGCTTCGCCAGGACGACGTCCACCCGCCCGACATCCACCGCCCGCTGGCGAGCTTCAACCACAACCTCAGGAGGGACAATCAGGACTTGGCCGAGCCGAGTCAGCGCGGCGATATGGCCCCGCGCCGCTGCGGGATCCCTCTCCGCCGCGAGAACCCAGCCAGTATCCACAGTGACGAGAGCCATCGCCGTCCGCGTTCGAGTCCTGGGACGCCCGGCGCGACGCGGCAAGGGGCGCTGGGCTACTCGTGCCGGCGTCTGGGCGGCCGAGCGACGCGAGTCTCCCGCAACAGTCGGATCGCATTGTCGACCTGTGCTTGCATCGCAGTCTGCAGGTACGGGCGCAACTCCTCGTCGGTGAATTGCCCATGCTCTCGCTCCCAATCGTCGACTACGGCCTGTTGGGCGTCGAGCGCTGCGAGGAGCTGCAGGCCCTCGTTCACGGTCGCCGAAAGGTTGACTTTCCGGTCTGGGATAAGCGAGTCCAGGACTTCAGGATCGATCGTCACTGACCTCTTCACAGCTTGTTTCGCTACCGCCATACAGTGATCCTACCATTAGTACGACTCTTCCGCCCGCAGTACGTGGGGCGGCCTTGATTTTGCGCAGCGGGAGGCCGGTAGCTCGTCATTCGGATTCTGACCCTCTCGCCCAGCAGGCCGACGGCGCTCCGCTTGCTGGTTCGGATTCATTAACGTTGAACCCTCTCTCCCGAGTACAAAGTGGACCTAACTGGTGCTTGTTCGAACTTGCGGAGGATGCGAGTTCTGCTTCCTGTACTGAAGGCCTTAGAGCACTCGGAATCCCAGCAATCGGGCGACCTCTAACTGAGCTTCGTCGCGGGACGCGAAGCCCGCATCCTCGCCCGGCTCAGCGAGCGCCGGTAAAGTCAGTGCGGCTGTCGCGAGGTGCCAGGCGTCCATCGCGCGAATCGCATGTCGCCGAACCAGTTGGAGCGCCTGGGCTTCAACCTCGGGTTGGGGGGCCGCAACAACCGCAACCGGCCCATCGTGACCGAGGTCGGCATCGAGCAGCGCCAACAACCCCTTCTCGTCGCCGCGGCCTCCGCGGGCAGCCCGGACCAACGCACCCGATACCTCAACCCGGCTCCAGGTACCGGTTACGAGCGCGACGTCGGGATCCTCCATCAGGCGCACGGCGTCATCGTGACCAACCTCGTCAGCGAGGTATGCGCGAGCCAGCACCGAGGAGTCCACATAGGTGATCACACCCGTTCGCGGTCAGCCGCTAGCAGCTGGTCGACGATAGGCCCGGTACCACGGGTGGACCCAACGATGCGGCCCCTCCGGGCTGGGCTGACCGGAAGGCCTGGTTTCTCCTCCAACAAGCCGAGGGCGCGAGCTCGCGCCTTGAGTCGCACCCTTCGGTCGCCGGTATCAGCATCGACCGCGGCGTCCAGGATCTCAGTCGCAACCGCATTGACGCTCCTATGCACCCGTGCGGCCCGCGCGGTGAGACGATGATGAACCTCATCCGGGACCCGCAGGAGCAACTGCTTCATTTAGTTTAAGATATCAAGTTGCTGATCTGCTATCAACTGGGGTTGTGGACCTAACGTTAGAGAATCCGAACCACCGGCTACGATCTCAGAGACGTTGTCGGAGACGTGAATACGCTGGGCACTCATCGCTCCTACCCGGCCATCGTCCGCGGCCTTACCCCCGCGGGCTTGAGGGAGACGCGGCGGTGGCCCACCCCGGACTCTGTCGTGCGCGTAATGGTGGGGGTCATGATCGCTGCGGCCGACGAGGTTGAGCCCTACGAGCGCGAGGAGGCCTCGAAGATGCGCGAGGTAGCCCGGTTCTTCGACAGGCAACTCACCACAGGCATCAGCGGCCTCTCCACGGGCTTGGGAACGGCAATTGGGAAAGCGCTTACTGGGGGTTAGCCGAGGCTGTCCCCGCGTCCTCCAAGCCCGGAGCATTCCCGCCGACGAGCTGGGGAGCACCGTGGTCGATTCCCCGATCCGCTGGTCACGTCAACCGCCGTTGGCGCTGCCGCTGCCATCGCGGTGCACGCCCCGCCGACCCGAGGTGGCGATCCATTCATCGAGACCGTCGGCGGACTGCGCCGGTACGAGAATGGTGAGGCGATCGCCCTTCTGCAACCGGGTCGAACCGCTCACGACCGAAGTCTCGGAACCGCGGGCGACCGCCAGGACGAGGCTTGCCGGCGGCCAGTCCACCTCACGCACCAGCCGCCCGGCCGGCGGCGCGTCGCTTGTCAGCTCCAGGTCGACCACCCGGTAGTCACGCAGCCCCGCCACGATCTCGGAGCGCGCAGCCCCGGGACGGGTCGCCACCTCCTGCACCGCGTTCTGCAGGCGGCGGCTGTATGCCTGCAGCACATCGCGGTGCGAGAGCCAGCCCACGGGCCGCCCGCCCTTGCGCGTGACCACGGGTATCCCCGCCCCATCCACGCTCGCCAGCTGCCCGAGGGCTGCCTCCAGGGGCTGGTCGGGATGGGCCACCGGGGACTCCTGCAGAAGGTCCTCCGCGCGCATGTCCAGGGCGTTGTCCCGCATCGCCGCCTCGACCTCCGAGAGGGTCACGACTCCAAGGAGCCCGCCTTCCGGGTCGAGGACCGGCAGCGCCGCCGCCCGATCGCCGGCCATCCGATCGATCAGCTCGCTGAGCGGCGTCTCGGGAGGGACAGGCGCGGGCAGAGGCTGCATCGCCTCGGAGACCGACAGGATCTGCATCAGGTTGGCCGAGCGCCCGCGCATGATCTCGATGCCCCGCCGTCGCAGCTTGAGGGTGTAGATGGTGTCGCGACTCAGCACGCTGCTCAGCCCCGAGCTGAGCACGATGGCGAACATCAAGGGCAGGATGATGGCGTAGTCGCCGGTCAGCTCGAAGATGATGATCACCGCCGTGATCGGGGCCCGCGCCGCCGCTGCAAAGACCGCGCCCATGCCCACCAGGCCGTACGCGCCGGGGGCGGCAGTCGCCCCCGGCAGCACCTTCTGCAGGACTTCTCCATAGCCGGTCCCGAGCATCGCGCCGATGAAAAGCGAGGGCGCGAACACCCCGCCTGAGCCGCCGATGGCGATGGTCAGGCTGGTGGCTGCCATCTTGGCCACCACCAGTAGGAGCAGGAAGCCGATAAGGTACTGTCCCCGCACGCCGTCCTGCAGCACCGGGTAGCCGACGCCGTACATCTGAGGAAGCGCCAGCAGGAGCAGGCCGAGCGCGATCCCCCCGACACCCGGGCGCAGCCACTCGGGCCCGCGCCACAGCCGGTCGACCAGATCCTCGGTGCCGTAGAGGACCCGGATGAAGAGCACGCCGACGACGGCGGCGATGATCCCGAGCCCGGCGTAGAGCAGGTACTCGTGGTACCCGGTCAACTGGAACGCCGGAAGGTTCAGGAAGGGCCTGGAGCCGAAGGCGGCGCGCCCGATCACGGCGGCCGTCACCGAGGACAGGACCACCACGGCGAAGGAGTCGGCCGCGAAGTCCTGCAGGATCAGCTCCAGGGCGAAAAACACCCCCGCGATGGGCGCGTTGAAGGTGGCCGAGATTCCCCCCGCGGCGCCGCAGGCGACCAGTACCCGGAGTCTGGACTCCGGCACCTTCAGCCACTGCCCAACGGTGGAGCCGAGCGCCGACCCGATCTGCACGATTGGGCCTTCGCGCCCCACCGAGCCGCCGGCGCCGATGCACAGGGCCGAGGCCAGCGACTTGATCACCGCCACCTGGGGCCGGATGCGCCCGCCCTTCTCGGCGACGGCCAGCATCACCTCGGGCACCCCGTGGCCGCGTGCCTCCCGAGCGAAGAAGTGGATCAGCGGGCCGTAGATCAGACCACCCACCACGGGCGCCAGCACGACGAAAAAGACACCCAACCAGGGGAGACCGGGATGGGCGACGCGGCCAGCGGCGCTGAAGTCGTCGTGGCCGCTGAAGACGCGGGTGAACCAAAGGATCAAGTAGCGGAAGGCGATCGCCCCCAACCCCGCGCCGGCCCCGATGAAAAGGGCCATCGGCCCCATCCCCCCCGCGCTGCCACGGAGCCAGCGCCGCAGCTCGCGTGGGTGCCAGAGGGTCGCGAACCCGGCGATGCGGCCGGCGAGCGTTTGCTGTGACTCGGCGGCGATCACTTTCGCAGCCCCTCGAGGATGACCTCGATGGCGCGCCGGATGTTGGCCCAGCGGAACCCGGATGGGTCCACGGCGCCGTGTAGGACCAGGCCATCGGTGAGGGCCAGCAGGATCGACGCCAGAGCGTTGGCCGGCACCTCGGCGACCTCCCCGGAGGCGATCCCGGCCTCGATCCACGCCCGCACCCGCCGGCGCCTGCGATCGATCTCAGCTACGAAGCGCTCACGAATGCGGGGCTCGATCAGCGCAGCCGCCCACAGGTCGGTGCGAAGCTGCACCTTGGCTGGGTCGTCGGCCTCGGCGAGCATGAGGCGGGCGAAACGGGCGATGCGATCGGCGTAGCCGGTCGCCGACTCTTCGAGCGCGGCGAGCTGCTGCTCCACCCGGGCCGTCTCGTCATCGAGGAGAGCGAGGAGGAGCGCCAGCTTGCTGTCGAAGTGGACGTAGAACGCGCCCTTGCTCTGGCCCGCCTCCAGGCACACCTCGTCGACGCTGAAGTCGTGGTAGCCCCGGGTCGCTGCGCAGCGCCGGGCGGCGTCGATGAAGCGGCTCCGCCGCTCCGATCTGGCGGCCTCGGTGATCTTGGGCAAGGCTGCTCCTCCGTGGTGGTTGGGAGATCCAACGATTCTACTACACAAACCGACTGGTCGGTCTTTATGCTAAAGTTGAGGTGTGCCAATTCCCCGACAAAACTCAGCCGTCCACCACACGGACGTGCCGGGATCGGAATCCCGGCACGGCGCCGATTGCGCCGAGGCATGACGATGCGAGCTGTACGTCCCCTCCTTACCCTCCTCGCCTTGGGCCTGGCAGCTTGCGGGACGGCGTCGACCACCGGGTCCGGCACCCCTACCCCATCGCCCATGGCAGTCCCCTCCGGGGCCGTTGTCATCAAGGTGGTCGCCGACGCCAGCACCGTTGGCGCATTCGATCCCAAGGACGCCGTCGCGAAGGTGGGCCAGCCGGTGGCCTGGGAATTCGACGATCAGAACAGCGCCCACACGGTGACCGCGGACGACGGAAGCTTCGACTCCGGCACGCAGAGCGCCGGCTACGTCTTCACCCATACCTTCACCATGCCAGGGACCTACAGCTATCACTGCAGCCTCCACAGCGGGATGGTCGGGAAGGTGACGTTCACCCAGTAGGAGGCATCCAGATGGCCGAGGCCGCCGCACCCATTCCAATCGACTGGCGCAGGGAAATCAGTGCCGCGCTGACGGAGGTCAAGGCCTTCAGCCGAAGGGGCTTCTTCACCCTCGTTGGGCTGATGTCGCTCGCCGTGGCCTCCCTCACGGCGGGCGTCCTCAGCCTCCGCTTCCTGGTGCCCAACGTGACCTATGACGAGCCGCTGGTATTCAAGGCAGGGGTGCCGGCCGATTTCCCGGTCGGCTCGACCACGATCTTCTCCGACAAGCGGGTGGCGATCAACCGCGACCCAGACGGCATCTACGCCATCAGCATGGTCTGCACCCACCTCGGATGCACCATCCGCTGGTTCCGGAACGACGTCATGTTCCGCTGCCCCTGCCACGGCTCGCGGTATCTCCGCGACGGCGTGAGGTTCTACGGCCCCGCCCCACGACCGTTGGACAATTTCCAGATCAGCCTGGCCCCTGACGGCACGCTCGTGGTTGACCGGGGCAAGATCGTGCCCCGCAACACCCGGCTGCCACTGGCGGCATAGCCATCGGCGCCGGTCATGTCTGGCTCCTGCTGGTCCTGGCGGTGATCGCCTTTTTGATATTCGGGCCAGCGCGCCTTCCCGAGATCGGGCGGAGCGTCGGCAGAGCGATCGCAGCCTTCAGACGAGAGATGGGGCGGCGAGGTTCGGATTGTCTAACGATTATGGACCCGATCGGACTCGAACCGACGGCCTCTGCGATGCGAACGCAGCGCTCTC
>DAINSI010000043.1:0-20051 GCA_036741395.1 Candidatus Dormiibacterota bacterium
CGACGGTCGCGGTGGCCAGGGCTGCGGCGCAACAGCCCGGACGAGGACCGGGTGTAGCGGCCTCTCGGCGGTATGAGCGGTGCCCGGGAGGCGCCCCGGACCGGGCCCTGACGGTCGGCGGGACCGGGTGACGTGTCCCCGGGGCGTCAGGCCCCGCCGAGAGCCCTCACTGTCGGGTCATCTCGCGATCGGTTCAGCCTAGGCAGCCGTGACTCGGGGGCGTCCGAGCCGCTCGCTGCGACGGCGCAGGTCGGCCAGGTAGCGCTCCTCGCGCACCTCGCGCCACTCCAGGGCCTCCAGCGCCTCCACCGCGGCTGAGACGACCTCCAGGGCCGCTGCCCGGTCCTTGCGCCGGTGTTCCAGGTGCTTGGCAAGGATGATCCCGGCCTCCCACGGCTGCGGGTGCCGCTGCCACAGCACTCGCGCGATGGCTGCGCCGTCCTCGGCCATGCCCCGGCGCCGGTGCAGGGTCGCCAGGCGCAGGCCGACGACGTAGGCCAGCTCCACCGGCGTCCAGGTCCCCGGCCAGGTCTCCCCGTTCCAGCCGCCCTCGCTCTCCTCCCAGAGCCCCCCGTAGACCAGGGATGCCCGCTCCACCTCGCCCATGGCCTCCAGCATCCGGCCCAGGCCGAAACGGTCCAGCGGGTGGGCGGCGTCGAGGTCCCGCAGGCTGACCATGAGCCTGTCGAGGAGCAGGCTGAGGCTGACCACGTCCTGCCGGTTGTGAGCGATCACCGGGCAGAGCGGACGGGCGTCGCGGCTGCGCAGGTAGGCGAAGTACGTTTCCGGGATCAGGTAACCCGGAATGTCGTCACCCCGGTCCTGCCCCAGCACCATGGCCTCCACGTTCTGGAGGTTGCAGGCCCCGAGGCGGGCCTTGTACACCCGGCGGGCTGGATGGAGGAGGTCGAGATGTGGGCGCTCCAGGCAGGCGGCCGAGCGCCGGGAGAGCAGCAGCCGGCCTTCCACCAGGGGCACGTCGAACGACCGGCCGTTGTAGCTGACCAGCGCCTGGCAGGCACCGATATCCTCGGCGACCGCCTCCAGAAAGGCGTCCTCGAGTGCGGGGTCGGGGAGCACGTACTGTCGCAGCAGGAAGCCGGCGGTCTGACGGCGCCCCAGCGCCAGCAGGAACACCGCGTTGCCCACCCCTGCCGAGAGGCCGGTGGTCTCGGTGTCGAAGAAGCCCAGCCCCTCCTCGGCGAGCTCGACGCCCGGGATCCCCGCCAGGAAACCCGCCCCGGAGCCGTCGAAGGCGGGACGGCGGGGCAGAGGCAGCAGCTCCTCGATGACCACGTAGGAGCCGGCGCGATTCTCCCGGATCTCGCCGCCGACGGTGTACGCCAGCTCCGCCAGCCTGACCTCGTTGGATTGCCGGCGGGGACGTGAGGCGCGCCCCAGGCTCTCAAGCCGCTCCCGCAGCAGCACCCTTTCTCTCCAGCCTGAGCGGCCCGAGTTCGCGTCGGGACAAACGCAGCGCCGTGGCCTTGGCGTCCGCGTCGCGGTCGAATATGGCGCCGATGCAGGAGGGGCAGCCGCTGCTGCAGGGGCAGCCCGAGATCAGGTCGGCGCTGGCATCGAGCAGCTGGTCGTGGATGTCGAAGAGGCGGGGGCTGAGCCCCACACCACCCGGGAATACGTCGTAGACAAAGATCGTCGGGCCCCCGGTCTGGGGGGAACGCACCTGGGGTGCAACGCCGAGATCGCGAGGGTCGCACATCAGGAAGACTGAAGCGGTGTGGCGCAGGACATTGGCCAGGCCCTGAAGCCCGACCTCAAGCTCCAGTCGAGAGTAGGTCAGGGTCAGCTCCTCCCCCAGGCGCAGCCAGTAGCTGGTGGTGTGGAGATCGACCTGGGGTAGGTCGATGGGCCCGGCCCCGATGCTCTCGTGGGTGTAATAGCGGACCTTCTTGAACATCGTCGCCAGCGAGGTCACCTGGACCTCGCCGTGGGCCCGCCAGACCGTCCCGGGCGCGGAGGCGAACGTTGCCAGGGCCTGCACGCTGGCGGCCCGGTCGGCGTCGGTGTAGTAGTCGACGTTGACCGGGCGCACATAGGCCTTCTTCTCCGCCCAGTCGAGGCGGTCGACGTGGTATTGCTGGCCCTCGTGGAGATAGATGGCCTGGTCGTGGAGCAGGGTTTGAGCGGCGAACTGGTCCATCTCGCCGATGACCCGGGCGCCACTGTGGGGCAGCGTCGGCCCCGCCGATGGGGCATTGCTGGTGTCGATGATCACCACGTTCTCGGCGAGGATGGTGCGCAGGCTGACCTCGCTGGCCGGGAACGCGTCCGACGCCCAGAACCAGCGCTGCTGGGAGTGGTGCGCATGTCCTTCCTCCTCGAGCACCTGGAGGAGCTCCGCGGGGTCCGCGGCGCCGAAGGTCTCGCCATCGGAAAAGGGCACCTCGAACAGCGAGGCCTGGAGGTGCCCCATCAGCACCAGCAGGTTGTCGGGGTCGACCAGGCCATGCTCCGGCGAGCGCGACAGGAAGTACTCCGGGTGGCTGGCCAGGAACTGGTCGATGGGGTTGCTGGAACAGACCAGGATCCCCACCGACGGCTCATCCCGCCGCCCCGCGCGGCCCAGCTGCTGCCAGGTCGAAGCGATGCTGCCGGGATACCCACAGAGGACCGCCGCCTGCATCTGACCGACATCGATGCCGAGCTCGAGCGCGTTGGTTGCCACCACCCCGCGAACCTGGCCACTGCGCAGGCCGGCTTCGATCTCGCGGCGCTGCCCGGGGAGGTAGCCGCCGCGGTAGCCACGGATATCGCCGCTGCGGCCGAGCCGGTCGGGGTGCGCCTGTTTGAGGTAGCTGAGGAGGATCTCCACCTGGAGGCGGCTGCGCCCGAAGACGATGGTCTGGGCGCCCGCCTTTAGGAAGCTGCTGGCGATGCGCTGCGTCTCCAGCAGCGAGGAGCGCCGGATCCCAAGCTCGGCGTTGACCACCGGGGGGTTGTAGAAGACCAATCGTCGGGGAGCCGCGGGGGCACCGTTGCGGTCGACGACGACGACATCGCGCTCGATGATCTTGTGGGCCAGCTCCCCCGGGTTGGCGATGGTTGCCGAGGCCATCAAAAAGGTCGGGTTGGAGCCGTAGAACTCACAGACCCGGTGTAGCCGCCGAACCACGTTGGCGAGATGACTGCCGAACACCCCCCGGTAGGCGTGGAGCTCGTCGATCACCACGTACTGCAGGTTCTGGAACAGCTTCAGCCATTTCGTGTGGTGGGGCAGGATGGCGGCGTGCAACATGTCCGGGTTGGTGATCACGATGTGGCCCGCCTCGCGAATCGCGGATCGTGCGCTGGGCGGGGTGTCACCGTCATACGTGTGCGTCCGGATGCCGGCATCGAGACGGTCACAGAGCTCGGTCAGCTCGGCCAGCTGGTCCTGGGCCAGGGCCTTGGTCGGGAACAGGTAGAGCGCACGGCCATGAGGTTGGTTCAGCAGGCGCGACAGCACCGGGAGGTTGTATGCCAGCGTCTTACCCGATGCGGTCGGGGTGACCACGACCGCGTTGCGCCCCTCAGCGACCGCCCTGTATGTCTCGGCCTGGTGGCTGTACAGCCGCGGCATGCCGCGTCTCTCCAGGGCCTCGCGCAACCGCGCGGGCACGGAGGCGGGCAGCTCCTCGTAGACGGCCGGCCTCCCGGGGATCAGCTCATCGAGGACGACCCCCTGGTTGAAGTCACGGTCCCTGAGCAGGTTGTCGAGAACTTCGACCGCGCCCATGCGGGGGCATCATACCGCACGGATGTTCGGCGCACAAGCGTTCGCCTGCGGCGGCCATGTCGAGATCCGCGGTCTTCGGCTTAAGCTTGGCCGGCGATGGGGCGTGGCAACAGCGTCGAGGTCGAACTCAAGTACATCGGCGCCGACCTGGCCGAGGTCCGCCGCCGCCTGGAGACGGCCGGGGCCAGGCTGGCCGGCCCGCGCGAGCTGGAGACCAACGCCGTCTTCGACGACCAGGAGCAGTCGCTTACCACCAGCGCGAAGCTCCTCCGGCTGCGCAACGGCGCAGAGCTCACGGTCAAGCTCCCCGTTGAGGATGCCAAGTTCAAGGCACGCCGGGAGATCACCGTCAACGCGACCGGGGGGAGCGTGGAGGAGCTGCTGGCCGGGCTGGGCTTCAAGCCGACCTGGAAGTATGAGAAGTACCGCGAGGGCTGGGACCTGGACGGGATGTTCGTCACCCTGGACGAGATGCCCTTCGTGGGGCCGGTGGTCGAGATCGAGGGCCACCGCGACCGGATCGACGCCACCGCGTCAATGCTGGGCCTGGAGACCCTGCCGACATCGCGTGACAGCTACCGCGCCCTATATGACGACTATGCCCGCAATCAGGGCCTGGCGCCGGGCGACATGACCTTCGAGGCTGAGGCCGCGCACCGGCGCGCCTGAGGCAGCCGGAGCCGGAGCCGGAGCCAGCTCCGGTGTGTGGCGGCCACCCGCTGATGCCTACCCGCGGTCGATGGGCTTGCCCGCGGCCTCCCAGCCGTCCGTGCCGCCGGCGATCGAACTGACATCGGTGCGGCCCGCGACGGCCTCCATGATCTGCGCCGCTTTGGCCGAGCGCGCGCCCTTGGCGCAAACCATCATCACCAGCCCCGGCGGGACCTCGCCACGGCGCTGCTCGAGCTCGTTGAGCGGGATCGCGATCGACCCCGGGATCCGCTTTTGGGTTCGCTCCTCGGCGTTGCGGACATCGACGATTGGGACCGCATCCCGGTTGTGCATCTGCTCCGCCTCGTCCAGCGAGACCTCGTCGTATTCGAGGGCCTCGCCCATGAAGACGGCCTGCGCTCTCATGCGGGCACCCCTGCTGCCAGCTTTCTGATCACCGCGTCGGCAACCTCGCTGGTGCCCACCGCGGTCGGGTCGTTGCGGTCGGGCTTCATGTCGTAGGTCACGTCCTTGCCCTCACGGATGATGTCCGCGATGGCGGCCTCGAGGCGCCGCGAGGCGTCCTTCTCGTCGAGGTGGTTGAGCATCATCACTCCCGAGAGCAGCATCGCCATCGGGTTCATCTTGTTCTGTCCGGCGTATTTCGGGGCGCTCCCGTGGGTCGCCTCGAAGAGGGCGATCTCATCGCCCATGTTGGCGCCGGGCGCCAGCCCGAGCCCGCCGATAAGGCCGGCGCCCAGGTCGCTGACGATGTCGCCATAGAGGTTGGGGAGGACCAGCATGTCGTACAGCTCGGGCTTCTGCACCAGCTGCATGCACATGTTGTCGACGATGCGATCCTCGAACTCGATGTCGGGATATTCCTTCGCCACGTCCTGGGCGACGTGCAGGAAGAGGCCGTCGGTGTGCTTCATGATGTTGGCCTTGTGCACCGCGGTCAGCTTCTTGCGGCCGTTGGCGCGGGCGTACTCGAAGGCCGACTTGACCACCCGTCGGCTGCCGAACACCGAGATCGGCTTGATGGTGATGCCCGAGTCATCGCGGATGGGCTTACCCGACAGCGAATTGAGTAGCTCGATGACCTTGTGGGCGTCCTCGGTACCCTCCTCGAACTCGATGCCGGCGTAGGCGTCCTCGGTGTTCTCGCGCACCATCAGGATGTCGATCCCGCTGTAGCGCGAGCGCACCCCCTCGTAACTCTTGCAGGGACGAAAGAGCGCATAGAGGTCAAGCTCCTTGCGCAGGGCCACATTGACCGAACGAAAGCCCTTGCCGACGGGAGTCGTAATGGGGCCCTTGATGGCCACCTTGTTGCGCCGGATCGACTCCAGGACGTTCTCGGGCAGAGGGGTCCCGTACTCCTCCATGACGTTCTCGCCGGCCTGGACGATCTCCCACTCGAACCCGACGCCGGTGGCATCGAGGACACGCATGGTGGCCTCGCTCAGCTCGGGGCCGACTCCGTCGCCCGGGATCATCGTGACCTTGTGCGCCATGTGCTTCTCCTTGTTCCGCTAGATAACGAACTCGCCGTCCCGCATCAGGTACTCGCCGTCGACCTTGATGGTCGCCCTGCTGGAGACCACGTCGCAGTGCGATGGGGCGTCCCAGTCGGCGCCGGTTTCGGCCGTGTACGGATGCCCGAAGGCAATGTGCAAACCGGGAATTTTCTCGTCCTGCAGAAGGTTACCGGATAGCTTGCCGAGGCCGACGTTGGTGCCGATGGCAAACTCCCCGGCACGGTTGCTGTTCTGGTGCTGCGACATGTAGCGCTCGACGTCGAGGCGGACCTCGTCGTCGGGAAAGACGATCCGCTTGATGCGGCTGTTCCCGATCTCGAAGAGCATGGGTTCGGGAAGCACGCCATAGCGGGCCGAGAAATGGTCGCCCAGGACCTCACCACCCAGCACCCCATCGACCTGAACCGGGCTGGTGAAGGTCTCGCCGTCCGGCAGGTTGCTCCAGCTTCCCGGCTCGTGGATCAACCCGGTGCAGGGCACCCAGCGCAGGCGCGCCGGGTCCATCCGCGCTCGCAGGTCGGTACCCGACGGGGCCTGGACCTCGATGGTGGTGGCCTGGCGCACGACCTCGGTGACCTGCAGGGTGATCTCGGCGATTCGCTCGTAGTCGGAGGTCATCCCCTCCTCCATCAGCTGGTCGTCGATATTCACCATGTGGGCGTGGCGCGTCTTGAGGTCGGTGAACCAATGACGGGTGAGAGGACCGCGAAAGGCCAGTTCCCCGGGTTGGCTGCCGCAGGCCCAGATCGAGACCGTGGGCTTGAAATCGTCGATCTCCAAATTCAGCCGCTCCGACGGGGCCTTCGCGGGGCGCTCGACGAAGTCCTCGAGGACCAGCAGCCTGGCGGGCGCCTCGGCCAATTCACACTCGGCGGCGAGGGCGCGGCCGATGTGGATGCGATCACGGTCGGTGACGATCACCACCCTGTCGCGCGATCCCACCGCCAGACAAACCTGGATGGCGTTGGCGGCGCCCTGCCTGATGTCGGCCATCGAGCCAGTGTAGCGGGGTACCATTCCCGCTCGTGAGAGGCCGCACCATCGCCGTCCTGGCAGGCGACCAGACCGGACAGGAGCTCCTGCTTGAAGCCCTCAGGGTGCTGGACCCGGCGGTCATCGGCCTGGAGGTGGACCTGCGGCACTTCGACCTGTCGCTGGAGAATCGCCGCGCCACCTCCAACCAGGTGGTCCATGATGCCGCCGCCGCGATGCGGGAATGCGGCCTCGGCCTCAAGGCGGCGACCATCACCCCGGAGACCCGGGGGGACGTCGGCAGCCCCAACGCGATCCTCCGCGAAGCCGTCGACGGCAAGGTCATCGTCCGCACCGGCCGTCGCATTCCGGGGGTCCAACCGGTGGGCGGGGTGCACGCGCCGGTGTCGGTGGTGCGGATGGCCGTCGATGACGCCTACGGCGCCACCGAGTGGCGAGAGGGTGAGGGCCTGGATGAAATGGCCTTCCGGACCGAGAAGATCACGCGGCGGACCTGCGGGATGGTCGCGGAGTTCGCCTTCCGCCACGCGGAGCGCACCGGCGGCAAGGTATTTGGTGGTCCCAAGTACACCGTCAGCCCGGTCTATGAGGGCATGCTCAAGGAGGAGATGGACGGGGCGGCCTCACGCCACCCGCAGGTGCGCTACGAGCCCCAGCTCATCGACGCGACATACGCCCTGCTGCTCAGCACCGGGGGGGAGCCCATGTCGATTCCCACGCTAAACCGGGACGGCGACTGCATGTCGGACCTGGTGCTGCAGATGTTCGGTTCGCTGGCGGGCGCGGAGTCGGTCCTGCTGAGCTTCGACGAGGACTGGAACGAGACGGTGGTGATGGCCGAGGCACCCCACGGCACCGCGCCGACGCTCCAGGGCAAGAACGTCGCCAACCCGATGGCGATGATCCTCGCCGCCGCCTCGGTGCTCTCGTACATCCGTGAGGACCCGGCGGCCGAACGCGCCGCCCGCGCGATCCACGAGGCGGTGATGGAGGCGGTCTACGAGGGCATCCGCACCTCAGACCTCGGCGGCCACGCGCTGACCAGCGAATTCACCGACGAGGTCCGGCGGCGGACACAGACCAAGGTGGCCGTCTGGAGCTCGATGTAAGGGAGGAGCGCGGAGCGCGGCCACGACGCCCGATCAAGCCGCCTGGCGGGCCGATCGGCTATTTGTAGCGGTAGACGATGCGGCCGCGGGTCAGGTCGTAGGGGCTGATCTCGACCTTGATCCGGTCCCCGAGCAGGATGCGGATGTAGAACTTGCGCATCTTGCCGGCGGCATAGGCGATGACCTCGTGCTCATTGTCCAGCTTGACGCGGAACATGGCGTTGGGCAGAGCCTCCACCACCTCGCCATCGAGCTCAACGGTCTCTTCCTTCTTGTCCGGGGCCTCGTCGACCGACTTGCCACGGCGGCGGGGACCACCGCGGGGGGGACGGCGCGGACCTCTTCTAGGAATGGTTGAACCTCATAGACCGCCCGAGTGTACCGGACAAGGGCCCTTCGAGGGCCGGGCGGCCTGAGGTGGTGCCGAGAGACGGATTCGAACCGCCGACACGCGGTTCTTCAGACCGCTGCTCTACCAACTGAGCTATCTCGGCACGATGATGGCCGTCTCTCGACGCGATTTAACAGGCCGTGAGACGATCCGGATTCTACTCAAATCAGTGGTGGGCGGAGCAGGGTTCGAACCCGCGACCTCCTCGGTGTAAACGAGGCGCTCGTACCAGCTGAGCTATCCGCCCGGCCGCCCCAGTCTACTGAGCGGGTCGTTCGCGCCGACCACGGGTCGGCTATAAGCGCGACATGAAGAGTGAGATGTACGTCAGGAAGAGAACCGCGGGGAAGGTGAGGACGGTCCCATACGCCATGACCACTCTTCGCGAGGTCGCCAACCGCAGCTGGGGCCACGCCAGCAGGGCCACCACGGTGATCCCGATCCCCACCCGCGCGAGGTCTATGCAGAAACACGGTCGCGCCCCAGACGACCGCCCGCCTGATACGCACGACCAACTCCTCGCGGCTGGGAAGGCGCCAGGGCCTTCCCAGCAGGTCGTAGGCGACCAACATGCCGATCACGGGAAGGCCGTTGTCCTTGGTCAGGACGCTTAGCCCGAAGAGCGCGCGCCGGGAAGCAGTGCCCGCCGCCTTCCGCCGAGCAGGTACAGGACCAGGCCTGCCGAGATCAGGCCCCACTCAACCCCTTCGGAAAGGTCATTCAAGACGACCGAGACCGCCCCCGGTCCCAGGCCATAGAGCAGGGCCAGCCAGGGCGGAGCCCCCATGGCCGCGAGGTAGAAGGCAAGAATGCCGGACCCCGCCGCGATCGCCGCGATATTTACCAGGACCAGGGCGGCCGGCACGGCGCCCGGTTGCCCCAGGGCGACGATATACACCAGCCCGGGGTAAAGGACGCGGCGGTATCGAATGAACGGGTAGCCCATGTACCCGACGGCGTGCACGGGATCGACGGCGAGGTAATACGCGAACTGGCCATCGAAGCCACCGGGCTGTTGGGGAGGGTGCGCCACGTATGCGGGGTCGCGGAGTCCGAGGTAGGGACTTGCTGTCGATTGCGTGGCAAAGTTGCTGCCCATGTCGGCGAAGTCGCGAATGTTGGAACCGCCATGGAGCAAAAGGCCCATCAGCAGGGTGTACGCGACGGCCACGGCCGCACCGACGCCCAGTGCGACCCGGAACGGACTTGTCGCGGACTGGTCCCGCCCGCCTGGCATCACAGCGAGCGAGCCGCCACGACCAGCCTCAGGACACCAACCGGCCCCGGTCCACCTGGCGCTCGGCATGGTAAGAGCTGCGCACCAGGGGCCCCGACTCGACCCAGCGGAAGCCCAGTCGAACCGCCTCGTCCTTGAGGGCCGCGAACTCGTCCGGGTGGTAGTAGCGCACGAGCGGGTGGTGCTTCTGGCTCGGTCGCAGGTACTGCCCGATGGTCAGGATCTCGACTTCCGCATCACGGATCTGGGCCATCAGCTCGAGGAGCTCCTCCCAAGTTTCGCCGAGGCCGACCATGAACCCGGTCTTGGACTGCGTGCCGGGATCAAGCCCCCTGGCTCGGCGCAGCAACTCGAGCGACTGCCCGAGCCTGGCCTTGGGCCGGACCGAGCGGTAGAGCCGGCCCACGGTCTCCACGTTGTGGTTGAGGATCTCGGGCCGGGCTGCCATGACCATCGCGAGCGCGTCCCAGTTGCCCTGGAAGTCGGGGACCAGGACCTCGATGGAGGTCTGCGGGCACAGCGCCCGGGTCCGGCGAACGGTCTCGGCGAAGATGTGGGCGCCTCCGTCCGGCAGGTCATCCCGGTCCACCGAGGTGATGACGGCGTGGACCAGGTTCATCCGGGCGATCGACTCGGCAACCCGCCGCGGCTCGTCCTCATCCAGCCAGGTCGGCCGCCCGGTCTTGACCGCACAGAAGGCGCAGGCCCGCGTGCAGGTGTCGCCGAGGACCATGAAGGTGGCCGTGCCCGCGCCCCAGCATTCCCCGATGTTGGGGCAGTGAGCCTCCTCGCAGACCGTGTGCAAGCGCTCCTGGCGCATCATCTGCTGGAGCCTCGCGAACGTCGGCCCGGCGGGGAGCCGGACCTTGAGCCACTCGGGGCGTCGGCCCCCGAAATCATCGGGAGTGCCGCCACCCCTGGGCTGGACCATGGGCAGGTTCTCCACCCCGCTAGTAAACCGGCATCCCGGGCGCCATCGCCTCGAGGTTCTTCTTGACGTCGACGAGGAAGGTTGCCGCCTCCAGGCCGTCCATGACACGGTGATCGAAGGACAACCCCATGAACATCATCGACCGAATACCTATGACGTCATCGGGGAGGACGACGGGGCGCTTGACGATCGCCTCCATGGTCATGATCGCGGCCTGCGGTTGGTTGATGATCGGCGCCGAGAGCACGGTGCCGAATGTGCCCGGGTTGTTGACGCAGAAGGTACCTCCCTCGATGTCGTGGAGCTTGAGCTGTCCCGCCCGGGCGCGGGTCGCGATGTCGTTGAGCTTGTGCGCCAGCCCGGAAATGCTGAGCATGTCGCCGTCATGGATGACCGGCACGACCAGCCCTCCCGGGGCGCTGACGGCGACACTGATGTTGATCGCCTGGCGACGGAGGATCCCCTCCGCCGTCCACTGGGCGTTGACCTCGGGGTGCTCCTTGAGGGCCTCGACGGTGGCCTTGATCACGAACGGCACGTAGGTCAGGTCCACCCCCTCGCGGGCGCGGAACTTATCCCGCTCGGCCTTGCGCAGCCCAACCACGCTGGTCATATCCACCTCGGTCGCGCACCAGGCGTGCGGTGATGTCTGGCGGCTACGGACCATGTGCTCGGCGATCGCCCTGCGAATCGGGCTCAGAGGGATCAGCTCGTCACCAGGTCGGGATTGCGGCATGGGCGCGGCGGTCGGGGGCGGCGGAGCGGCTGCCGGGCTGGCTGCGGGGGCCGCAGGGGGCGGCGCCGCCGCGGCTGCGGCGGGAGCTGTCGCGGGCACAGCCGGCGCGCGCGATGAGAGCCCGGCCCGCGCCGCTCCCCCGGAGGCCAGGAACTCCTCCACGTCGCGCTTGGTGACCCGGCCGCCGATCCCCGAGCCGGTGATCTGGGACAGATCGAGGTCGTGCTCCGAGGCCAGCCGGCGCACCGCCGGGCTGGCCCGTCCGGCGCGATCGTGACCGTTACTGCCGGGCGCGGCGGCGCCCGCGCTCCCTGCCGGCGCCGGTTGCGGCGCTGGAGCCGGCTGCGGTGTCGGAGCCTCGGCGATCCCGGGGGCGTCGCCCCCGGAGGCCGCCTCGACGGCGGGCGTCGATGCCGGGGCGGCGCCGGCCACGGCCTCGGTACCGATGCTGCAGATGAGGGTGCCCACCGCGACCGTCTCTCCCTCCTGGACATTGATCTCGGTCAACACCCCGGCGATCGGGGACGGAACCTCGGCGTTCACCTTGTCGGTGATGACCTCGACCAGCGCCTCGTATTTCTCCACGGCATCGCCGGGCTGCTTCAGCCACCGGCTGATCTGGCCCTCCGTGACGCTCTCCCCCAGTTGCGGCATGCTGACCTTGGTCACCCCCCCCTCGGTCACCGGCCCGTGCGCTGCCATCAGTACGCCGCCAGCTGCTTCATCGCGTGGAGGATCTTCTCAGGGTTGGGCATGAAGAAGTCCTCCATGGGGGCGCTGAAAGGCATTGCCGGCACATCGGGACCGCCCAGGCGCAACACCGGACCGTCGAGGTGCTCGAAGCATTCCTCGGCGATGATCGCTGCCACCTCGGCGCCGACTCCCAGGGTGCGGTTGGCCTCGTAGACCACCAGCGCCTTGCCGGTCTTCTCGACGGATTCCAGGATCGCCGCGCGGTCGAGGGGGCGCACCGTGCGCAGGTCGATCACTTCGACGGAGTGGCCCAGGGTCGCCATCTCCTCTGCAGCCGCCACGCAGTAGTGGACCATGAGGCCGTAGGCGAAGACCGACATGTGATTGCCCGGTCGCGCCACTCGGGCGCGGCCGATGGGAACCGTGTAGTCCTCCCCGTCGGGGACCTCGCCCTTGATCAGCCGGTAGGCCTTCTTGTGCTCGAAGAACAGGACCGGGTCGGGGTCGCGGATGGCCGAGACCAGTAGGCCCTTGGCGTCATAGGGCGTGGAGGGAATCACCACCTTGAGGCCGGGTACATGGGCGAAAAACGCCTCCACCGACTGCGAGTGGTACAGCGCGCCGTGGACCCCGCCACCATACGGTGCGCGAATGACCATGGGGACGTTGAAGTCGTTGTTGGTGCGATAGCGCATCTTGGCCGCCTCGCTGACGATCTGGTTGAAGGCGGGGTGAATGAAGTCCGCAAACTGCATCTCGGCGACCGGCCGCATGCCGTTGATGGCGGCGCCGATGGCGACCCCGGCGATCGAGGACTCGGCCAGCGGGGTGTCGATGACCCGGAGTTCACCGAACTGTTTCTGGAGCCCGGCGGTGGCGCCAAAAACGCCTCCCTTGACACCCACGTCCTCGCCCAGGACGATCACCGACTCGTCCCTCTCCATCTCGTCACGCATCGCCGACTGGATGGCCTGGATGTAGGTCATCTGGCCCGCCGATGTCTCCACCGTCTTGTGAGTGCCGAGGCCCGCCATTAACCTGACGTCAAGCTTCGCTTGACCTCACCACTGACTCGGGGTGCCTTCGGCAAATTATCCCTAGTCATCAGTCGATCTGCCACGACACGCGGGGGTCGCCGCGGAGGTCGTCGCGCGCGGGAGGCTCGGAACCATAGACGTGCAGCAGGGCGTCCTCGGGGGCGGGGTAAGGAGCATCCTCGGCCGCCTGGGTGGCCCGGTCGATCTCCGCCCGCAGCTCGGCCCGCAGCGACTTCTCCTCGTCGGGCGAGAGGGCACCCTGCTCGAAGACGTACTCACGGAATCGCGGCAGGCAATCCTCCGTGGCCTCCTGCTTGATCTCCTCCTCGGGTCGATAGAGCCGCTGGTCGTCGTCCGACGAATGGGACGTGAAGCGGTGGACCTTGGCCTCGATCAGGGTCGGCCCCTCCCCCGCCCTGGCCCGGTCGGCGGCCTCGCGGGTGGCGCGGTACACCTCGGCCACATCCTGGCCGTCCACGACGACCCCCGGCATGTCGTAGCCGGCGGCCCGGACGGCAACGTCGCGGACGGCCATCTGCAGGTTGAGGGGGACCGAGATGGCGTAGTTGTTGTTCTCCACGAAGAAGATCACCGGCAGACGGTGTATGGAGGCGAAGTTCATGGCCTCATGGAAGTCGCCCTGGCTGGTTCCGCCTTCGCCGACATAGCTGATCGACACTGCCGACTCACCCCGCGACTTGCTCGCGAGCGCGGTGCCCACCGCGTGCAGCACCTGGGTCCCGACCGAACTGCCCTGGGAGATGATCCGCAGCTTGCGATTCCCGAAGTGGCTGGGCATCTGGCGCGCTCCCGAGTTGGGCTCGCCGGCCTTCCCCATCACCGACATCAGGATGTCCTGCGCGGTCTCGCCCAGCGCCAGCACGACGGCGAGGTCTCGGTAGTACGGGGCGAACCAGTCCTGGGTGCGGTCGAGGGCGAACACGCTGCCCACCTGGGCCCCCTCCTGGCCCTGGCAGCTGATCACGAAGGGGGCCTGGCCGCCCCGGTTCAAGAGCCAGCACCGTTCGTCGACCATGCGCGCAAGCAGCATCGCGCGGTACATCTCCCGAAGCGTCGCGGTCTCGATCTCGGGCGCCGGCTCCGGCTTCACGAGTTTCATCGTCGTCCGCACCTCAGATGTGAACCGCCCGACCGTCAACGGCCAGCGCGGCCTCGCCGATCGCCTCGGAGAGGGTCGGGTGGGCGTGGACGCTGAGACCCAACTCCCAGGCGGTGCCCTCCAGGAGCTGCGCCAGCGCCGGCTCAGCGATCAGGTCGGTGACGTTGTGCCCCACCATGTGGGCTCCCAGGACCTCACCCGTTGCGGCGTCCGCGACGACTTTGACGAAGCCGTCGGTGGCGTCGTTGATCATCGCGCGCCCCAGTGCAGAGAACGGAAATTTGCCGGTCTTCACCGCCACGCCGGCCTCGGTGGCCTGCTCCTCAGTGAGGCCAACGCTGGCGACCTGGGGGCGGGAGTAGGTACAGCGCGGCATCTGGTTGTAGTTGAGGGCCTCGGTGGCGGCGCCGCTGATCACCTCCACGGCGTGCAGGCCCTCATGCGAGGCGACATGGGCCAGCAGGTAGCCGCCGACGACGTCACCGACCGCGAAGATCGCCGGGTCGTCCGTGCGCAGGTCATCGTCCACCATCACCCACCCCTTCTCGACCTTCACGCCCGTTTTCTCAAGCCCCATCCCGTCGACGTTGGCGCCCCGGCCAACCGCCATCAGCAGGATGTCCGCGCTCAGTTCCGCGCCGCCGTCGTCGCTGTCATACCGAAGTCTGACCCCTGCGCTTGAGGACTTGACCGACTTGAGATCCAACCTCGCGCCTGCCAGCACCTTGATCCCGCGCTTGGTGAAGGCCCGCCCGATCGCCTCCGAAACCTCGGCATCCTCCAGGGGGGTGATCCTCGGCAGCGCCTCGACGATTGTCACCTCGGCCCCGAGGTCATTCCACATCGAGGCGAATTCCACACCGACCGCGCCGGCACCAACGACGACAGCCGATTTCGGCACCTCCGGCAGGACCAGGGCGTGGTCACTGGTGATCACCCGTTTGCCGTCGATCTCCACCCCCGGCAGGCTCCTGGCGTAACTACCCGTGGCGATGATCACAGTGCCACCCTCTATGGTCCGCGGCCCGTCACCGCCCTCGATTCGGACGCGGGTCGAGGACTCGAAGATCCCGGTGCCCCTGATCACCTCGACCTTGTTCTTCTTCATCAGGAACTGGACGCCCTTGTGCAGCTGATCAACGATCTTCTGCTTGCGCTGGTTGGCGGCGGTCCAGTCCAGCTCGACCCCGCTGACCTTCACGCCGGAGGCCGCGCCGTTGCGGGTGTCGTGGAAGAGCTCGGCAGTGTGCAGCAGGGCCTTGGTGGGGATGCATCCGACGTGCAGGCACGTGCCGCCAAGCTTGTCCCGCTCGACCACCGCCACGGTCTTGCCCAGCTGGTTGGCCCGGATCGCGGCCACGTACCCGCCCATCCCCCCGCCGAGGATGACGATGTCAAAGCGGTCAGCCAATTCGATTCCTGGTCACGGCAACGCCCATTGTATTCCCGGTGCCGGGCCCTAACCCCCGGGGCGCAGGGCCTAGCGGGCGGCCTTCAGCGCGGCCTGGAGCTGGGCATCCCTGGCGGGGTCCGAGGCCGCGTCCCCGACCTCCCAGAGGTCCTGCGGATTGGCCAGCGGGACCGTCTGGTCAGGCGTGATCCCAACCAGGTTGATCGACTTCCCGGACGGCCGGTACCAGTACGCCACGGTGAGGTGGAGATCCCCCCCGTTGCGCAGCGGGTAGTCCTGCTCCACCAGGCCCTTGCCGAAGGTCTTCTTGCCCACCAATATGGCGCGGTGATGGTCCTGCAAGGCCCCCGCGACGATCTCGGCAGCGCTGGCACTGTTCTCGTCGACCAGCAGCACCACCCTGGTGTTGAAGGCCACGCCGTGGCCGCTGACCTTGGTCTCCTCCTTGTTGTTGCCCCGGCTGATCACGGTGACCGTGACCCCCGAGGGTACGAACTCCGAGGTCACGGCGACGGCCGCCGTGACGAACCCGCCGGGGTTGCGGCGGAGGTCAAAGATCACGGCCTTGTCGCCGCGGCTTACGGCATCACCGAGCTGCTTGTCGAAGTCGGCTCCGGTATGCTCCCCGAAGTCGTACACGCGGATGTAAAAGACGCCCTTGCCCAGCTCCTTGCTGCGCACGCTGGGCACACCGATCTGGGCCCTGACGATGTCGAAGTCCAGCGTCTTCCCGGCCCTCAGCACCGTGAGGCGGACGTGGGTACCCACCCTGCCACGGATCTTCTGAACAGCGTCGTTGACGCTCAGGCCGCCCGCGACCTGGCCATCGATCTGGGTGACCACGTCGTTGGGGCGCAGGCCGGCCGCCTCTGCCGGTGAACCCGGGGTGATCGCGGTCACCGTCAGTTGCCCGTTCTTCGATTGCATCGTCGCACCCACCCCCCCGAACGAGCCGGCCAGGAAGTCCTGGTTCTGGCGGAGTTCCTCAGGTGTGAAATAGACCGAGAAATCGTCCCTGTACGCCGGCGATCCGAGCAGGTTGTGGACCAATCCCTTGGCAGCGGCGTTGAAGGCGTCGTTGGGGCTGAGATTCTCCTTCGGATAGTGGGACTGCATGGTCTCGAAGATCTGGTTGAGGGTCCCCACGTCCAGCGACCTGACCGGGGTCCCGAAGAGGGCCGGCGAGATCAGGCTATTGATGTCGGGGCCTACGTGGAACTCGAAGAGCACGCCCAGGTAAAAGGACAGTGGGACCAGCAGGAGGACCGCCAGGCGTTTGCGCCAGCGCCGCCGCGGGGGCGCCGGCTCAACCGACGGGTGGCCCGGCGAAGCGGGCTCAACTGACGGGTGGCCCGGAGAAGCGGGCTCAACTGACGGGTGGCCCGGCGAAGCGGGCTCAACAGCCAACGTAGCGGCAGGGATCCTGCGGTGCGTTGTTGAGGCGGATCTCGAAGTGGAGGTGCGGCCCGCTGCTGAACCCGGTGCTGCCCTCGGCGCCGATGCGTTGCCCCTTGGCCACCGCGCTGCCGCTGGTCACCGCGAAACTGGAGAGGTGCCCGTAGAGGCTGGTGAACCCGTTGGCATGCACCACGATGATGTGGTTGCCGTAGCCGGAGTTGCCGGGGTAGGTATAGGCCAGGCCGCCGTCGGTGGCATCGACCTCACTGCCGTACGGACCCGCGATGTCCAGCCCGGTGTGGAAGTAGGGCTGGCTCTTGGGACAGCTGTAACCGGGAGGCGGCGAGGGCTCACCAGCAAAGTCCGTGCAGCCGAACGGCTGCGTGATCGGGCCCTGGACACCGGGCCACCCGAACTGGCCGGACGAGTGGGCCCGTCCGCGCGCGGCGGTGAGCGCCGCGATCTCCGAGCTTACCGCCGCCAGGGAGCGCTGGGCAGCGATATTCTGGCTCTCTCGCGTCGACTGGTCGGCAGTCACCCGGGCCTTGAACGCAGCCTCCTGGACATACTGACCGCGGAGCGCATCCTGCTTAACCTGGATGTTGGCCACCACCTGCTTCTGCTCGTCGCGCTTTTGCACCTGTTCCGCGACGATCTGCTCGATGGCCACCCTGTCGGCCTGGATCTGCACCACCAGCAGCTGGTCGGCGTGGGTCACGTCGCGCATCACGATGAACCGATCGAGCAGTTGGGAAAAGGTGGCCGATGTGAACAGACTGTCGATGAAGCTGGCGTCGCCGCCGGTCTTGTAGAGGCTCCGCGTCCGTTTGCTGAGGACATCCTGGCGCTGCGCGAGGTGTTCGCGCGTCGCCTGGAGCCGTCGCTGCGCGTCGTCGAGCTGGCCAAGGACGGTGTCGAGATGAGTGTTCTCGGCCGCCAGGGACGCCTCCGCGTCGCTGATCTGACCGCGCAACGCCAGGAGCTGGGCCTGCGCCACCGCCTCCTGGCCAAGGTCCTGCTGGATCTTCTGCTTGTTGGCCCCGATCGAGTCCTGCAACTGCTGTTGCTGCTGTTGCTTGGTGGTGAGGTCGTCGGCACGCGCGGGAACGCTCGGGAGGATCGGGCTGACGGCACACAGCGCAGCTAGGACGTGTAGAAGACGGCGTCGCATACGAATTCTCCCCCGGCTACGCCTGCAGGAACCTCCTCACACCGAGGTAACTGCCGAGCGCGCCCAGCCCGATCCCGACCCCCGCCATGACCAGGCAGAGCTGACCCAGGAACCCGGCGTCGTAGCTGAGCGGGAGAAACGGCACGGCGCCCCGCACCTTGTCGACGAAGGGCTGATATCCACCGGCAACCACGATCACCGCCAGTATGGACGCCATCAGCCCGGCAAGCATCCCCTCCATCAGGAATGGCCCGCGGACAAACCAGTCGGTGGCGCCCACCAGCTTCATCACCTCGATCTCCTTGCGGCGGACGAAGACGGCGGTGCGGATCGACATCATGATGATGAAGACAGCGACTGCTCCAAGACCTCCGAGGAGCACCGTGCCCACGATCCCAATAAAGCGGCTGAAGAGCACGACCTTGTCGATGACCTCTTTTCGGTAGTTGGTGGCACCCTGCTTGTCGAGCAGGGGCAGCCCGTTGACGGAGCTCGCCATGGCGTCGAGGTCATTGATATTCCTGACGTCGACGTCGAGCGACGCCGGCAGGGGGTTCTGGCCCTCGAGGTTGTTGATCATGTCGGGCGGAATGTTGGGATCCTGCTTGTAGCGGCTCAGGGCGCTCCCCTTGGAGACATAGGTAACACTGCGCACGCGCGGGTCCGCACGCAGGCGGTTCTCCACGTTGACGACGTTGGCCATCGGGGTGGGGTCGGCGATGTAGATCGAGATCGTCGACGCCTTGGACTTCAGGCTCTCGATGGTCTGGTTGAAAGAGTGGCCCAGGACCAGCGCGACGCCGGTCATCAGCAGGACCACGAACATCACCGAGACCGCGAACACGGAGAGCCCCTTGTTGCGCCAGAAGTTCTGGACCGCGGACCGGGGCGCGAACGAGAGGCTAGCCCACAACCTGGCCTTCCTCCACGAGCTCGGCTGCCTCGTCTTCGTGGTAGCCACCGGAGGCGTCGTCGCGGACCACGGTTCCGCCATCGATCGCGATCACCCGCTTGCGCAGGATGTCGACGATCTCCTTGTTGTGCGTGGCCATGACCACCGTGGCGCCGCGCTCATTGATCTTCAGGAGCAACTGCAGAATCTCCCAGCTGGTGGCCGGGTCGAGGTTCCCGGTGGGCTCATCGGCTACGAAGATCTTGGGATCGTGGCTGAGTGCCCGCGCGATGGCCACGCGCTGCTGCTGGCCGCCCGACAGCTCATCCGGGAATTTCTTCTCGGTCCCCTCCAGGCCCACGATGCTGAGGACCTCTTCGACCTTGGCCCGGGTCAGCCGGTCCACCCCTCGGGTCACCCGCAGGGCGAACTCGACGTTCTCGAAAACCGTCAGCTTTGGTAGCAGCTTGAAATCCTGGAAGACGATGCCGATCTTGCGCCGTACCTTGGGGAGATGACGGTGCTTGAGACGCCCCAGCTCCTGCCCATCGAGGAAAATCTTTCCCACGGAGGCCTTCTCCTCGCGGATTATCAGACGGACCAGCGTTGACTTGCCCGCGCCGCTCGGCCCCACCAGGAAGATGAAGTCCTGACGGGCGATGTTCAGGTCGACGCCACGAAGCGCCAGCGTCCCGTTGGGATACGTCTTGCTGACGCCCTGGAACCTGATGATGGGAGCCTCGGCAGGCTCGGTGACTAGCCTGGTCTCCGGCTGTACTGACGTCAGCAAAATCTCCGTGGGCCCCGGTCAACATCCGGGGAGCGGCCTCATGCGGCTGGCCGGCACCGTGAGCTTGGTCCCGGCCATCTCGATCGGCGGTTCCAGGACCAAGTCACTATAGCACCGGGGTATTCGCAGTCAGCGCGGGCCTCCCCCTACAATCGGCGCCGATGGCGGGCTCCGCGATGACCCTCGGGTGGCGCCCCCAGTCTTAGAATCTGGC
>DAINSI010000044.1:0-16695 GCA_036741395.1 Candidatus Dormiibacterota bacterium
CATCTTGGCGCCGTGCCGGATGATGCCCTGCTTCTCGACCTCCTTGCCGACGATGAACCCGGGCACGTCCTGGAGAAAGAGCAGGGGGATGTTGAAGGCGTCGCACATGCGGATGAAGCGCGCCGCCTTGTCGGCCGAGTCGTTGTCGAGTGCGCCGGCCTTGAACATCGGTTGGTTGGCGACCACACCGACCGACTGACCGCCCATGCGGATGAAGGCGGTGACCAGGTTCTTGGCCCACGTTGGCTTGATCTCGAAGACATGCGCGTCGTCGGCGATCCTTTTGATCAGCTTGCGCATGTCGTACGCCTGTCTAGGGTTGGCGGGGACGAGCTTGTCGAGGCCCTCGACGAGGCGGTCGGCGGGGTCCTCGGTGGGCTTGATCGGCGCTTCGTCCTGGTTGTTCGACGGCAGGAATGACAGGAACTCGCGCACCGCCGCGATGCAGGCGGCATCGTCCTCGACCTCGTTGTCGCCCACGCCGGACTGGTAGCAGTGCACCTGCGAACCGCCCATCTCGTGGTCGGTCACGTCCTCGCCGGTGGCCGCCTTGACCAGGCGCGCGCCGCCCAGCGACATCGACGAGGTCTCCTTGACCATGGGGACGAAGTCGGACAGCCCCGGGATGTAAGCGGTGCCCGCCGAACAGGGCCCGAGCATCGCGCTGACCTGGGGGATGACGCCGGACATGTTGACCTGGTCCCAGAAGAGGAAGCCGGTCTCGGCGAACATGCTCCCGGTGGCGTCCTGGATGCGGGCGCCGGCCGAGTCCAGCAACCAGACGATGGGGCAGCGGTTGCGCAGTGCCAGCTCGCGCAGCCGGCCCACCTTGCGCTCGCCGATCATGCCCATCGACCCGGCCATGACGGTGAAGTCGTAGGCCGCCACGTAGACCACGCGACCGTCGACCTTGCCGTGACCGGTGATGACCCCGTCGGCGGCGGTCTTCTCGGGGTCGTACGCCTCACCCTTCATCGACTGGCCGGACGCCAGCATCCCGAATTCCTGGAACGAGCCCTCGTCGAAGAAAAGATCGAGGCGCTCGCGCGCGCTCAACTTATTGCGCGCGTGCTGTTTCTCGATCTTGACGGCGCCCCCCATCTGGAGCGCCTTCTCGCGCTTCTGGTGCAGCTCGTCGACGAGCTTCTGCAGGTCGGGCGGTTCGGTTTTCTTCTGCTTGGCGGTCTCCGTCATTGGCGAAATCCTAGTCAGCCGGCGGAGGCCCTGCGGCGCCGAGCGAGAACGTCGAGGAGCCCTGTGTTGTAGCGTCCGCTGCCGAACTCCTCGGACCGCAGCACCTCGAGGTGCGTGGGGATGTTGTTCTTGACGCCTTCGACGCGGAAGCCCTCCAGCGCGACCACCGAACGCGCGATGGCCTCGTCGCGGGTGCCGCCGTGGACCACCAGCTTGGCCAGCAGGGGGTCGTAGAAATGGCTGACGCGGTACCCGGCGGCAACCCCGCTGTCAACGCGGATGCCGTCCCCGCTCGGTGGCTGCCAGGTTGTGATCTCACCCGGCGAGGGCAGGAAACGGACCGGGTCCTCCGCGTAGACCCGGAACTCGATGGCGTGGCCGTCGCGCCGCAGCGGCTGCTCAATCCCGGAGTCCTCGCCGGCGGCGATCCGCAGCTGGGCGATCACCAGGTCCACTCCCAGCGTCATCTCGGTGATGGGGTGCTCCACCTGCAGCCGGGTGTTCATCTCCAGGAAGTAGAAGGCCGGCGGCGAATCCCCGCTGCGGCCGAAGATGAACTCGACGGTGCCCGCGCCGCGGTACCCCACGGATTCCGCGGCGCGCGCGCCCGCGGCGCAGAGCTCCTCGCGGGTGGCATCGTCCAGCGCCATCGAGGGCGTCTCCTCGATGACCTTCTGGTGGCGGCGCTGGACCGAGCATTCCCGCTCGTAGAGGTGGTGGATGCGACCGTCGGCCTCGCCCAGGACCTGGACCTCGACGTGACGCGGATCCTCCACGTAGCGCTCCAGGAAGACCGAGGCGTCGCCAAAGGCTGCCCCGGCGCGGGCGGTCGCGGTGTTCAGCGCCGTCTCCAGCTCCGCCGACGAACGCACCACGGTCATGCCGATTCCACCGCCGCCCCGGGCGGCCTTGACCATCAGCGGGTAGCCAATCCGCTCCGCCTCGGCAGCGGCGGTCTCAGCCGTCACGGGGTGGTCGGTGCCCGGGACCACGGCGACACCGGCGGCGGAGACGATGTTGCGGGCATCGACCTTGTCGGCCATCGAGCGCATCGCCGCGGCCGGGGGGCCAACCCAGGTCATGCCCCTCGCTGCGCAGGCCTCGGCGAAGGCGGCGTTCTCCGAGAGGAACCCGTAGCCGGGGTGAATCGCCTCGGCGCCCGAGTCGGCGGCGGCGTCGAGGATGGCCTCCGCCTTCAGGTAACTCTCCGCGGCCGGCGGCGGGCCGATGGCGATGGCCTGGTCCGCCTCGCGGACGAAGGGCGCTGCGGCGTCGGCCTCGGAGTAGACCGCGACAGCTTCGGCGCCGGCGTCATGGCAGCCACGGATCAGCCGAGATGCGATCTCTCCGCGGTTGGCGATCAGCACGCGGCGGAACACGGGCAGATTGAAACACAAAAAGGGCGCCCTCTCGAAGGCCCTCCTGGTCCTGCCGCGGCGCGCCCCGCCGCGCCTCCTAGGTGCTGAGCGAACCGCCCATGCCCGGGGCCGGGTCGGTCGAGGTGGAGGTGGTGCCGCCCTTGGCGGTGCGCTTCTCCAACAGGCTGTCGACGTTGCCGCTCGAGGCGTTGGCCGACCCGTTGGTGGAGGTCTTGCCGGTCAGCTCACCCGCCTTGTCGGCGACGGTGCTGGCGGTGCTGGCCGCGGTCTGACCGACCACCAGCGCGGTCTGCGCCGCGGTCTGCGCGTAATCCTGGATGGTGTCCTTGTTCTCGTCATAGAAGCCGAGCAGCTTGCGACGGCGCTCCGCCCCATGGTTGGGGTCGAGCAGGTACATCGCGCCTGCTCCAATGGCAACACCCATCAGCATCCGTTTCATCGCATCTCCTCATGGCGCGCACGCCCAGAACTAGTGATAGTCATGCTATCACGTCGACCGAGGCCTCGCGGGGTCAGCCGGAGTAGCGGCGGGAGATGCCCGAGACGAGTTCCTCGTCAGTGGGGATGAACGTCAGCCGGCGCCGGCGGCGACCGGTCCGGCGCTCCTTGAGCATGAACTGGTCCTGGCTGCTCAGCACCATGTCGATGAGGTCGGTGACATTGGTGCCGTCCCTGACCGGGATTCCCTCCTGCTGCAACCGCAGGCGCAGGGACTCGGGCATGCTGCCGGCAGCGCGGAGGTTCAGTTCCTCCAGGGCCAGGAGCAGGTCGTCGAGACGCCGCAAACCCGCTCGCCGGTTGTTCTCATCAAGTGGCGAGTAGAACTCTTGATCGGGGACCTGCTTCAGAGGCACCACCTCCCGGAGCCGCATCGTAGCACCGCGTCCCGCCCGTGGCTCGGCTGATGTTCAGCGAACCCGCTTCAGCCAGAGGTCGGGACGGTGAATTTCCGGCAACGTCGGGAGGTTGTCCGGCGAGTCCCAGACCACGCTCAGACGCTTCATCCCGCCCTGCTGCATGACGGCGTTGCAGAACTTCTCGCCCTGCACGTACTGCTGCATCTTGAGGTTGAGCCCGGTGATCCTGAAGAACGCCTTCTCGGCCGGGCCGCGGCGCGCCGAGCGCTGGTTGAACTCGGCGTCGACGGCGTCGAAGTTGGGCAGGTGGGCCTGGCCCACGCGGCGCATCATGACGTTGCTGAAGCCCTCCAGCAGCGACATCGTGGCCTGGACCTGCCGCATTGCCTGCCACTGGCCGCGGGCCCCGACGGTGAGGGCGCGCAGGACCTCGAGAGCGCGGGGGCCGTCGGCGCTGAAGAGCCGCTGAGCGATGAGCTCACGGATCAGTCCGTTCATGTGGTCACGCAGCCACGGGTGACCCTCGAACTCCCAGGCGTGGGTCACCTCATGGAGCACCAGCCACTGCCGTACCTCGTCGCCGGGAATATTGGTCCTCGACTCCCAACGCTCGATATTTGGCTCAACCAGGTAGAGCGCCGGGTCCTGGCTGACGCCGGGGGCGGCCATCAACACCGGGTCGTACTGGCCCAGGACACGCTTGGACAGAAAGCCCAGGAGTATGCCCATGTACTCGCTGACCCCGCGCCGGCCGATGTCGGTGGCGGTACTCGCCGGGAGCAGCTCCTGCATCTTGAGGACGGGCTCGAGCAGCCCCTGGAACATCTCCAGGTTGACCTCGATCCAACCGCGCCGATCAAGGACCGTGAAGCCTGGGAAAGGCTGCTTCGGCAGGTCCTCACCGAGAGCCTCGGCCATCCACGGGCGAAGGTCCGCGAGCATGGCGTCATAACGGTGCCCGAGCTCAGCGGCGCTGAAGACCAGGTGGGTGGGGCCGTTCTCGCCGGCGCGGCTGAGGGCTCGGCGGCGTACAACTTCCCAGTCGAGCAGCCGCGCCGTCTCGTTGGGCCGAGGCTTGGTCAGCTCGCGGGCGAGCAGGGCGCCGGCGCTGAGCACCAGCCCGCCGATGACCTGGGTACGCCCGCGGGCCTTGGTCGCAGCCATGGGATGACGTTACATGAGGCGACAATGGCGCCATGACCGAGGAGATGGACGTCACCATCCGGCGGGCCCGGGAGGGCGACGCGTTGCTGATGGCTACCTGGCGCAGCATCCCCGAGGTGCGGCAGTACCAGCCTCTCTGGCCCGTGCCGCCTGCCCAGTTGCGGCGCAACATCCGGCGCCAGAGCGGCTTCTCGCTGGAGGAGCAGCGCGGCCGGACGCTGACGTGGATCATCGAGGCCGACGGCACTCCCGCCGGCTGGGCCTCGCTGCGCAACGTCGACTGGTGGGCGAAATCGGCAAGCGTCGGCTTCTCGGTGGCCCCCTGGGCCCAGGGCAAGGGGGTCGCCCGACGCGGTGTCGCAGCTGTCCTCGACCTCGCCTTCACGCCGGGACGGATGCACCGCGTCGAGGCCGACTGCGACGTCGACAACGAGCGCAGCCAGCGACTGCTCGAGCGCCTGGGCTTCCAGCGCGAGGGCACGATGCGGGCATTCGCGCGCATGCCCCAGGGCCGCCGCGACTTCTACCTCTACAGCCTGCTCAACGAAGAGTGGCAGGGGAGCAACGTGACCGACGGCCGCCTGAGCGGCGACTACCAGTAGCGCTCCTCCCTCCAGGGGTCGGCTTCGTTGTGGTAGCCCGCCCGCTCCCAGAACCCCAGCTGGTCGTGCTCAACGAACTCGATCGACTCCAGCCACTTGGCACTCTTCCAGAAGTAACGCTTGGGCACCAGCGCGCGCAGTGGATACCCGTGCTCGGGCGCGAGCTCCGCACCATTGTGCTCCCACGTGAGCAGGACCTCGTCATCCATGAGGGCATCAACCGGCAGGCTGGTGGTGAAGCCGGCGTAGCAGTGGAAGATCGCAAAATGCGCCGTCGGCAAGGGCTGAGCCAGGCGGGCGACATCGGCAAACCGCACCCCGCGGAAATCGTTGTCGAAACGAGACCACGTGGTCACGCAGTGGATGTCGCAGTGGACCGTCGTGGCGGGCAGCGCCCTGACCTCGTCCAGCGTCCGCTCCGACTGATTGCCGACCTCGCCGTGGACCCGCAGGCGCCACTTCGAGATGTCGTAGCGGGGGATGTTGCCGTAGTGCAGCACCGGCCACTTCTCGGTCAGGACCTGCCCGGGCGGCAGCCGCCGCGGATCCTGGGCGACCCGAGGGTCGGGGCTGCGGCGATTGGAGTAGCTCACCCGGGCTCGATTCTAGGCGGCCATATGCTTCGGGCATGCCCCCGACAGGATCCAGCGTGACCCTGCGCGAGGCCGGCCTTCAGGACATCCCGGCGATCGTGGCCGTGCAGGCGCGGAGCTGGCGCGAGTCGTACCGCGGCCTGGTCGACGACGACTTCCTCGAGGCCATCCCGATGCAGAAATGGATCGAGTCGTGGCGGACGCACTTTTTCGGTGCCCGGCGCGACACGCGTGCCTTCGTCGCTGAGGACGGCGGTCGGGTCATCGGCTTCTCGGGGGCGGGCGCCGCGGACGGCGTCGAGGGCCTGGGCGACGCCGTCGCCGAGCTCCACACCATCTATATGGACGCCGCCTATTACGGCCAGGGCATCGGCCGCAGGTTGATGGAGGCGGCACTCGACCACCTGCGCCAGCAGGGATTCACGGAGGTGGTCCTCTGGGTGCTTGAGGGTAACCACCGGGCGCGCCGCTTCTACGAGGCCGGCGGCTGGCGGGCCGACGGCGCGACCGGGTCGGATTGCTGGGGGGCCACCAGCGTGGCGCGGGTGCGCTACCGCCTCACGCTACCGCCCGGTTGAACGACCTCGCCCCGATGGCCACGCCAACGATGCAAAGGGCCACCATGATGACCAATCCCCTGACGACGTCGGGGTCACCGGAGTGCCCATTGAACATGTCGCGCGCGGCCTTGACGGCGTAGGACAGGGGGTTTACGGCAGCCACGCTCTTCAGCCAGTCAGGGGCGAAGTCCAGCGGCAGCAGGACGCCGGAGAGCAGCAGCAGGGGCAGGCTGACGGTGAAGATCAGCGGGGCGTAAGAGTCCTCCGACCGCAGCGCCAGCGCCGCGGCATAGCAGAGCGAAGACATCCCCAACCCGATCAGGGCGACCAGGCCGAGCATCACCACCACCCCCGCAACCGTCGCGTGGAGGCCGAAGGGTATCGACAGCAGGATCAGGATCAGGGATTGCATCACCAGCACCAGGATGTCGCGCAGGGCTCGGCCCATCAGCAGCGCGAAGCGGCTGACAGGGGTCACGCGGAAGCGCTCGATGACCCCGGCCCGCAGCTCCGCGATCAGTCCAAAGCCCACGCCGCTGGCGCCGAAGAGGCCGAGCTGGATCAGCAGCCCCGGCACGAACACGTTGTAGGCCCCGCCCGGCGGAAAGCCCCTGGTGCTGGCGATCCCCTTGAGCAGGGGCGCGAAGAGGAGCAGGTAGAGGATCGGCTGGATCAGGCCGATGATCACCCACGCCGGGTTGCGCAGGAAGATCCCGATGTAGCGGTTGAAGACCAACCAGGTGTCACGCAGGAATTTCATGTCTCTCCCTCAGGCTGCTTCGCGCAGTGAACGGCCGGTCTGGCGCAGGAAGACGTCGTCGAGGCTGGGGCGGGCCAGCGAGAGCGTGGCCAGCACGAGTCCGGCCCCATCGAGCAGGCGCAGGATCGCCGGCATGGCGACCTCCCCATGGTCGACATAGAGGCGGACGGCACCATCCTCTTCGGTGGCCTCCCGGACAAAGGACTGGGCCCGCAGGATCGCCAGAGCCTGGTCATTCCCGCCCTCCACGCCGAGGGTGATGACGTCGCCGGCGACCTGGCGCTTGAGGGCATCGGGCGTGCCCTCGGCGACGATCTTGCCGTGGTCGATGATCGCCAGGCGATCGCAAAGAGCGTCGGCCTCCTCGAGGTAATGGGTGGTCAGAAACACCGTGGTCCCGGTGTCTCGCAGGCCCCGGACCTCGTCCCACATGTGGGCCCGGCTCTGGGGATCCAGGCCCGTCGTGGGCTCGTCGAGGAAGAGCAGCGATGGCTTGTGCATCAGGCCGATGCCGATGTCCAGGCGGCGCTTCTGGCCCCCGGAGTAGGTCTTGGTCTGACGATCGCCGGCATCGGCGATGTCGAGGGCCTGGAGCAGCTCCTCGGCCCGCTCCCTGGCCACCCTGGCGCTCATCCCGTAGAGCCGACCCTGGAGGACCAGCTCGGTGCGCCCGCTGACTTCGGGGTAGCTGCTGCCCGCCTGGCTGACATAACCGATTCGCTCGCGCACCTTGCCGGGCTCCTTGAGCAGGTCGGCCCCGGCCACGGTGGCCTCGCCGCCGCTCGGCGGGAGGAGCGTCGAGAGCATGCGCAGGGTGGTCGTCTTGCCGGCGCCGTTGGGCCCCAGGAAGCCGAAGATCTCCCCCTTTTCGACCTTCAGGTCGACACCCGCGACGGCCTCGACCACGGACTTGCGAGTCTTGAAAGTACGGCGTAGGCCGTGGGTCTCGATCATTGCGTGTCTCCCCTCCTGGTATGGCCGGTCACCCCACCTCAACTCGGCCCCGGGCCGCGCAATTCCGTGCTCGAGGCTCGAGGAGGAGCAGGCGCGAACGGCGAACATCTTCGCCTATCGGTCAGCCTGGCGCCTCCTTCGGGAGATCGCGAACGCTGTCAGCGCCGCCGGTTAGCACTAGGTGGGGGCGAGTGCTAATATCGACCCGCAAGACCGGGAGGCTTTGATCCTCCCATGAACCTTTCGCATTAGAAAGAACCAGCAGGAGGATGTCAGCATGCCCAAGCAATTGCTCTACGCATCTGACGCCCGGGCGGCTCTCAAGAGGGGTGTCGACAAGGTGGCGGACTCGGTCCGTATCACCATCGGCCCCAAGGGTCGCAACGTGGTGTTGGACAAGAAGTTCGGTAGCCCCACGATCACCAACGATGGTGTGACCATCGCCAAGGAGATCGAGCTCGAGGATCCCTTCGAGAACATGGGCGCCCAGCTGGTCAAGGAAGTTGCTTCCAAGACCAACGACATCGCCGGTGACGGCACCACGACCGCCACCGTCCTGGCCGCCGCGATCATCAACGAGGGCCTCAAGAACGTGGCCGCCGGCGCCAACCCGATGCTCCTCAAGCAGGGGATCGAGAAGGGTGTCGAGGCGGTTGTCGAGGAGATCAAGAAGCAGTCGACCACCATCTCCTCCCGCGACAAGATCGCCCAGGTTGCCAGCATCTCCGCCGCCGATCCGAGCATCGGCGAGGTCGTCGCCGACGCCATGGAGAAGGTCGGCAAGGACGGGGTCATCACCGTCGAGGAGTCCAAGGGCCTGGAGACCGAGCTGGAGCTGGTCGAGGGGATGCAGTTCGACAAGGGCTACATCAGCGCCTACATGGTCACCAACCCGACCCGGATGGAGGCCGTCCTCGAGGACCCCTACATCCTCATCACCGACAAGAAGGTCAGCTCGATCCAGGACCTGCTGCCGATCCTCGAGAAGGTCGTTCAGAGTGGCAAGCCGCTGCTGGTCATCTCCGAGGACGTCGAGGGCGAGGCCCTGGCCACCCTGATCGTGAACAAGCTGCGTGGCACCTTCACCGCCGTCGCCGTCAAGGCGCCGGGCTTTGGTGATCGCCGCAAGGCCATGCTGCAGGACATTGCGATCCTGACTGGCGGCCAGGTCATCAGCGAGGAGGTCGGGCTCAAGCTCGACACCGCCCAGCTGAGCAGCCTCGGCAAGGCCCGTCGGGTCAGCGTGACCAAGGACGACACCACGATCATCGAGGGCGCCGGCAAGAAGGGCGACATCGAGGGCCGGATCAACCAGATCAAGGCCGAGATCGACAAGTCGACCTCCGATTGGGACAAGGAGAAGCTCCAGGAGCGCCTGGCCAAGCTCTCGGGTGGTGTCGCGGTGATCAAGGTCGGCGCGCCGACCGAGACCGAGCTCAAGGAGCGCAAGCACCGCATGGAGGATGCCGTCTCCGCGACCCGCGCGGCCGTGGAGGAGGGCATCGTGCCCGGCGGCGGCGTGGCCCTGGTCCGGGCCATCAAGGCCCTGGACAGCATTAAGGTCGATGGCGACGTCGCCACCGGCGCCAACATCCTGCGTCGCGCCCTGGAGGAGCCCCTCCGCCAGATCGCGCAGAACGCCGGGGTCGAGGGCTCCGTGGTTGTCGAGAAGGTCAAGAACCTGAAGGGCAACGAGGGCTTCAACGCCGCGACCGGCGAGTACGTGGACATGATCAAGGCCGGGATCATCGACCCGACCAAGGTCACCCGGTCGGCCCTGCAGAACGCCGCCTCGATCGCGGCCATGCTGCTCACCACCGAGTCCCTGGTCACCGACCTCCCTGAGAAGAAGAGCGGGGCTCCCACCCCGCCGATGCCGGAGTACTAGAGACCACCTCAGAAGAGGGACTTCCCAACAAAGAGCCGCCCGGGTCAGCCGGGCGGCTTTTCTTTTTCCGAGACGTGGTGCACGGGCACCCGCGCGACGTACACTGGCGGCCGGCCCGACCAATACCTGAGGTGTGCATGAGGACTCGCGTCGTAGCCAGCCTGGTCATTCCCTTCATCGCGGCGTGCGGTGGCGCCACCAACACCGCCAAACAGACCGGCAGCTCCAGCGTGAGCCCCAGTCCGTCGGACGGAGGCACGGCCAGCGGGTCGGTCAACAAGTCCTTCTGGTGGGGCGGGTTCAAGGTCACCCTCGGGCAGATTTCGATCAAGAAGGAGATCAAGCCCACTCCGCCGACCTACTCCCAGGCGCCGCGGAAGGTTCTCATCGAGGCGACCTTCGAGAATCTCGGGAAGGACACCTTCACCCCGTACAACCAGGAGCTCGTCCTGCAGTCCGGCACCAACAGCTACCTGACGGCCGACTCCGAGGACCAGAAGATTCCCGCGGTACCCGGCCTGCAGCGCACCGGCGGGGTGATCGCCTTCAACGTCGACGACAAGTTCAGCCTGAAGAGCGCTGTCCTGCTGGTCGGCAGTGCGCGCTTCAACCAGGCCAGCGTGCCGCTGGGCTCGTCGGGGAAATACGTCTCGCTGGAGCCCCAGCGGGTGGCCGTGAACGGGACACTCGCCGTCCCGGAGGCCTTCACCCTCGCTGTTTCCGGCGGCGAGCTGAGCTTTGACAACGTGAAGCAACACCAGGAGGAACCGGCAGGATCGGTGTACCTGACGATCAATTTCTCGCTCACCTCGAACCGCGACAACGTGTGCTGCTTCGGCGACAGCAACGCCGATCTCAAGCTCCCGGACGGCACCGCGATCGTCTCGTCGCAGTCCAGCTGCTGCAGCATTCCGCCCAAGGGGATCACCAGTCCCGATGAGTTCGTCGAGTTCGCCTTCAAGGCTGCGGACGGCTCGTATGACCTCATCGTCAAGGGCAAGTACGGCGCCAACAACGCCGATGAGCAGGGCGACCTGCCATTCACCATCACCCTCGGGCAGTCCGCGGCGCCCGGCGCGACGCCGTCGGTCTCGGGCTCACTGGACAATTCGCCCTCCAGCACCCAGCCCAGCCCCTCAGCGGGGCATTGACCTCCGCGCTCTAGCTGATCGAGAACGACACGTCGTCGGCGTAGCCGTCGTTGTACGTGCCGTCGGTGCGCACCAGGAGGATGCGCACCAACACCTTGCGCGTGCCCTTGGGAACCGTGCCCGTGCCCTCCGACTTGACCATTGCGGTCTTGCCCTTGCGCGTCAGGTCGGTCACGGGGCCGATACGGGCAGTGCCCAGGGCCCTTCCCGACCCGTCCTCGAAGGTCGCCTCGACGGTGGCGCTGTCGCCCTGGCCGGCGAAGCCACCGAGCCACGCCGAAAGGTCATACCGCTTGCTCCCGGAATCGATCCCGCCGGCGCCGCCGGAGATGTCGATCGTCTGCGACGCCGTCGACTGGGATGAGTTGCCCCCCGCGAAGAAGTAGTCGCCGCGGTCCGGCGGACCCGGGTCGCCGGCCGCAGGGAAGATGTCGGAGCCGTACTTCACGATCGTGAACTGTCCCGACGTCGTCCAGCCGTTGGGCCGCACCACCTCGCTGGTGGTGGTGGCGCCCGAGCCCTGCTCGGCGTTGCCGTTGACCACCAGGTTGTGGCCGAAGATCGCGTTGCTGACGACGACGTAGGCGACGGCGGCAGCGCCCACCAACGCGGCCGCCCCGGCCCCTGCGGCGATCGTCGTCCCGGAGATGCCCCCACCCGCGGCCGCCGTCCCGGCGGTCCCAGCGGTGGCGGTGGTCGCCGCGCCGACGGTGGTCGTCCCAACCGCGGCCGTGCCGGTCGCACCGGCGGCAGCCCCGGCGGCGGCGACACCCGCGGCACCCGCGGCCACCGCCGCGCCGGCGGCCGACGCCGCGACCAGGCCCTTGATCGCCGCCGACTGCTCCCAGTTCTTGCCGTAGCCGGCGCGGGCGGTGTCGTCGAGGGCGGCCAGCATCTCGTCGGCCGACTGGAAGCGCGCCGCCGGGTCCTTGGCGAGGGCCCTGCTCATCAACTTGGTGGCCTGCTTGGGCAGGCTCTTGTTGAGTTTGCGGGGATCGGGGACGGGGTCGCTGACGTGCGCCCGCATGATCGCCATCGGGTTGTCGGCCATGAAGGGCGGGCGCCCGGTCAGGAACTCGAAGAGGATCGCGCCCGCCGAGTAGAGGTCACTGCGCGAATCGCAGATCCCGCCGCGGGCCTGCTCCGGGCTCATGTATGGGGGCGAGCCGGTCATCGCGCCGGCGGCGCCCGGGCCGGCGCCGAAGTACGCCTGCCCGAAGTCGGCCAGCTTGGAGGTTCCCTCGCGGTCGGCGAGGATGTTCTCGGGCTTGATGTCCCGGTGCACCAGGCCCAGGTGGTGGGCATGCCCCAAGCCCTGCAGCGAGCCCTTGAGGACACCCAGCGACTGCTGCGGGCTCAGGGTGCCGGTGTCCCGCACCACCTGTCGCAGCGAGGCGCCGTCGACGAACTCCGACACCAGGAACGCCCGGTCGCCGGTCTCGATGAAATCGAACACCTTGACGCAGTTGGGGTGGTCGAGGAGGGCCATGATCCGGGCCTCCTCGCGGAAACCCTGGAGGAAGACCGGGTCGGCCACGAGCTGGGAGCCCAGCTCCTTGATCGCGACCGGCCGCTGAAGGTCCTCCTGCCAGCCCAGGTAGACGGTCCCGTAGGCGCCTGCGCCCAGCGTTCCGCGGATCTGGTACTTCCCGATCTGTTCTGCCACTTGGGCCGGATGATAAGCCGTGAAGAGGTCAGGTGGCTGCTGGTTCGAGCTCCTTGATCGCGGCCTCGAATATCGGCAGTGACCCTTCGACCATCGCGTCGGTGGCGGTCAGCGAGATTCGGAAGTACCCGGGGGTGTCGGTGGCGCGGCCCGGCAGGACCAGCACGCCGTCCCTCGCCAGGCGCTGCACGAAAGCCTTCTCATCTCCCCCAGGGACCTTCGGCAGGAGGTAGAACGTGGCCTCGGGGAGGTGCAGCTCGTAACCCATCTCCTGCAGCGCCGACACCATCCAGTCCCGCCGCCGCGCCAGCGCGCCGAGGTCGATCGACATCACCTCGATGTCGGCCAGGGCGTAGACCATGACGGCGTCGGGGAAGGCATTGCTGCTGCCCAGCGCGCCGGCCATGAAGCCCAACCGCAGCTCCTCGCGGCCCGGCATGTCCGGTGGCAGCGCGACGTAGCCCAGGCGCTGCCCCGGCGCCAGGGCGCTCTTGCTGTAGGTGTGGACCAGCAGGCTGTTGGGGTAGTGGCTGGCGGGGGTGTACATCCGGGTGCCGGGGAAGAGGATGCGGCTGTAGGCCTCGTCGCTGATGAGGTAGATGGGCCGCTCCCGCCCGGCGCTCTTGCGCGTGAGGACGTCGGCCAGCGCCTGCAGGGTCTCGGGTGGGTAGACCTTGCCGGTGGGGTTGTGCGGGGTGTTGATGAGCACCGCCGAGGTCCGATCGGTGATCGCGGCTTCGATCGCCGGGACGTCGAGGTCCCAATCGCCCGGTCGCACCTTCACCTTCACCGGCTCGGCCGCGACGCTCAGGATCATGGCCTCGTAGAAGAACCACGGTGGGCTGATGTAGACGACCTCGTCCCCGGGGTCGACCACCAGGTCGAGACAGCCGGCCAGCCCGCCGTGGGCCCCCCGGCAGAGCATGATGTCCGCGGGGTCGAAATCGATGCCCAGCTCGGCGCTGAGCCCCTTCGCTGCGGCCTCCTGGGAGGGCCGTGTGGGCGTACCGTACGCAAACCAGCGCTGGTCCCTGGGCTCGAGCCATTTCTGCAGGGTCTCGACGTACTCCCGGCTGGCGATCTCCTGGGGATTCCCGGCGAGGAAATCGGCCACGTCAGGGTTGTCGGTGCGAGCGCCGAGCATCCCCTCGATGAAGGGCCCGAGGGTCTGGACAATGCGCTGGGTACGCCGGCTGACGGGCATCGAAATCCTCCTGAGGTTGGTCTCGCCTATCCTGAACGCAAATGGAACGCACTGCCCAGGTCGAGATCCGCAAGGCGACCCCCGACGACGTAGGCGCCCTGGCCGACGTCTACCAGGCCAGCGCCGAGCATCATATGCGCCTCGATCCCAGCCTCTACTCCACCCCCGACTACCTGGCCCTCAAGGAGCGCTACGGCAAGCGCCTGCCCCTCCCTGAGGGCGAGGAGATCCTCGTGGCCGAGGTCGACGGCGAGGTTGTCGGATGGATCGAGCTGATGCTGCGGCCGCCCACCGGGCGGGCCCGCATGATGCGCGACGTGGTGACGGTGGGAATCGACGTCGCGGTGCTGCCCCAGCATCGCGGTCACGGTGTGGGCAGCCGCCTGATGGCGGCCGGCGAGCGCTGGGCCACCGAGCACGGCGCCGGGGTCATCACCATGCAGACCCACGTCGCGAATGTCGACGCCATCCGCTTCTACCAGGAACGGCACGGCTTCCGGACCACCGGCATCCTGATGATGAAGCGCCCCGCCTCAGATCTCACGGGCTGAGCCGGCCCGGCCTCGCCTGGCGCTCGCGCCCCGGGCCGGCGTTTTCCTCGCCCTTCTCCTGCTGGCGTCACTGCTGCTGCGCGCGGTCTGGATCTCCGAACCGAGCGGCGCCCTGATCTTCGACGAGGCGTACTACGTCAACGCGGCGCGGGTGATCATCCACATCACGCCGCCGACGGGAGCGGCCTACGCCGGCGAACCGCTGGGGCTCGACCCCAACCACGAGCACCCGCCGCTGGGCAAGCTCTTCATCGCCGAGTCGATGCGCCGCTTCGGCGATAACGGGCTGGGCTGGCGGCTGCCCAGCATCATCGCCGGGATGCTCTGCATCCTGCTGCTGTACCTGCTGGTGCTGGCCGCCGGGGGTGATCGATGGCTGGCGCTGCTGGCGACCACGCTCTTCTCGTTCGACAACCTGGTCCTGGTGCACAGTCGCATCGGCGTGCTGGACATCTTCCTGCTCGCGTTCATGCTCCTCGCCGCCTGGGGGGCGCTCAAGGACTGGCCCTGGCTGGCCGGGCTCGGCGCCGGGCTGGCGACGCTGATCAAGCTCAACGGGACCTACGCGGTCGCGGCGATCCTGGTCTTCTACGCGGTCATGGGCCTGGTCCAGTGGCGCCGCGACCGCCGCTTCCCCCAGCGGCAGCTGGTCGCCGCAGGGATCATGCTGGCGGTGTTCGCGCCCGTTTTTATCGGCGGCCTGTGGGTGCTCGACCACGCCGTGACGAAATACGCCAACCCGATCGACCACGTCCAGTTCATGACCAAGTACGGCTTCTCCCTGAGGCGCCCCGGCGGGCCCGCCAACTCTGAGAGCTACCCCTGGCAGTGGCTCATCAACGAGGTGCAGATCCCGTACCTGCGGGTTGACCAGACGTTGATCGCCGGCACCGACCGCTTGACCCGGGCGACGATCTTCTTCAGGGGGGCGATGAACCCATTCCTGATCGGCGCCTTCCCGCTGGGCTTCGCCTACGCGAGCTGGCGCGCCTGGTACCTCCAGGATCGGCTCTCGATCTTCGTGCTGGCCTGGATTCTCGGCTGTTACGTGCCCTTCTACCTCCTGTCCTTCGTCGGGGAACGGATCAGCTACATCTTCTATTTCCTGCCCACGATGCCCGCGGTGGCCATCTCCATCGCCCAGCTGCTGCGGCACGACGGCGTGCCCCGGGTCGTCATGTGGGTCTTCCTGGTCGGGGTGTTGGGCGGGTTCATCGGCTACTTCCCGTTCCGCGCGCTGGTCTGACGCGCCACGGCTATCCTCGCGACTGATGGGCGCTGACAACTACGAGATCCTCGGCACCCTGGGTACGGGTGCCACCGGCACCGTCTACCTTGCCCACGAGACCACGGACCTGGATCGCGACGTGGCCCTCAAGGAACTGTCGCCATCCCTGGTCGCCGACCCCACCTTCATCGAGCGCTTCCGCGCCGAGGCTCGGATCATGGCCCAGCTGGACAATCCCAACTGCGTCAAGGTCTACGACTTCTTCGAGGCGGACGGGCGGGCGGTCCTGGTCAGCGAGTACGTCCCGGGCGCGTCGCTGCGCCAGGTCCTCGATCACTCCGGTCACCTGACCCCCGAGCAGTCCCTCGGGGTGCTCAAGGGCGCCCTCAGCGGCCTGGGCTACGCACACGGGCGCGGCCTGGTCCACCGCGACATCAAACCGGATAACCTGCTCGCCGACCGGGAGGGCGTGAGCAAGCTGGTGGACTTCGGCCAGGCCCTGGTCGCCGCCGGCCCGGGCGCTGCCGGCGGGGTCCCTGCCGGCAGCCCGGCATACATGAGCCCAGAGATGGTCACCGGCGGCCGGGTTGACCTCCGCACCGACATCTACTCCTGCGGCGCGATGCTGTTCGAGTTCCTGACCGGCCGGGCGCCCTACACCGGCGACAACCCCCTGGCCGTCATGCGCAAGCACATCAACGATCCCGTGCCCGACCCCAGGTCGCTCAACAGCAACCTCCCCGAGGGGGTCGGCGCGCTGGTGACGCGCGCCATGGCCAAGGACCCGGGCGAACGCCAGCGCACCGCCGAGCAGCTCCTCGACGAGCTGGAGGCGGCCGCGGTCGCGGGCTACGGCGAGGACTGGGAGCAGCGCTCGTCGATCAAACGCCTGGTCGCGGCCGCGGCCGCCGCCCTGGGGCTGGTGCTGGTCGGCGAGGCGGGCG
>DAINSI010000044.1:16705-18456 GCA_036741395.1 Candidatus Dormiibacterota bacterium
CGCGGCAGCGTCGGGTGCCATCGGTGAGACGGTCGTCGGCGGCGTCAACAAATGGCTCATCGCCGGCGGCGTGGCCGGCATCCTGGTCATCGGCATGGCGATCTGGGGCCTGACCCACGGCCGCTCGGGCAACAACTCGGGGGGCGCCATAGTCCTGTCGGCCCCCAGCCCCACGGAGGCGCCGACGCCTAGCCCAGGTGACCTGCCGTCGCCTACCCCTGATGTGACCCCGTCGCCGAGCCCAAGTCCGTCGCCGTCGCCGAGCCCGTCACCCAAGCCCATGCCATCAACACCGCCGGCCGCAGCTCAGACCAATTACCTGACGGTCACGAATCTCGCGATCTGGTACTCGCCCTGCCGGACGACAATGCAGCAGTCTTGCAGCGCTCCAGCCACGGTGGGCCCAGGGGGAAATTCAACGCGCAATCCGTACAACAACCCGGACGCCTATATCCGACTGGCGGACGCCTTCGATTTCTCGTTTAGTGGGTCAGCAGAACACTCGGTCGTCGTCACCGTCAGCTGGACCGCTGTGAATGACCTGACCGGGGCTCCCTATCCAACGGCGCAGTTCCAGAGAACCCTCACCCCCCCCTCCGGGAGCCATTCCCAGGATTTGAATACGGCGTTGCTTGTTCAGAACCCAAGCCCGTCCTCCAACGAGGGATACTTCACCCTCTCGTACACCGATTCCTCGGGGCCACACTCCGCTCCATCGGCGAAGTTCTACTGGGTCCATTAGTCGTCCCGATCAGGTCGCCGGGGCCCCGGGGACGAGCACCACAATGCGGCGCCGCCTGAGACACATCCACCCCCATACTTCTGATCCGTGAGTAACAACCTCGCGGGGTACGACTTCATCCAGACCGTCGGCAAGGGCGCCATGGGCTCGGTGTACCTGGCGCGGCAGACGGCGCTCAACCGCCTGGTCGCGATCAAGCAGGTGCTGGGGGCCTGGAACGGCGATCCCCAGGCGCTGGAGCGCTTCCGTCGCGAGGCCCGGGCGCTGGCCAAGATGAACCACCCCAACATCGTCGGCATCTACAACCTGGAGGCCGTCGGCACCGACCTGTACATGATCCAGGAGTACGTTCACGGGCCCACCCTGAAGCAGATCCTGGGCAACGGCCGCCTCGGCGCCGGCCAGGCGATGCGAGTCATCGGCGAGGTCTCCGCGGCCCTGGAGTACGCGGCCAAGCAGGGCATCCTGCATCGCGACCTCAAGCCCGGCAACCTCTTCATCACCACCACCGGAGTGTGCAAGCTGGGTGACTTCGGCCTGGTCAAGCTGATGGGTGGCGCCGGCAACTTCGTCACCCAGGTCGGCACCATCCTGGGCACGCCCTCGTACATGTCGCCGGAGCAGGCGGCCGGCAAGGCGGAGATCGACCAGCGCACCGACGTCTACTCGCTGGGCGTGATGGCCTACGAGTTACTGGTGGGCCGCCTGCCCTTCCCGCCCGTGCCGGGCAACGTCATGGCGACGGTCGAGGCACACATCTCCACCCCACCCCCCAAACCCAGCCAGGTCTCGCCGGGCTTCCCGTCGAAGGTCGAGGACGTCCTGCTGACGGCGCTCGCCAAGGATCCCAAGAAGCGTCCCAAGAGCGCGGGCGAGTTCTGGGTCAAGCTCGCCGACGCCGCCCAGCGCGCCTGGCCGGGATGGTCCGACACCTCCGACCTCTCCGCGGTGGCCACCGCCGCCGCGCCCGCGGCACCTGCGGCCGAGGCCGCGAGCAGCCCATCGAGCG
>DAINSI010000044.1:18466-19169 GCA_036741395.1 Candidatus Dormiibacterota bacterium
TCGCCGCTCGATACCACCGCCTTGATGGCCGGCAGCGAGGAGACCATGGTGCGGTCTGCCGACATGGCGCCCGACGAGACGATGGCGCTCCCCGCTCGCGGCGGCGACGAGACCGTGGTGCAAGCAGGCGGATTCCCCGACGAGACCGTGGTCAGGGGGCCCGGCGCCGCACCGGACGAGACCGTGGTCCAGCAGCCCCAGTCGATGCACCCCGGCCAGCCCACGGGCGCACCTGCGTTTGTGCCGCCACCGGTGGCGCCGGTGCCAGTCGCCACCGCCATGCCGGGGGCGACCACCTTCTCGGTACCGCAGGTCCAGGCCCCGGTCTACAAACCGCCGAAGGCGAAGAAGAAGGGCGGCGCGGGCAGGCTGCTGTTGCCCCTGCTGCTCATCATCGTGATCGCGGGGGCAGCCTTCTTTTTGATCAGCCGCAGCTCGGGGCCGGCCGTCGCCGTGACCGCTGTCACCGCCGCCGCGGCGCCGCCGGTCGGCCATTGCCCCAGCGCGACCTTCCTCTTCACCGGCAAGATCCAGACCAACGGCGGCGCCGGGACCATCACCTACCAGTGGATCCAGCCGGACGGCTCGCCGGCGGCGCCCACGGAGCAGACGGTGGAGAAGAGCTCCGGCCTGGTAACCGTCACACTACAGTTCACGTACCACGGCAACGGCAGCGCCGATGGCAACAAGGCTCAGCTCAAGG
>DAINSI010000045.1:0-1032 GCA_036741395.1 Candidatus Dormiibacterota bacterium
CTTGGACCTGCCGTCGCGGCGCGGCCCGGCGCTGCTCGGCGTCGCCGGCCCTGAAGCCTGCACCACGACCTCCTCGAAACCAAGGGTGCGGCCCTGCATCACGGTCAGAACCTGGGCGATGCGCCGGCGGACGGCGCGGATCTGGCGGTGGTTCTCCAGCTGCCCGGTGGCCGCCTGGAAGCGCAGGTTGAAGAGCTCCGTCCGAGCCTCCTTGAGCTTGTCGTTGAGGTCGGTGGCGTCGAGGGTGCGGAGTTCCGACAGCTGCAGCGCGGCTTTCATACGACCTCCCCGTGACCGGTGGTCTCCTGCAGGGTCAGGAAGCGGGTCTTGATCGGAAGCTTGAAGGCGGCCAGGCGCATGGCCTCCTTGGCCACCTCCGGCGGCACCCCTCCCATCTCGAAGAGAATGCGGCCGGGCTTGATCACCGCCACCCAGCCCTCGGGGTTGCCCTTACCACTGCCCATCCGGGTCTCTGCCGGCTTCTTGGTGTAGGGCTTGCCGGGGAAGATGCGGATCCAGATCTTGCCGCCACGACGGACGTGGCGCGTCATGGCGCGACGGGCGGCCTCGATCTGCCGGTTTGTCATCCAGCAGTCCTCGGTGGCCTGCAGGGCAAACTGGCCGAAGGCGATCTCGGAGCCACGGATGGCCATGCCGGTGCGACGACCCTTGTGAACCTTGCGGTGCTTGACGCGTTTGGGGCTAAGCATCCTTGTCCTCTGGCGCCGAGGCGTCGGGGGTGGGGCTCTCGGCGGCGGCGGGCTCGGTCACGGCCGCCGCAGCGGGCGCGGCCTCCGCGGCGGCGGCGTCGGCGGTCGGCGCGAGCACGCTGCCGTCGGTCTTGCGCGGCCGGGCTGGCTTCTTCCTGGCGCTCTCGCCGCCCTCGGGCGCGGTCGCCGCCTCCGTGGCAGCGGCGGGCGCCCCCTCAGCGGTCGCGGACGCGGCCTCGGCGGCGGGCTTGCGGGCGCGGGGCTTGGCGGGAGCGGCCGGACGGGCCCGGGCAGGCTTGGGCGGCGCGGCGCTCGGCGCCGG
>DAINSI010000045.1:1042-19060 GCA_036741395.1 Candidatus Dormiibacterota bacterium
GGGCGACGACGGCGGCGGCGCTCGAAGGGGCCTCCGCCGCGGGTGCCGGCGTGGTCGCGCTGGCGTCGGCTGGCGTGGTCACAACCGCAGGGGCGGCTGAAGCCTGGACAGCGGGGCGCGGTCCGCCCTGCCGGGGACCGTCCTCGATCACCTGCCGGGACGGGATCTCGTCGAACTGGGCCTCATCTGTACGGCCGAGGTCAAAGTCGCCGAGGTATACCCAGACGCTGACACCGATGCGACCGAAGGTCGTTCGCGCCTCGGTCTGACCGTAATCGATGTTGGCCTTGAGGGTGTGCAGCGGCACGCGGCCGTCGCGGTCCCACTCGCGGCGGGACATCTCGGCCCCACCCAGGCGGCCGGAGACGGCGATCTTCACGCCCTTGGCGCCGGCGCGCATGGTGCGCAGGACGGATTGCTTGACGGCGCGACGGAAGGCGATGCGCCGCTCCAGCTGGGCGGCCACGTTCTGGGCCACCAGGGCCGCATCCAGCTCGGGATGCTTGATCTCCTGGATGGTGACGCGAACCTTTTTGCCGGAGAGCTTTTCGAGGTCGTCGCGAAGCTGGTCTACGCTGGTTCCACCCTTGCCGATGACGATGCCCGGCTTGGCGGTCCAGATGATGACCGTGGCCTGGTTGGCGGAGCGCTCGGTCTCGACCTTGCTGATCCCCGCGTTGCGCAGCCGATTCAGGATCAGGCGGCGCATCTTCATGTCCTCGAGGAGGTTCTCGGTGTAGTCCTTGTCGCCATACCAGCGGGCCTGCCAGGGCTTGTAGACGCCGAGGCGGAAAGCGTTGGGATGGACCTTCTGCCCCATTAGGCGTTCTCCTTTTTGGCGTTGGTCTTGCTGTCGACGTCGGTCGGGCCTTCGACGTCGGTCGGGCCTTGGACGTCGGTCGGGCCTTCGACGTCGGTTTCGGCCTCGACGGCGCGGGACTCCTCGGCCGCCTCTTCGATCTTCGCCTCGGCCGGGGCCTTGGCCGCGGCCTCCTGGGCGTCGTCGGTGGTCAGCGTCTGAGCGGCCTCCTCCTCGGCGGCAGCCACGACCTCCTCGACGACAGCCGCCTTGGCATCGGCCTTGCTCGCCTTGGGAGCCTTATCGGCTCCCTTAACACCGGCAGCCTTGGGTGCAGCGGACTTGGCACGCGTCCCTGGCGTCGCGGGTGCGCCTGCGGCAGCAGCGCGACGGCGGCGGGTGCTGGCGGCGAGTTCGCGGGTGTCGACCACGGCGGTGATGTGGCAGGTGCGTTTGAAGATCGTGAAATACATGCCACGGGCCCGGGCGCGGCCACGCTTGAGGGTCGGGCCCTCGTTCACCACGATGCTCTTGACGAAGAGGGTGTCCTCATCCTGGTTGAAGTTGTTGGTGGCGTTGGCGGCCGCGGATTTCACAACCTTGGCGACCTCCTTGGCGGCAGCGCGAGGCGTGAAATCGAGAACCGTCAGCGCTTCCCGCACGGGCAGGCCGACGACGGTGGCCGCCACCAGCCGGGCCTTGCGCGGGGGGATGCGCATGTAGCGCGCGATCGCTTCTACTTCCATTTCTCTACTTCAGACCCTTACTTCAGCGACGAGCTGCGCTCGGTGTGGTGGCCGTGGCCGCGGAACCGCCGGGTGGGGGCGAACTCGCCCAGCTTGTGGCCGACCATGGCCTCGGTGACGAAGACCGGGACGTGCTTGCGGCCGTCGTGCACGGCCAGCGTGTGACCGAGGAATTCCGGGAAGATTGTGGACCGCCGCGACCAGGTGCGGATGATCCGCTTCTCCTTGGTCTCGTTCAGCTTCAGGACCTTGTCCAGCAGCCTCTGGTCGCAGTAGGGCCCCTTCTTGGTTGAACGGCTCACCCGCGCTTACCTCCGCGACGTCGAACGATGAATTTGTTGGTGGACTTGTTGCGCCGGGTGCGGAACCCGAGCGCGGGCTTGCCCCACGGCGTCTGCGGGTTGCCACCGGCGCCGGAACGGCCCTCGCCCCCGCCGTGGGGGTGGTCGAACGGGTTCATGGTCATTCCGCGAACCGAGGGGCGCTTCCCGCGCCAGCGGCTCTTTCCGGCTTTGCCGACGTTCTCGTTGGAGTGGTCCACGTTGCCCAGCTGCCCGATGGTGGCGAAGCACACGACGGGCACCAGGCGCACCTCGCCCGACGGCATCCGCACCTGTCCGTAGTCGCCCTCCTTGGCCAGGAGCTGCGCGGCGCCGCCGGCGGAGCGCACCAGCTGGCCGCCGCGACCGACCTTGATCTCGATGTTGTGGATCGTGGTGCCGACCGGGATGTTGCGGATGGGCAGCGCGTTGCCGGGCTTGATCTCGGCCTCAGGACCGTTCATCACGGTGTCGCCGACCTTTAGCGCCAGCGGCGCCAGGATGTACCGCTTCTCGCCGTCGGCGTAGTGGATGAGGGCGATGCGGGAGGTCCGGTTGGGGTCGTACTCGACCGCGGCGATCTTCCCGGGAATGCCCAGCTTGTTGCGCTTGAAATCGACCAGGCGATACTGCTTCTTGTGGCCGCCGCCCTGGTGGCGAACGGTGATCTTGCCCTGGTTGTTGCGACCGGCGTTGGTGGGCAGCGCCACCATCAGGCTCTTCTCGGGCTTCTTGCCCTTGGTGAGGTCCTCGAAGGTGGACACGCTCATGAAGCGGCGGCCCGGGCTTGTCGGCTTGTACTTCTTGGTAGGCATCGCTTATCCGCTACTGGTGTCGAAGAGGCGGGTGATGTGCTGGCCGGGGGCCAGGGTGACGATCGCCTTCTTGCGCTTGGGGTCGAAGCCCTTGACGGCCCCGAACTTGCCGCGGCGGCGCTCCTTGGCGTTGCGGGCCATGGTGTTGACGGAGATCACCTTGACCTCGAAGGCCTCCTCGACGGCGCGCGCGATCTCCACCTTGTTGGCGGAGGGGTGTACGTCGAAGGTGTACTTGCCGTGCTGCATCGCGGAGTAGCTCTTCTCCGAGATCAGCGGCTTCAGGATGACCTCGGCCGGGGACCTCATTTGAGGACCTCCCCCACCTGCTCGACCGCCGCCCGGGTCATCAGCAGCCACTCGTGGTTAAGGACGTCACGCACGTTGAGGTTGCGACTCAGGATGACCCGGACCCCAACGAGGTTGCGGGCCGACTTCTCGGCGTTGACGTTGTGGTTCTCCAGCACTACCAGCACCGATCCCTCAACGCCGGCGTCGGCCAGCACGTTGATGAACTCGCGGGTCTTCGGAACCTCGAAGTCGAGGTTCTCGAGCACCACCAGGCGGTCCTCCTGGTTCTTCACCGACAGCGCCGAGCGCAGGGCCAGGCGTCGCTGCTTGCGGGGCATCTCCTGGGTGTACTTGCGCGGCTTGGGACCGAATACGATGCCGCCGCCGGCGTACTGCGGAGCGCGGATCGAACCCTGGCGGGCCCGGCCCGTTCCCTTCTGGCGGTAGGGCTTGCGCCCACCACCGCGGACCTCGGTTCGGGTCTTGGTGCTCGAGGTGCCCTGGCGCAGGTTGGCCATCTGGCGTACGAAGGCCTGGTGCAGCACGGCACCGTTGACCTCGGCGTCGAAGAGGTGCCCGTCCAGGCGCAGCTTGCCGGCGGGCTTGCCGTCGCGGCCCCGAACATCGATCTCCTTGGTCTTCGGCTCGGCCATCACGGGAGCTCCTTGACCACGACCAGGCCGTTGCGCGGCCCCGGCACAGGGCCCTTGATCATCAGCAGGTTGCGCTCGGGGTCGACTCGGAAGACGGTCAGGCCGCGCGTGGTGGTCCTGGCATTGCCCATCTGGCCCGCCATCTTCACGCCCTTCCAGGTCCGCGCGGCGTCGACCGAGCCGACGGAGCCGGGCTGGCGGATGTTGTGCGAGCCGTGGGTGACGGGGCCACGGCCAAAGCGGTGCCGCTTGACCACGCCGGCGAAACCCTTGCCCTTACTGGTGCCGGTGACGGCGACCCTGTCGCCGGCGGTGAAGACATCGGCCCTGAGCTCTGTGCCCACCTCGACGCCGTCGACGGGGCCACCGCGGAACTCCCTCACCTTGCGCATCGGCTTGACCCCGGCCTTCTTGAACTCGCCCAATCGCGGCTTGGTGCTCTTTTTCTCAGCCACCACCTCGAATCCCAGGCGGGTCGCGACGTAGCCGTCCTTCTCCTGGGTGCGCAGGCCCACGACGTAGCACGGGCCGGCCTCCAGGACGGTGACAGGCACGATGATGCCGGTGTCGTCGAACACCTGCGTCATACCCAGCTTGCGCGCGATCAGCCCTTTCATCTCAGAGCTTGATCTCGATGTTGACGCCCGACGGTAGGCTCAACCGCATCAGCGCATCGACCACCTTGGGGTTGGGATCGATGATGTCGATGATCCGCTTGTGGGTGCGCATCTCGAACTGCTCGCGGCTGTCCTTGTCGATGAAGGGCGAGCGGATGACCGTGTACTTGTTGATCTCGGTGGGCAGCGGGATGGGCCCGGCGATGGTGGCGCTGGTGCGCCTCGCCGTGTCGACGATCTTGTCCGCGGCCGAGTCGAGGACCTTGTGGTCGTACGCCTTCAGCCGGATCCTGATCTTCTGTGCCATCTCGCTGCCCTGGAGTTCCTTGCTCGCCTACCCGAGGATGCTGGTTACGACACCAGCGCCCACGGTACGGCCGCCCTCACGGATGGCGAAGCGCATGGCCTCCTCCACCGCGATGGGGGTGATCAGCTGGATGGTCATCTTGGTGTTGTCACCCGGCATGACCATCTCGACGCCCTCTTGCAGGATGACCTCACCCGTCACGTCGGTGGTGCGGATGTAGAACTGCGGGCGGTAGCCCTTGAAGAACGGCGTGTGGCGTCCGCCCTCGTCCTTGGTGAGGACGTAGACCTCGGCCTCGAACTTGGTGTGCGGCTTGATCGAGCCGGGCTTGGCCAGCACCTGGCCGCGCTCGACCTCCTCGCGCTTGATACCGCGAAGCAGGGTGCCGACGTTGTCCCCGGCCTGCCCGGAGTCAAGCAGCTTGTGGAACATCTCGACGCCGGTCACGATCACCTTGCGGGTGTCCTTGACGCCGACGATCTCGACCTCCTCGTTGACCTTGACCTCACCGCGCTCGATGCGCCCGGTGACGACCGTGCCGCGACCCTCAATCGAGAACACGTCCTCGATGGGCATCAGGAACGGCTTGTCGACGGCGCGCTCGGGCACCGGGATGTACTCGTCGACCGCGTCCATCAGCTTGGAGATGCCCTCGGACGCAGCGGCGTCGCCCTCCAGCGCCTTGAGCGCGCTGACGCGCACGATCGGCACGTCATCGCCGGGGAACTCGTACTTGTTGAGCAGCTCGCGAACCTCAAGCTCGACCAGTTCGAGGAGCTCCTCGTCGTCGACGGCGTCGCACTTGTTGAGAGCGACAACCAGGTAGGGAACGTTGACCTGGCGCGCCAGGAGGACGTGCTCACGGGTTTGGGGCATGGGGCCGTCGGTGGCCGCCACCACGAGGATGGCGCCGTCCATCTGCGCCGCGCCGGTGATCATGTTTTTGATGTAGTCGGCGTGACCGGGGCAGTCGACGTGCGCGTAGTGCCGCTTCTCCGTCGAGTACTCGACGTGGGCGGTGGAGATTGTGATCCCGCGAGCCTTCTCCTCGGGCGCGTTGTCGATCTTGTCGAAGGGCACGAACGTTGCGCCGCCCTTCGCCGCCAGTACCTTGGTGATGGCGGCGGTCAGCGTGGTCTTGCCATGGTCAATGTGACCAATGGTGCCGATGTTCATGTGTGGCTTCGACCTGTCGAACTTCTGCTTACCCATGGGGTCCTCCTGTAGGCCTCTTAGCTGTTGCTCTTGGCGATGATTTCTTCGGCGACGCTCTTGGGAACTTCCTCGTAGTGGTCGAACTCCATTGCGTAACTGGCCCGGCCCTGGGTCATCGAGCGGAGCTCGTTGACGTAGCCGAACATATTAGCCAGCGGCACGTTGGCCTTGACCGACTGGCTGGTGCCCCTGCCCTCCATTCCGAGGATATGGCCGCGGCGGGCACTGAGGTCGCCCATGACGTCGCCCATGTACTCCTCCGGCATGCTGACCTCGACCTTCATGATCGGCTCCAGCAGGACCGGGGACGCCTTCTTGACGGCATCCTTGACCGCCATCGAGCCGGCGATGCGGAAGGCCATCTCGTTGGAGTCGACGTCGTGGTAGCTGCCGTCGTACAGCGTGGCCTTGACGTCGACCATGGGGAAGCCGGCGAGGATGCCGTTCTCCAGCGCCTCCTCGATGCCCTTGCCGACCGGCGCGATGTACTCGCGGGGGATCTTGCCACCGACGATCTTGTCGACGAACTCGAAACCGGCGCCCACCTCGTTGGGCTCGATCTTGATCTCGGCGTGGCCGTACTGGCCGTGACCGCCCGACTGACGCACGAAGCGGCCGGTGCCCTTGGCCTCGCGGCGGATCGTCTCCCGGTAGCTGACCTGCGGCTTGCCGACGTTGGCGTCGACGCTGAACTCGCGCAGCATGCGGTCGACGATTACCTCGAGGTGGAGCTCGCCCATGCCCTCGATGATGGTCTGGCCGGTCTCCTCCTCGGTGTGCACCCGGAAGGTCGGGTCCTCCTCGGCGAGACGCTGCAGGGCGATGCCCATCTTCTCCTGGTCGACCTTGGTCTTGGGCTCAACCGCGACGGCGATGACCGGCTCGGGGAAAGTTATGTTCTCCAGCACCAGAGGGTGGGACTCAGCGGTCAGGGTGTCGCCGGTGGTGGTGTCCTTGAGGCCGATGGCCGCGGCGATATCGCCGGCGTACACGTCCTCGAGCTCCTCGCGGTGGTTGGCGTGCATCTGCAGCAGGCGGCCGATGCGCTCCTTCTTGCCCTTGGTCGCGTTGAGCACGTAGCTGCCCGCCTTCAGGGTGCCCGAGTAGACCCGGAAGAAGGTGAGCTTGCCGACGTAGGGATCGGTCGCGACCTTGAATGCAAGCGCCGCGAAGGGCTGCTCGTCGCTGATACCGCGCACCTCGACGTGCTCCGACTTGGGATTCATCCCCTCGACGGCGGGCATGTCCAGGGGGCTGGGCAGGTAGTCGACGACGGCGTCGAGCATGGGCTGCACGCCGCGGTTGCGCAGCGCCGCGCCGGCGATCACCGGAACCATCATTGTCGACACCGTGCCCTTGCGGATGGCGAGCATCAGCTTCTCCTTGGACACCGGCTGCTCCTCGAGGAAGGCGTGCATGATCTCGTCGTCGTAGTCCGCCGCCTTCTCGATCAGGATCTGGCGGTAGTGGTGGACCTTTTCCTTCATGGCCTCGGGGATCGCCGCGGCCTCGAGGGTGGTGCCCAGGTCGTCGGTGTAGACGATGGCCTCCTCACTGACGAGGTCGATGACGCCGTTGAACTCGGCCTCACTGCCGATCGGCAGCTGGATGGCGACAGCGTTGGCGCCAAGCTTGCTCTGGATCGACGCCAGTGAGCCGTAGAAGTCGGCGCCCATGCGGTCCATCTTGTTGATGAAGGCGATCCGGGGCACATCGTAGCGGTCGGCCTGGCGCCAGACCGTCTCGGACTGCGGCTCAACACCGCTGACCGCGTCGAACACCGCGACCGCACCGTCGAGCACCCGGAGCGAGCGCTCGACCTCAACGGTGAAGTCCACGTGCCCGGGCGTGTCGATGATGTTGATGCGATGGCCGCGCCACTCCGCCGCGGTCGCGGCGGAGGTGATGGTGATGCCGCGCTCCTGCTCCTGGACCATCCAGTCCATGGTCGCGCCGCCCTCGTGGACCTCACCCATACGGTGGATCTTCCCGGTGTAGAAGAGGATGCGCTCGGTGGTCGTGGTCTTGCCGGCGTCGATGTGCGCCATGATCCCGATATTGCGGGTCTTCTCCAGGGGGAATGCCCGGCCCTTGACGGCCTTGACGGCAACGTTCACGCCTAGTACCGGAAGTGACTGAAGGCCTTGTTGGACTCGGCCATCTTGTGGGTGTCTTCCTTGCGCTTGACCGCGGCCCCGATGTTGTTGGACGCGTCCATCAGCTCGTTCGCCAGCTTCTCGGCCATTGACTTGCCGCCGCGAGCCCGGGCATACCGGATCAGCCAGCGGCGCGCCAGCGCCGAGCGCCGGTCGGGCCGGATCTCGACGGGTACCTGGTAGGTGGCGCCGCCGACCCGCTTGGGCTTGACCTCGAGGATCGGGGTGGCGTTGCGCAGCGCGGTCTCAAAGGTCTCCAGGGGATCCCCGCCGCGCGAGCGCTGGCGCATGATCTCGAAGGAGTCGTAGACGATGCGCTCCGCCGTGCTCTTCTTGCCGTTGAGCATCAGGCAGTTGATGAACTTTGCCACGCCCTGGTGCGTGTACACCGGGTCAGGAATGATGTTTCGCTTCTGGATGCGCGCGCGGCGGGGCATCTACTTCTTCTCCCGCTTGGCGCCGTACTTGGAGCGGCCCTGGGAGCGGTTCTTGGCACCGGAGGTGTCCAGGGTGCCGCGGATCACGTGGTAGCGGACGCCGGCCAGGTCCTTCACTCGACCGCCGCGGAGCAGCACCACCGAGTGCTCCTGGAGGTTGTGGCCGATACCCGGAATGTACGCGGTGACCTCAACCTTGCTCGTCAAGCGAACACGGCACACCTTGCGCAGCGCCGAGTTCGGCTTTCGCGGCGTGACCGTGTAGACACGCACGCAGACCCCGCGCCGCTGGGGCGAACCCTTCAGCGCCGGGGACTTTGTCTTCTTCTTGACGGTGTGCCGGCCCTTTCGGACCAGCTGGTTGATGGTCGGCATATATATCCCTTAGGTCGAGGTTGAGGACCCCGGCTCGCGGCACCCGGATGGGCGCCCTGTCTGTGTCTTCGAGGGGGCTCGCTCAAGGTGGATCGACATGTCCCAGGGGCGCGCAGAATAGGACTCTGAGCACTTGAGACGCGAAGGCAGAGTGTAGCAGGGCTGCGAACTCGCGGTCAAACTGGATCGTATTCAGATGACGCGGGGCGTCAGGCGGGCGGAAGGACCGCGTGGACAAAGCCTTCGATTGCTCCTCGCGCACCCCGAACCGGCGACTCCATGGTGCCGCTGACCTCCCAGCCGCTACGCCTGAGCTCCTCAACTGCCCGAACCGTCGCCGCCGTGAGCGATGCGGGGTCGGTGGGGGCCACCCCGAGGCGAAGCTCGAACATCGGCTTGACCAAGCCCACCAGCTGGCTTGCGCGCGACGATCGCAAGGTCAAGAGCTGCCGCGCGGCTTCGGCCAGCGATAGATAGGAGACGTCGACGGTGAACAGGTCGATGTCGTTAGGAATGAGTTGGCGGCTCACATGGGCTACGTTGATCCCCTCCAGGTTCACCACCCGCGGATCCTGACGCAGCGAGCCCAGGAGCTGCCCGTGGCCGACATCGACCGCAAAGACCCGGGCCGCCCCTCGCGCCAGCAGCTCGCGCGTGAACCCCCCGGTTGAAGCGCCGACATCGAGCGCGGTCAGCCCGGGTACCTGGACCGCGAATTGCTCTAGCGCAGCTGCGAGCTTCGTTTCCCCTCGGAGCCGCGACGCCTCAGCCCTCGTGACAACCGCGCCAGGCCGCACCATCGAGCGGGGGTTGGTCACAGGAAGGCCATCGACGCGGACACGCCCCGTGGAGATCAGCGCCACTGCGTCGTCGGCCGGCCAGAGCTTCGCCACACGGTTCGCCAGAAGCACGGAACGGGGCCGCATGTGATTGATCCTAGAGGTGGTTCACCGTAGGTTTCGAGACCGAGCCCCAATGCTCGACAATTGCTGCTCATGACCCGGGAAGTCCGGCGCCTCGCCCTCGACCTGACCTGGACCTGGGAGCCGCGCATCCAGCGCCTCTTCCAGGCCCTTGAGCCGGGGATCTGGGACGAGACCTCCCACAACCCGATGGCGGTGATCCGCGCCCTCGGCGATGCCGGGGTGGAGCAGGCCCTGCAGCGCGACGACGTTCGGCGGGCCCTCGACGAGGCGCTCGAGGCGCAGCGCGAGCAGCAGGCGCGCAAACCCCACGTCGTGCCGAGCGACGACATGCCCCCGATCGCCTACTTCTCGCTGGAGTTCGGCCTCACAGATTCCCTACCCATCTACTCGGGTGGACTGGGCATCCTCGCCGGCGATCATCTCAAGGCGGCCAGCGACCTGCGGCTGCCGCTGGTCGGCGTTGGCCTCTTCTACAAACAGGGCTTCGGCCGCCAGCGGATCAACGAGCACGGGGACCAGGTCGAGCAGTACCTCTACAACCACCCCCAGCTGTTGCCGCTGGAATTGGTCCGGGCCGATGGGGTGCCGCTGCAGGTGGAGGCCCCGATCGGCAACGAGGTGGCGCACGCCAAGATCTGGCGGGTTCGCGTCGGACGGGTGCCGCTCTACCTGCTGGACACCGGGGTGGAGACCAACCCGCCCCACCTGCGGGCGATCTGCGACCGGCTCTACGTCGCCGACCCGGGAATGCGCCTGCGCCAGGAGATGGTCCTGGGGATCGGCGGCGTCCGCGCGCTGCGGGCCATGGGGATCGACCCGGGGGTCTGCCACCTCAACGAGGGACACAGCTTCCTGGCCGCCGTGGAGTTCGGGGCGCGCCGGCTCGCGGGTACCTCGGGACCGCTGGCGGAGCGGATCGGCCAGGCCGGGGCGGCGACGGTCTTCACCACCCATACCCCGGTCAAGGCGGGCAGCGATTTCTTCTCCGCGGAGCTGGTGGACGCGCTTTTGGGCCCCTACCTGCGCTCGCTGGAAATCGATGTCCAGGAATTCGTCGACTTCGGCCGCCTCAACCCCGGCGACGAGGCCGAGGAGCTCTGCACCACCATCGTCGGCCTGCGCGAGGCGCAGCGGGTGGTCGGCGTCAGCCAGCTGCATGGCGCGGTTTCCCGCAACCTCTGGCAGGGGGTGTGGCCGGGGACCGCCGAGGCCGAGGTTCCGATCGGGGCGATCACCAATGGGGTGCACATGCCGACCTGGCTGGCGCCCACGATTTCAGAGCTCCTCTCGGAGTACGTCGACCCCCGCTGGTCGGACCTCGATCCCGATGATCCGAGATGGGCCGCGGTAATCGAGATCCCCGACGAGGAACTCTGGTCGGTGCACCAGACCCTGCGACGCCGGCTGGTGGTGCTGGCCCAGGTGCGCAGCAACTCCACCGGCATGATGCGCCACGACATCCTGACCATCGGCTTCAGCCGGCGGTTCGCCCAGTACAAACGGGCCAACCTGCTGCTGAGTGACCCCGACCGGCTGCGAGCCCTCGCCGGGACCGCGGGGCGCGAGGTGCAGTTCATCTTCGCCGGCAAGGCCCACCCCGCCGACGGTGGGGGCAAGGACATCCTCCGCGACATTGTCGGCTTCAGCCGCGGCGAGCCGAGCGTGTCCTTTGTCGAGGACTACAACATGGACGTGGCGCGGATCCTGGTGCAGGGGGCTGACGTCTGGCTCAACAACCCCCGCCGCCTGCTGGAGGCCAGCGGCACCAGCGGGATGAAGGCCGGTGCCAACGGGGTGCTCAACCTGAGCGTGGCCGACGGGTGGTGGGACGAGGGCTACACCCCCCAGATCGGCTGGACGGTCGCCTCGGGCGCGACCATCGAGGACCCCAGCACCGATGACGACGCCGACGCCGACGAGATCTACCGGCTCCTCGAGGAGGAGGTCATCCCGCTCTTCTACGACCGCGATACCGAGGGCATCCCACGCCGCTGGGTGGCGATGATGCGGCACAGCATCCGCGAGGTCGCCACCCGGTTCTCAGCGCGCCGGATGGTCCTCCAGTACCACCAGGAGCTCTACGCGCCCCTGGCCGAGTCGGCGGTCGGTCGCAACCGGAGCGCGCGCCGGGCCTGATCAGTCCGAGCGGCGCCGGGCGGGCATCGGCACCACGGCGGCGTCCTCGGCGTCCGCCCCGCTGACCGAGCGGCGCAGGTAGGCGCCCATGTCCTCGGCCGGCAGCGGCCGGGAGAAGAGGTAGCCCTGGCCGCGCTGGACGCCGATCGCCCGCAGGGCCTCTGCCTGGTGCTCCTCCTCGACCCCCTCCCCCACCATCTCCAGGTCCAGCGCCTGGGCCATCCGCACGATCGCCTGGAGGAAGACCGGGCGGTCGGACTCGGCCCGGATCCCGTCGACGAAGGACTTGTCGATCTTCAACCCGTCGAGGGGAAGGTCGCGGAGCAGACTGAGCGAGGAGAAGCCGGTGCCAAAGTCGTCGAGCTCGAGGCGGATGCCCAGCCCGCGGAGCTCGCGGAGACGGGCGATGGCCGTGCGGGCGTCGTCCATGAAGGTGCTCTCGGTGATCTCCAGGGTCAGGCTGCTGGAGTCGAGGCCCGTCTCCTTGAGGATCTTCACGACCTCGTCGACGAACCCGTCCTGGCGCAGCTGCACGGCCGAGAGGTTGACGCTGACCCCAAGCGGCCATGCTGGCCGCAGCCGCTGCCATTCCACCAGCTGCCGGCAGGCCTCGCGCAGGACCCAGCCGCCCAGCTGCACGATCAGGCCGGACTCCTCGGCGAGGCGGATGAAATACCCTGGCGCGATCAGGCCGCGGTCAGGGTGGTGCCACCGGACCAGCGCCTCCATGCCCAGCACAGCGTGGCCCTCGAGTGCCAGCAGGGGCTGGTAGTGGTTGACCAGCTCGCCCCGTTCCAGGGCCCGCCGGAGGTCCTCCCGCAGCGCGTGCCGCTCAGCAACCTCGTCCTGCATGCTGGCCTCGAAGAGCCGGTAGCTGCCTGGCTCGGACGCCTTGGCGGCGTACATCGCGACGTCGGCCTGGAGCATCAGAGCGCCCGGGTCGAGGAGGCCGTCGTTGTTGGTCGCGATGCCGATGCTGGCGCTGACCCTGACCGGCTGGCCGGTCAGGTTGAAGGGTTCGCGGAACGCCGCCAGCACCCGCTCAGCCGCGGCGATGGCGTCCCCCGTCGAATACATGTTTTCGACGAGGACGGCGAACTCGTCGCCGCCAAACCTGGCCGCGGTGTCGGTCGTGCGCACTGCGGTCGCGAGCCGTTCGGCAACGCCGACGAGGAGCTGGTCGCCCACGGAGTGACCCATGGTGTCGTTGATCACCTTGAAGTCGTCGATGTCGATCAGGAGCACCGCGACGAGGTCGTCAGGTTTCTCCAGGGCTGTCTCGACCCGCCGGTTGAGCATCGCGCGGTTGGCCATGTTGGTCAGCGAGTCGTGGAAGGCCTGGTGCTGCAGGACCCGTTCAAGCCGGCTGTTCTCGACCGCAGCACCCACCTGGGCGGCCAGGGTTTCGAGCAGGTTGAGGTGTTCCTGGTCAAAACCGACGACATCCTCGGTGCGCTTGCCGACCAGGATCGTGCCTACGACTCGGTTGTCCGCCCGTAGGCTGGTGATGACCGCGTCGCTGAGGCCATGGTGGGCCAAGAAGGCGGCCTGGTCGTGTCCGGCGAGGCGGCGGTCGATGACCATGCCTGACTCAGAGGCCATGACCTCTTCCAGCAGACGATCGTCCTCCGGGCTCTCGGTGGCCTCGTCGACCTCGGCGGGGCCGTCGGCCCGCACCGTGGTGCGCGTGATCAGAGGGCTGCCCGCGCTGGGCCAGACCGAGACCTGTGCCACCTCCGCACGGAACATCCGCAGGGCGTCGCCAAGCAGCTCAACGATCGCGGACTCGCCCGCCGGGGCGCCGGCCAGGGTTCGACCCGAGTTGTAGAGGAACTCGATCCGCTCGGTTTTCTGACGCTCGCGGGTGTAGGCGCGGTAGGCCGCGTAGAGCGTGGCCGCGGGCATCAGCAGCAGGATCCCGGCCCGACTGTCGCGGGACATCGTGACCGCCCCCACCAGGGCCAGGCTGGTGTTGACGCAGGCCTCCCCGATGGAGAAAGCGATGACGGGCCCGACCTTGCCCAGGCTGAGGCGCCCCTCGGTCAGCCCAATCGCAGCCGAGACCGTGAACACGCTGAGGACGGCGGCCGTGCCGCTGGCCGCCAGGGCCGCAGACCAGCCGGCGGGCCCCAGCGGCTCCGCGGACCCGACCAGGGAATGGAAGACGAGCACGCCCACCCCGGTGCAGAAGGTCAGCTGGACGGCATTGAAGACGACCTTGAGCAGGCTCTGCCGGCGATGCAGGACGAGGACCGGGATGGTGCCCAGGAGCTGGGCCAGGATCAGCCCTGGCGGAGCCAGGAAGATCAGGCCCAGGGTCAGTGGGATTTCGCTGAGGGAGACGGTGTTCGACTCGCGGCGGAACTGGAGGTGCACCACCCAGATCTCGGCCGCGGCGAAGCCCAGGGTTACGCCGAGCCAGGCCAGCGGGCTGGACAGGGGGACTGGAGCGGGGATGAGGTGAGACCTGTAGACCACCGCTGCCGCGGCTACGGCCAGGACCACGCACAATCCCCAGACACGGCGCGCCGGGGTGATCACCGACGCAAAGGTACTAGATGCCGACCGCGGTCAGCTCCAGGTCGTCCCGGACCAGGTGGTACCCGACCAGGTCGTGCCAGACCAGGTGGTGCCGGACCAGGTCGTGCCGCTCCAGGTGGTCCCGTTCCAGGTGTTGCTTGACCACGTGGTGCCGCTCCAGGTCGTGCCCGACCAGGTGGTGCCGCTCCAGGTCGTGCCACTCCAGGTCGTCCCGCTCCAGGTCGTGCCGCTCCAGGTCGTGCCGTTGAACGTGCCCCCGCTCCAGGCGACGTCATTGAGGATTGCGTTGATCAGGTCCGAGCCCATCGGCTTGCCGAAGATGTCGACGTTGGTGTTCAGGGGGATCCCGTCCATGGTCAGGTGAACGGTGCCGCGAGCGCCCTCCACGGAGCCCAGGCCGGTCGCCGGGACCCAGGGCTGCGCGGCGAGCAGTGGCGTCGCCGTCGAGCGTGCGGCGGCGAGATTCAGCTCGCCATTGCCCTGCAGGGAGGCCGGCTGACCCGCCAGCGGAGTCGCGGACCCGGTGAGGATCGCCTTGACCTGGTCGGGCGTGAGCCCAGGCCGCTGCTGCAGGAGCAGGGCGACGGCGCCACTGGTGACGGCGGCCGACTCTGAGGTCCCGCTGCCACGGAAGAACCGCTTGTTGATGGTGCCTGTCGACCCGTAGTTCTCATCGATGTAGGAACCAGGCACCCTCAGGCTCTGCATCGACTTGCCCGGGGCTGCGAGGTCGGGGTTGCGGCCGCCACCACCCGCGTTGGAGAAGGCGGCGATGGTGTCGTCTGCGGTGGTGATCGTGCCCCTCGGGTCCGACGCGCCGACCGCGATCAGGTAGGGGTTGTAGGCGGGGTTGACCAGGCCACCACTCTTCCAACCGGCGTTGCCGGCCGAGGCGACGACGACGATCCCGCTCTTCCAGGCATGCTCGGCGGCGAAGGACATCGGGTCGAGGATCTCCGACTGCGAGCTGTCGGTTGCGAACGACAGGTTGAGCACCCGCACGTTCATTCCGTTGTCGTGCCGATGCTGGACGACCCAGGAGATGGCGGCTATGACCTGGGAGACGTCGGTCAAGCCGCTGGAGTCGGCGACCTTGACATTGAGGACCCGCGCGTCCGGGGCGATACCGTTGAAGTTGTCGCTGTTGCCCACGTAGCTGGCCGGGGTACCGGCGACGTCGCGGCCGGCGATGATGCCCGCCATGAAGGTTCCGTGACCGTACTCGTCGAGGTAGCGCAGGTTGGGCGCCGAGGTGTCCATCGAGAGGTCGGGGCCGTTGACCAGCTTGTTGGGGTCGCTCAGACCCTGGACCGGGCTCACGCCGGAGTCGATCAGGGCCACGTCCACGCCCTTGCCGGTGTAGCCCGCCCGCCACATCGCCTGGGCACCGGTCAGCTGGGTGGTGTTGTAGGCCGACCCGATGTCGGTGGTGGGGTCATAGGTGCTGCTGAGCAACTGTACCGAGGAGTTCGGGGTGACCTGGGCGACACCAGGGCTGTGCGAGAGCACGCGCAACATCGCGCGCGGTACCGACGCCGCTACGGCGTCGATCAAACCGAGCTGCTCGGTGACCCGGCCGCCGACGGCGTTCACGTCCTGGACAACGGCGGCATCCGCGCCGGGGACTCCGCGCACGATGACCGAGACGAGCGGCCCAGCCGAGGCTGCCGGCTGCGAAGCGGGGACCACACCGAACAACGCCGCGGCGAGGAGGACACCCAGGCACGCCCAGGCGCGACGAATGTTCAGGTCGGGGGTCCTGGTCATGAGGTTTGCCGTCACCGATTCGTCTCCACTTCTTCCTTCCGACTGCAAGAAGGTTGCAGCTGTTGGTTCCCGCACCATAAGCCCCGCTACCCCGATCGAATACGCGTTAGCGTCACGCCCTGGTGTGCATCGGGTGTCAGCCCTGTAACAGGCCTCGCGCGTAACGAAGCTGTAACGCGGCCGCAACGCGCCTGACGGGGCGGCGGGCGCCCCTCTCAGGCGCAGACGGTGCCGGCGTTTGGCACCTTGAGGTCGACGAGGTACGCGGCGACGGCGGCGTCCACACAGGGGCTGCGGCCGAACGAGACGTGCCCGTCGCCATCGCGGGTGAGCAGCACCCCACTGGAAAGCTCTGAGCCCAGGGCCTTCGCCCAGGCGTACGGCGTTGCCGGGTCATGGGTGGCGCCCACCACCAGGATCGGTGGGGCGCCCGCGGCCTTGATCGGGTGGGCGTGACCGACCGGGGGCACCGGCCAGTACAGGCAGGGCAGGGTCTCGTAGACCGTGGTGGTCCCGAAGTAGGGATTGGCGGGGCCGATGTCGGCGGCGATCCGGTCGTAGCCGGTAATGCTGGCCGGACCGGGCCGGTCGGTGCAGATGACGGCGTTGTACGCGTCGAAGAGGTTGTCGTAGGTTCCGTCGGGCTTGCGCTGGGCATAGGTGTCGAAATAGAAGAGGATGCCGCTGGCGTCGCCGGACTGCGCCGCCAGCAGGGCGTTGCTCAGGCCGGTCCAGCTGCGCGGGCTGGTCACGCCGTCGGCCAGCGCGTACTGCAACGCGCCCGGACCGACCGGTCTCGCGCCGACCTTCATCGGCGACCGGTCGACCCGGCTACTGATGGCGTTGAGCTTCTGCAGGCCCCGCCCATCGGCGTTGAACGAGCAGTCGGCGGTCCGGCAGGCGGCCATGAACCGGTTGAAGGCATCGAGGTAGCCCGCGGCCTGGCCGCGGATGAATCCCTCCAGGTCCAGCGCTGGGTCCACCGGGCCGTCGAGGTCGAGAGCGCGGACGTGGGTGGGAAACATCTCAGCGTAGACCGCGCCCAGCAGCGAGCCGTAGGACAGGCCCATGTAGGTCAGCTGGGGATCGCCCAGCGCCATCCGCATCTCCTCCATGTCGGTGGCCACCACCTCGGCGGTGACGAAGGTGAGTAGGCCCCCGCCACCGACCTGGCAGGCGTTGTCGTAGCGCTTGTTGCCATCGACCAGCGCCTGGCGCTCGATGGGGTCGTCGGGGACCTGGTCGAGCTGGAGGTAGTTCTCCAGGGCGGCCCCCTGGAGGCAGTGGATGGGCTGGCTGCCTCCCCCGCCGCGCGGGTCGAAGCCAACGATGTCGAAGCGTGCCCGGTACTGAGGCATGCGCTGCGGCGCAACCGACCTGACGAAGCCGATCCCCGACGCGCCGGGGCCGCCAGGGTCGGTGAGCAGGGAACCGATACGGTGCGCCGGATCGCTGGCGGGCAGCCGGATCATTGCCACCCCGACGCTGGCCGCGGCCGGGTGCACATAGTCCACCGGCACCGTGAGCGTCGCGCACTGGAAGCCACCGCCGCATGGCTGCCAGTTCAGCGCCGCGGGTACCGGCAGGGAAGGCGACAGAGATGGCGAGGGAACAGGCGTCGGCGAGTGTCTCACCGCGGTCACCGGAGGCTTGGCGACCTGGCTGCACGCGGTCAGCAGCGCCAACACGAGCAGTGCGGGGAATGATGAGGCGCCCCGTGCGGGGCGCCTCAAGTTAGACGCTGAGGTCGTCGATTGAGCCGCTGGGGCCTTCGGCAGCCCCCACCAGCTCACCCTCACCGACATCGCCGGCCGGGTGGCCGACGAGGTACTTCGCCTGCTCCTCGCGGAGCTTCTTGTAGTAGTCCAGGCCGGTCCCGGCGGGGATCAGCTTGCCGATGATGACGTTCTCCTTGAG
>DAINSI010000046.1:0-18421 GCA_036741395.1 Candidatus Dormiibacterota bacterium
CGGTTTAGGAAACCGTTGCTCTATCCCCTGAGCTACGAGGCCACGCGGCCCCGATTCTCGCATCCGGCAGCGGCCTGGTCGCGGTCAGGATCGAGACTTCGCGCCCTTCAGTTCGTCGACCAGTTCGGCGACGCGCTGCGCAATATCGTCTCGGATGGCTCGGACCTCGTCCACCGGCAACCCCTTGGGGTCGCGGAGAGCCCAGTCGATGTAGCGGCGCCCGGGGATGACCGGGCACTCGTCTCCGCAGCCCATCGTGACGACGACATCGGCCCAGGTCGCCAGCTTCGTGGTGAGCGGTCCGGGCTTGCGGCCGGCCAGCTCCACACCCAGCTCGCGCATGACCTCGACCACCTCGGGATGCACCTCAATGCCGGGCGTGGTGCCGGCGGACCGCGCCTCATGCGCACCCGCCGCCATCCGCTCGAAGAGCGCCTGGCTCATCTGCGAGCGCCCGGCGTTGTGCAGGCACACGAAGAGAACGTGCGCCAATTACGCCGGCTTGGTCGCCCGGATGTAGGCGCTGGCGATCTTGCCCTTGATCTCCTCGACGTCGTCCTCGCCGTGGACCTGGATGTCGACATCGGTGAACCCGGCGTCGGCCACCAGGCCACGGTAGGTGTCGATCGGGATGGTGCCCGAGATGCACCCTGCCCAGGCATCGACCCGGGCCTTGACGTCGGCCGCCAGGGGCTCGACCTCAACCATGTCCGAGACCGCCAAGCGACCACCCGGGCGCAGGACCCGGAACGCCTCGCGGATGACCGCGCCCTTGTCCTCGGCGAGGTTGAGCACACAGTTGGAAATGACGACGTCGACGGCGCCCTCGGCGAGGGGGATGTTCTCGATGGTGCCGCGCAGGAAGGTCGCATTGTTGATGCCCGCCTTCGCCTTGTTCAGGTTGGCCACCGCCAGCATCTCGTCGGTCATATCGAGCCCGAAGGCGTGGCCGCCGGGGCTGACGCGTCGGGCTGACAGGAGCACGTCGAGGCCGGCGCCGCTGCCGAGGTCGAGCACGGTCTCACCGGGATGGAGGTCTGCCAGCAGGGTGGGGTTGCCGCAACCCAGGCTGACATTGGTATCGATCGGCAGACCGGCCAGCTCCGTCGCGGAGTAATCGCTTACGAAGGTGACATCGCTGGCGCTCCCGCCACAACAGGATGGGTCGCAGCAGGAGCCACTCTGCTGGATGTCATTCGCCGCCCGTGCATAGCGCTCACGGACGGCCTCACGGATCTCATTCAACGTCGATACCTCCAACGCCCGGTCGGCCCCTCGGTTGACCCTACCACCAACCCATAGACGCTTGTCAATGTGTTATGTAAGATCAGCGGCATGAAGATCGACCTGCCGGTGCGCGAGCGCGGCGAGTGCTGCGCCCTACCAATCCCCGTGGACTCGTCCCGCATCGACGCCACCGTCGCAGTCCTCAAGGCCATGGCCGACCCGGTCCGCATGGGCATGCTCGCGGCGCTGGCGCGGGCGGAGCAGCCGATCTGCGTCTGCGACTTCACCGCCGTCTTCGCCCTCAGCCAACCCACCATCTCGCACCACATCGGCAAGCTTCGGGATGCCGGCCTGGTGGACGTCAGCCGCATCGGGATCTGGGCGCACTACACGCTGCGGCCGGCGCTGGCCGGGGATGTGCGACGCCTGGTGGCCGCCGCCACGAGGGCGGCGACAGGCTAAATCAGGGTTGGGCGGCAGTTAGAATCCCCTGTCCGCCGCCCCGCCGCATCGGGCGGTCCTGTCGGGGCGTAGCGCAGCACGGTAGCGCGCGTCGTTCGGGACGACGAGGTCCCGGGTTCAAATCCCGGCGCCCCGACCATCAACCAGCCTCAGCTGCGCCGGGCCCTCTTCCTGGGCGCCGGAGCCGGGCCCATGTCCTGGCCGGCGGAGATGCCGGTCAGCAGGGCATTCACGCTGCGCTGCACGCTGCGCGCCTTGAAAGCCTTGACGTCGACCCAGAAGCGCGCCTCGATGGTCGGCCCGAATTCCAGAGTGGGCACCAGCGAGACCTCGGGGGGCGGGTCGGCGGCCACGCCCTCGATGTCGCCCAGGGCCGCGCCGACCTGCTTCAACGCGTCGCCCAGGGATCGGTCCGTGGGCACCGGGGCGGCCGCGGTGAACTGGCGGTAGGGGAAGCTGCTGGAGTCGACGATCACCGAGGTGTAGACCTGCTGGTTGGGGACCAGGACCCGCTGCCCGTCGGCGGTGCGCAGCAAGGTGACCCGCAACTGGATCGTCTCCACGGTCCCGGTGAAGTTGTTGACAGTGATCTCGTCGCCGATCCGGAAGGGGCGCTCGAGGAGCAGGAAGACGCCAGAGATCCAGTTCTTGAGGATGTCCTGGAAGGCCAGGCCGAACGCCAGGCCGAGGAGGCCGACGAAACCCAGCACGGGCGTCAGCCACTGCGCCGCCACGACCTCGACGAAGGCCAGGAAGCCGATGGCCAGCACCGCGACATAGACCGTCCGACCCACCAACAGGACCAGCTGGACGTCCCACAGCGCGTTGCGACTGGCGCCGCGGCCGAGGTGCCGCGCGAGGCGCGCGGCGAGCATCGTCAGGACGATTACGATCACCCCGAAGACCAGCGTCAGGACGAAGCCCGCGATCGAGTTGTCCTTGAGGCCCAGGGCCGCGAGCACCTGGTTGGTGAGGTTGAAGGTCGCCTGGTAGGCGGCCCCCTCGGCGGCCGGGATCAGCTCTCTTCCGAGCTCCCGTCGCCGGCGGCCTCGGCAGCCTCGCCCTCCTCGCCCTCCGCCGCCTCGCCCTCGGCGGCCTCACCCTCGGCGACGGGCAGCTCTTCGACAACCCGCGGCGCGGCAACCTTGACCACGACGTCATCGGGGTCGGAGAGCACCTCGACCTCCTCGGGAACGGTCAGCTCGCTGATACGGATGCTGTCGTCGACGTTCTCAAGGCGGCTGACGTCGACCTCGATGTGCTCGGGGATGTCGGCGGGGAGGCAGCTGACCCGCAGCGAGTGGAGGTTCTGCGCCATTTCGCCATCGCGCCGCTGCACGGCGGGGGATTCGCCCACCAGGACGATCGGCACGTCGGCTGCGATCTTCTCCTTGAGGTTGACCTGGTAGAAGTCGACATGCAGGGTGGAGCCGCCGCGGGGGTTGTACTGGACCTCACGGATCAGGACCTTACGGGGCTTGCCCTCGCCGTCGATCTGAAGGTCCATCAGCTGGGTGCGCCCCGACCTGTGGAAGGCTCGCTCGAACTCGCGCCGCGGCACGCTCACGCTGACGGGTTCCACGCGGTGTCCATAGATGACACCCGGGATGAATCCCTGACGGCGCAGGCCGTGGTTGCGCTTACGCAACTCGGTGCGGGGTTGAATTGAGAGCGCGCTGGAGTCAGGCATGGCGACGCGGAATGCTACCATGTGCCCCGCGGCCAGCCGATCGACGGCGGCTTGATTTTGAAGCCCTCAGACTCCAGGAGACACGCCGATGCATGTGCAGGTCCGCTTCCTCGACGGCGAGATCATGGAGGGCGAATCCGACGCCGCTACGCTGCAGCGGATGGGCTTCCCCGTCTCCTTCACGGGCGGCAACAACACCATCGCGTGGGTGTCGCTGGCATCGATCAAGTACGTCCTCTTCATGGGTGGTCACTTCGATGAGGGCTCCGAAGAGGACCCCCGCAACAACCTCAACCTGGTCAAGATCGTGATGCACTTCGTCGACGGTGAGACGATGCGCTCCTACAAGGACGACACCTTCTCGCAGGACGGCGAGGGCTTCAACATGCGGGTGTACGACCCCGAGTCGAAGTCGCTGCTCCGCGTCCTGGTTTCATTGCACGCGCTCAAGGCGATCTTCTTCGTCAACGAATGGGACTCTCGACCGGAGGCGGAGCGGCTGCGCTTTGCCCGCGCCGAGGAGCTCTTCGCCGGCGAGGCCAAGGCCCGTGCTGACGGCGAGGAGGCCCGCCGGCGGTCGTCGCTGCACGAGCAGGCGGCCAAGCAGGTTGAGAACCTGAATCCCACCGGGGAGGGCTGACCGGGACGACCCGGCCGGCGCGCCTATGCGGGTAACCGTTCGCTTCGTGGACGGAGAGCGGGTTGAGGGCGATGCCGAGCAGGTGAGCCTGGACAGCGGCGGGTTCACCCTCGTTGGTCCTGGTGGCAACACCCGATCGATCTGGGTTTCCGCCGGGGCCATCAAGTACGTGGCGATCCACCCCGCACCGGCCAAGCGACACCTCAAGCGGGATCCTCGGACCGGCAGTCATCACCCCAAGCTGGTCCTCCATTTCCTCGACGGCGAGGTCATCCGCACGTATCGCGACGAGGTCTACGCCGAGCAGAATGGCGGCTTCACCATGCGCCTCTGGGACGATGAGCACCACCAGTTGGTCAAGGCCCTGATCTCGGGCATCTCACTGAAGGGGGTCTTCACGGTCGACACGTGGGACTCACGCACCGAGGAGGCGAAGCGCAGCCACGACCTCGCCGACGCGCCCGAGACGGTCGTGGCGCCGACCCCGGTGGAAAAGCCGCTTGCGCAGGCAGAGCCGGTCGCACTAGAGGACACCCCTGACCCGGAGGTGTCCGACGTGCCGGAAGGGCCCCTGGTCGTTGAGCAGCCGATGCTCGTCGACGAGCCGACCGAGCCCGCCCCGGTCGAGGAGACGGCCATCTCGCAGGCCCTCGTGGCCCGCGGTGACGCGGAGGAGCGGCGGGTCAGCTTCGGCAGTGGCCTGGCGCGCCGCCGCAGCATGGTGAACATCTCCATCACCCCCGCCGAGGAGCGGCATCGCCAACTGCGGGAAAGAGTCAGCGAGATACTGCAGGGGATGACCCCCGACAGTGAGGACGACAGCGGCGGCTGACGCCGCCGGCTAGAACCTCTCGAAGACGTCGCCCCGGAACCTTCCCACCGGGTCGATGTGCTCGTGGTAGAGCACCACCAGGTAATCCAACTCCCGCACCTCCGCGAGGAAGCTCTGCTTGGTGGTCATGGTCTGCACCGGCTGGACATCGGTGGCGGCGACCCAGGTGGTTTTGAGGTGAGAGCGGTATGGGATCAGGTCGCCCATGAACGCAGCGGTGCCCCCCGTGGTGTGCACCAGGACCACCTGGTGCCCCGCCGTGTGGCCCGGGGTCAGGCGCAACTCGAACCCCGGCACCGGCTGGGCGTCACCATCGACCAGCTCCAGTAGGCCCGCCTCGCGCACCGCCTCGAGATTGTCGGGAACGTAGCTGGGGCTACTCCGAGGATCCGGGTTCATCATGATTTCGTACTCCGCACGCTGGACGAAGTGCCGGGCGCGCGGGAACGTCGGCCGCAGCCGGCTGCCGTCATACGTGGTGATGGCACCGCAGTGGTCGAAGTGGAGGTGGGTCAGGAAGACGTGGTCAACCTCCTCCGGCTCGACCTGTGCCGCCTTCAGGCCGCGCTTGAGGCGCCCGACGTCATCCAGGCCGAAGATGTCGCGCTGCTTGTCCGAGTACTTCTCGCCGATGCCACCCTCGATCAGGGCCGTCCCGCTGGGTCCCTGCACCAACAGACAGTTGGAGGCGACGGGAACGCGGTTGTGGTCATCGGGGATCTTGTGCTTGATCCACAGCGTTTTCGGCACCACCCCGAACATCGCGCCGCCATCGATGAAGACCGGCGCGTCGGGGACCAGGCGAAGCTCCACCTCACCCATGCGGAAGTGGTCCTCGGCAAGCCGCGTCTGTGGCGGCTGGTCGAGTTCCCGGTGGGAGGCGAAGGGGAACCCGTCCCCCGCCTGGGGGGTCATGCGCCTACGCGGTCGGCGAACTTGGTGTTGACGAAGTCGACGATGGTCTGCAGCGGGGCCCCGGGGGTGAATATCTCCGCGACCCCGAGCTTCTTGAGCGCAGTGATGTCCTCTTCGGGGATGATCCCACCGCCAAAGACGACGATGTCTTCGATCCCCTGCGCCTTCAGCAACTTCATGATCTTGGGGATCAGGGTCATGTGCGCGCCAGAATGGAGGCTGATGCCAATGCCGTCGACATCCTCCTGCACCGCGGCCTCGACGACCATCTCCGGTGTTTGGTGCAGCCCCGCGTAGATCACCTCCACGCCCGCGTCGCGCAGCGCCCGGCTGACCACCTTGACCCCCCGGTCGTGCCCGTCGAGCCCCACCTTGGCCGTGAGGATGCGGATCTTGCGGGTCGCGGTCTCGGTCATCGCGGCTCCAAGTCTAGCGGCGCAATTTGATCTGGTTGCCCGAGCGCCGGTATCCTCCCGTAATCCCGATGAAATTAGTAGGAATTATCCGGACCTCGTGAAGCCACGGTCGACAGCCGTGACCTGGGCGCAGAAGGTGGTGCTGCCGAAGCTGGGGGCCGTTGCCATCGTGGTGGTGCTGTGGGAGCTGGCGCTGCTGCGCTGGCAGAAGACCAACGCGCTGCCCACGCCCGCCGCGGTGCTGCAGGCACTGCTCCACCAGGTGCAGAGCCTGGACTTCTACCAGGCCATCCTGATCACCATGAGCCGCGCGGTCGTTGGCTACCTGGTTGCCCTCGTGCTGGGCGCCGCGATCGCGCTCGTGATGGCGGTGGCCCCGGTGGTGCGCAGCGCCGTCGGGGCCCTGATCACGGGGCTTCAGACCCTGCCGTCGATATCCTGGTTCCCACTCGCCCTGCTGCTGTTCTCCGGCAGCGAGACCGCGATCCTCTTCGTGGTCATCCTGGGGGCCACACCGTCGATCGCCAACGGGGTGATCAGCGGTATCGACACCGTGCCGGTTCCGCAGGTGCAGGCGGCGCGCGTGCTTGGCGCCAGGGGCGTGTACCTGTACCGGCGCGTGATCCTGCCCGGCGCGATGCCGCAGGTCCTTGCCGGGCTCAAGCAGGGATGGGCGTTCGCGTGGCGCAGCCTCATCGCCGGCGAGCTGTTGGTGATCGTGGCCGGGCGGCCATCGCTGGGCGTCAAGCTCGATTTGGCCCGGCACCTCCATGATGCCGCGACGATCCTGGCGCTGCTGATTGTCCTGCTGACGATCGGCATCCTCGTCGACTTCGGCTTCGGTCGCCTGGAGAGCCGGGTACGCCGTCAACGCGGCCTGTTGCGCCACGCCCTCTAGCCAGGCGGGCCCAGCTCCTTCGCGATCTGGAAGGGGTCGATCTCCTTGAGCGGCGCCGACCCCAGCCGCTGGCCCAACGTGCTGGCTGCACCCAGCTCGCGCGCGGCACGCCGGCGGGCACGCTCGGCGACCAGGTCGAGCACCTCCTCGCGGAGCTGGCTGCGGCGCCTGTGCTCCAGCAGGCCGCTGTCGATGACGTGCTGCCGGTGGGCGTCGATCGCGTCGAGGACTTCCTCGATCCCCTCTCCACGGGTCGACACGGTCTTCAGGATCGGCGGTAGCCAGTCGCCCTCCTGCATGTTGTCGGGGTAGGTCTGTTGCAGCTGGCGCACGGCGCTGTCAGCGCCCGCGAGCTCGGCCTTGTTGACGACGAAGATGTCGGCGATCTCCAGGATGCCGGCCTTGATGGCCTGGATCTCGTCGCCCTGCCGCGGGTTGACGACCACCACCGTGGTGTCGCAGACGCTGCTGACCTCGAGCTCCGACTGGCCCACACCAACCGTCTCCAGGATGACGTAGTCGCGTCCGAACGCATCCAGCACTCGCGCCGCGTGGCGGCTGGCGCCGGCCAGGCCGCCGAGATGACCGCGGGCGCCCATGCTGCGCATGAACACCCCCGGGTCGAGTGAGTGCCGCTGCATCCGCACGCGGTCGCCGAGGACCGCCCCGCCAGTGAAGGGACTGTTGGGATCGACGGCCAGCACACCGACCGTCTTGCCCCGCCGCCGCATCATCTCGACCAGGGAGTCGACGAGGGTTGACTTACCCGAGCCGGGGGGGCCGGTGATGCCGAGCATGTAGGCATGGCCGGTGTGGGGCTGCAGGGCCGCGAGCAGCTCCAGCATCTGGGGGTCGTCGCGCTCGACCAGGCTGATGGCTCGAGCCAGGGCGCGCGTTTCTCCCTTGAGCAGCCGGTCGGCCAGTTCCATGGCCGAAAAGTTTAGGTTGCTAGGCTCCGCCGCCCGATCCGCCGGCGCCGCCCGAGGGTGCCGGCTTGGGCTTGCACAGTGCCGAGGAGCAGATCGGTGATGCGGTCGGCGGTGGCGCGCTGGGCACGGTGCTGGGCGCCGGGGCCGGCGCCTGGGTGGGCTCGGCGGTGGGAACCGAGGTGGGTCGCGGCGCCGGCCTATAGGTTGGCTGGCCATAGGGACGGTTGTCGTTGTTGGAGTTGTAAGCAGGGCGCGATGGGGTCGTGCTGCGCGGGGCGTTGGCGTCGAACTGCACCGCGGTATCGCGCCCAAGGGACACCACGAGGTCGGCCCTGGCCGGCGCCGCGCCGGGCGCCGGACTGGCGTCCGGGGCCGGCGGCGCCGCCGCCGGGTCCTCGGTCACCACCGATCCGCCGAAGTACTGCGCCATCCAGAGGGCCGTCTTCGCCGCCCGTCCCCCTGAGTAGTCGTGGACCACGGTGGTCGGTGGGACCAGCCCGCCGGTGACCGGCGCGGCAATGTTGAAGTTCAGCATGTGCATCGCGGCGGCATACACCCCGGCCAGGGAGGTGCCCTGCGAGGCCTGGCCGGAGGTGCTCGAGAACTGCACGCGCGCGTTCTCGGCAAGGACCGCGGTGTTGGGGAGCTCGTTCTGGATGTACTTGTGCAGCGAGGTCATGGTGCCGTCCCGGGGCATCAAGAGGTAAGCGCCGTCATAGCCGGAGGTCTCGTACTGCCAGTTGGTGGCGTCAATCGAGACGTGGTGGGTGCCGTTGTCGCTGATCTTGTTGGCGACGGAGCCGAAGACCTTGATGTCGTTGAGCGACATATTGGTGTGGACGTTGTTCTTGAGCGCATCCATCAGCCCGTACATCTGGCTGATGACCGACGGCTTCTGGACCCTGTCCCTGATCGCTGCCGTGACCTGCTGCTGCCGGCGGGAGCGCCCGAAGTCGTTGTCGGCGTGGCGCTCGCGTACGTAGATCAGGGCGCGCGACCCATCCATGTGCTGCATCCCGGGGTTGAAATGGATGTGCTGGTATCCGAGGCTTTCGGTTGGGTACTCGTAGTCGTCGAGGACCTTGGGCACATTGACATCCACACCACCCACCGCGTCCACGACCTTCTTGAACGCCGTGAAGTCGACGCCCACCCAGTAATCGATGGTCACCCCGAGGTAGTCACCGATGACCTTGCTGGCCAGTTTCCCGGCGCCGTCGAAGCCGGTGTCGTACTCCGGGAGCGGCTTCCCCAGGGCGTTCTTGGCGAGGGGGATCTCGTAGACGGCGTTGATCTTGCCGTCGTACTCACCACCGCTCACCAGGTACTTCATGGTCACGTAGCTGTCGCGGGGCAGCGAGGTCAGCGCCACGCGATCGGGACCCTGGACGCTGATCATCATGATCGAGTCCGTCAGGTACGCCCCGTCGTGCCCATCCCCGCCGTAGCCCAGCATCAGGATGTTGACCCGCTGGCCATGGTGAATCTTGTAGGCGAGCGTGCCTGGCTGATCCTCCTGGTTCTGGGCCAGGCCGATCACGTCACCTAGCCCGGCGTGCGGGCTGATGCTGTTTGCCAGTTGATAGAGACGGAAGCCGGTGTACGAACCGATCGCGAGCAGCGCCGCGACGATCAGCGCAATCAGGGCTCGCTTATTGGGCATGGGCAGCGCGGTCACCCGCGTGGCGCTCCGTCTCCTCTTATACCGAGGAGTCGACATGTCTTGGCGAATGTTAACAGGTGCGGGTTAAGGGAGGCTGAGAGGGAGGCCCCTCCTCCCGCGAATATGCTCCACGGGTGATCGCCGCACGGGGGCTGACCAAGGAGTACGGGAGCCACGTAGCGGTCGCCCACCTCGACCTGGAAGTCGGCCCCGGCCAGCTCTTCGGGTTTCTCGGGCCCAATGGCGCCGGCAAGACCACGACGATCAAGATGCTGGTGGGCCTGCTTCGTCCGACATCGGGGCACGCCGCCGTCGCCGGCCACGACGTTGGAACCGCGACCGAGGCGGCGAAGGCGCGCCTGGGCTACGTCCCCGACTCCCCGGTCCTCTACGACAAGCTGACCGGACGCGAGTTCCTCGAATTCTCGGGCGACCTGTACCACCTCGATCGGACTCATCGGGATCGCCGCATCGTCACCCTGCTCGAGATTTTCGAGCTGCGCGACCGCGCCAACGAGATGCTGGGCTCGTACTCCCGCGGGATGCGCCAGAAGATCTCCCTGGCGGCGGCCCTGCTCCACGATCCCCAGGTCCTCTTCCTGGACGAGCCCACGGTGGGCCTTGACCCCCGCAGTGCTCGCCTGATGAAGGACATCCTCCGCGACTTCTGCTCCGGTGAGCGCTGCGCCTTCGTCTCCACCCACATCCTGGAGATCGCCGAGCGCATGTGCACCCACGTCGGCATCATCGACCACGGCCGCCTGGTGGTCACCGGGCCGCTGGCCGAGGTCAAGGCCAGGGGGCGAACCGAGGGCTCGCTCGAGGATCTCTTCCTCGACCTCACCGGCGGTGACGAGGAGGACGCCGGGGCGTTGCTCGCCGAGCTGGAGACGTGAGCTCGCTGTTCCGCGATGGCCCCGCGCTGGCGCGGCGGCTGATCGCGGTGAGGATGCGGGCCGCGTGGAACCGCGGCTATCGCAAGGCGACCACGCGCCGGCGACTGCTGTCGGGGCTGGGCGCGGCGGGAGCCGTGGCCTTCCTCGTCTTCGGCCTCTGGGCGCCGCAGGTCGGTGGCGTGGTCGTCGCCCGCGGGCGCCTCGGCGGGGACCAGGCGGGCTCGGTGAGGGCGATCCTGGGGATCGGCCTGCTGGCCTATTCCGCGGTGCTGCTCTACGGCAGCCTGCTCTTCAGCATCTCGGCCCTGCTGCTGGACCGCGATCTGGAGATGCTGCTGGTCTCGCCGTACTCGGTCGCGGCGGTGCTGGCAGCCAAGATCTGGGTCCGGGTGGTGGGCCTCTTCGCGACCGCGGTGCTGGTTCTCCTGCCCGTGCTCATCGGTCTGCCGCTGGTAACCGGCCGGCCGCTGGCGACCCTGGTCGGGGCGCTCGTACTTGCGGCCACCCCGCTGCTGCCGGTGTCATTGATTTCGTTGCTGGTGATGGTGGCGATCCGCTTCGTGCCCGCCAGCCGAGGTCGCGAGGTCATCGGCCTGCTCGCGATCACCTTCGCGATGGGGATGGAGATTCTCAACATCGGCTTCAACCCCGCCTACAGCGCCGCGCACGGCGGCCGCTCGGGCCGTCAGCTGCTGGCCGCCCTCTCGCAGTCCGCCTTCGCCGCGCCGCCCTTCCTACCCCACGGCTGGGGCGCACGGGCGATCAGCGCCGCCCTCTTCGGCCAGCCCCTGGCGGCAGTTGGCTGGACGGGGCTGATCGTGGCCGCCGGCGTGCTGACCCTGTGGGCGTCGGTGGAGCTGAGCGCGCGGGTCTACGTCAACGGCTGGTCGGACTATGCCCCGCGCCGGCGCCACGCAGCGACAACCGCCGGCACCCCTGCCGTCCCCGGTGGCGCCGGTGTGCCCCTGCTGGCGCGGTTGGGCATCGACGGCGCGGCCGTCGCGGTCATGACCAAGGATTGGCGCACCCGCCGCCGCGACCTGGTGATGCTGGTGCGCATGGTCCTCCCGGTGCTGGCGCTGGGCCTGTTCGCGTTCCGCGGCGGCGGGGCTCTGCGCGGGTTCAGCCAGATCCGCGGTGGACCGCTCGCGGCCGGCATCGCCCTGGTGCCCATCCCCCTGGTCACCCTCGGCCTCGCCACGGCCCTGGGGCTGACGTCGATGAGCCTGGAGGGCGGGGCCATCTGGATGTACGTGGTCTCACCGAACAGCCTCTCGCGCCTGCTGCTGGGCAAGGTCCTGGTGGCGGTACCGCCGGTGGCCGCGGCCGCAACGGTGGCGGCCGTCTTCACCGAGGTCGTGGTCCACCCGGGGATCGGCTGGGCCATCCCCGCGGTCCTGCTGGCGGCCGTTTTCGGCGGTTCGCTGGCGGTCGTCATGGTGGCGGTCGGCGGTCTCTTCCCACGCTTCAACTGGACCGACCCGAGGCGGATGATCTCCCCTGTCGGCGCGTGGGTGGGGCTGGTGGCGCAACTGGGGATGGTGGTGATCGTGGGGCTGCTGGTCGGGGCTGGGATCCTGCTGGGGCGTCTTGGTCTGCTGCCGGCGGGAGCCGCCTACGGGGGCGGATTGGTGCTGGCCGGCGCCGGCTGTGTCGGCGTGGCCCTGGTGGCGCTGAGCGCGTCGGCGGCCCGGCTCTCGAACATCGAATACGGGCAGGGGATCTCCGAGCAGTCCCTCTCTTAGGGCTCCGCCGGCCGGGGTGGCTACTTCAGAAGGTGCCGCCCGATGACCACCCGCTGGATCTGGTTGGTTCCCTCGTAGATCTGGGTGATCTTGGCGTCGCGCATCATCCGCTCGACGGGGAACTCCTTGATGTAGCCGTATCCGCCCAGGATCTGGACCGCGTCGGTGGTCACCTTCATCGCGGTGTCAGACGCGAAGAGCTTGGCCATCGCGCTCATGCTGGTGACCCCGGGGTGGCCCTCGTCGATCATCGTCGAGGCTTGGTAGACCAGCCCCCGTGCCGCCTCGACCTGGGTCGCCATGTCCGCGAGCATCCACTGGATGCCCTGGAAATCGGCGATGGGGTGGCCGAACTGCTGCCGCTCCTTGGCGTACTTCACCGCGTAGTCCAGGGCCCCCGCGGCGATACCCAGGGCCTGTGCGCCAACACCCGGCCGGGAGCGGTCGAGGACCCGCAGCGCGATCTTGAAGCCCTCGCCCTCGGCGCCGAGCCGGTTCTCCTCGGGAACGACGACGTCATCGAAATACAGCTCCGCGGTGTCCGAGCCTCGAATGCCGAGCTTTTCCTTGATGGGCTTGGAGGTGAACCCGTCAGTCTTGCGTTCGACGATGAACGCCGACGTGCCGCGGGAGCCGGCCGAGGCATCGGTGACCGCGAAGACCACGACCACGTCCGCGACGTTGCCGTGGGTGATGAAGATCTTGGAGCCGTTGAGGACGTAGCTATCGCCCTTCTTGACCGCCTTGGTCTTCATCGCCGCGGCGTCCGAGCCGGACCCGGGCTCGGTCAGGGCATAGGCCGCGAGGTACTCGCCACTGGCCATCTTGGGAATCCACTTCTGCTTCTGCTCCTCGCTGGCGGCGACATTGAAGGGATAACCGCCGAGCGCCTGCACCGCCAGGATCAGGCCGGCGGTGGCGTCGACCTTGGAGAGCTCCTCGACGGCGACCGCGAGGGTCAGGGCCGAGCCGCTGAGACCACCGTACTCTGGCTTGAAGGGGATGCCGAACAATCCGAGGTCACGGAGGAGGTCAACCCAGTCGGTGGGGAACTCGCAGGTTTCGTCGACCTCCCTGGACCGGGGAGCGATCTTGTCCTGGGCCGCCTCGCGCACGGTCTCGCGGATCATCAGTTGCTCGTCGGTCAGCTGCCAGGTCATCTCAGGCCTCCAACATCATCGCCGGAGAGTCTAAGCAACGAGAGGAATCGCCCGAACAGCGTAAATTGCGCTCATGACCACGACCCTGGACCACGCCGCCGCCCTCGCCGCGATGGTCGACGCCGTCGAGGCCAGCCTGGCCGGACGCGCCACCCCGGCGCTGGTGCTGGGGGAGACCGGTAGCGGCAAGACCCGTCTCGCCGACGACCTCTGCCGCCACGTCAAGGCCAGGGGCGTGGCGGTGCTGTGGGCGTCCTGCGACGCCGGCCCGGACGCACCCTGGCTCTGGCCCTGGCTGCAGCTGATGCGCCAGTACATCCGGCACCGGGAGGGTACCGACTACCCGCCCGACGTTGAGGATCGCATGGCCGACGTCGTGGGCATGGCGCCGTGGGTCAACGACGTCATGTGGGGCGGCCCGGTGCCGGAGACGGTGGACCCGACCACGGTGCGGTTCCGCCTCTTCGACGGCGTGACCCAGGTGGTGAGCCGGGCGGCGGCGGACGAACCGATGCTGCTGATCCTGGACGACCTGCAGGCGGCGGACGAGGCGACGCTGGCGCTGTGGCGTCATCTCGCCACTGCGCTGCAGGTGGAGCGGGTCACACTGCTCGGCCTGAGCCGGCCCGCGGGACGTGGGGCGCCCCCGTCGCTGCGCGCGACGTTCGACGCCATCGGGCGCGTGCGTGGAGCCCGGCGAATCGAACTGGACCGCGCTCAGTCCGAACCCACCGGCGGCGGCGCCGGCGGCTCAGGTTCATTGAGCCGGCGCGAGACCGAGGTCGCGGGGCTGGTGGCGGAAGGTCTGACCAACCGCGACATCGCCAATCGTCTGTTCATCTCCGAGCGCACCGCCGAGAACCATGTGCAGAGCATCTTCAACAAGCTGGGCTTCGAGAGTCGGTCCCAGGTGGCGGCCTGGGTGACGCGGAGAGAAATGAGTACCGCGGCTGAGTAGTTCCCCCGATGGCCCCGGACGCGGACCGCCCTACCTTCAGCACAGGTTCATCAGCTGGAGGATTTCACCTTGATCGCAACGCTCCCACGACGGCTCTCGGTTCTCACCGGCGGGGGCCTCTACGCCCTCAAGCCCGCGTTCACACTCCGCCTGCGCCGCGTCGAGGACATCCTCGTGGCCCGGCGGGTCAGCGCCGACGCCGTCACCGGCGCCGGGGTCGCCTGCGCCGGCCTTGCGGGGGCCGCCCTGGCCGCCGGCTCGATCGGCCACCTCCCCATGCTCTGGTTCGCGGTGCCGCCGCTGCTGCTGGCCCGGCTGGCGTGTAACGCGCTGGACGGTTCCATCGCCCGGCGTATGGGCACGGCACGGCCGGTGGGAACGCTGCTCAACGAGCTGGGGGACCGCGGCGCCGACGCGGTGGTCCTGCTGGGCGCCGGAATCGCCGCCGGGCTCACGCTGGCGGCTGCCGCGTTGGCCGTCAGCTTCCTGGCGAGCCTGGTCGGGGTGATGAGCCTGGCGCTCACCGGGACCCGCGACAGCGGCGGCCCCGGGGGCAAGTCCGAGCGCGCCCTGCAGCTCAGCGTGGGCTCGACGGTGGGGGCAATCCTCGGCTCGGGCGCGCCACTCCGCCTCAGCCTCTGCCTGGTGACCGTGGGCGCCAGCGTCACGGTGGTCGCGCGCACCCAGCGCCTGCGCCGCCGCCTCGCCGCCGAGGCCCGCTGAGATGCTCGACGCAGACCTGCTGATCCCCGCCACCGAGCACGTCGGGATCCTCCTCGGCGCGGGCCTGGTGGGTGCGGTGGCCGCCGAGCGCAGGGCCCTGCGGGCACACCAGCAGACGGTGCTGCTGCGCCGGTGGGGCACGTGGATGGTGGCTGCGCCCCTGTTCATCGCCGCCGCCGCCGGCCCCGCGATCTTCACCGCGCTGTTCGTCGCCCTGTGCGGCGTGCAGGCGGCGCGTGAGTACGCCCACATCACCGCGCTGGGGCGCAAGTACCGCGCCGCGCTGCTCCTGGCGGCGGGCGTCACGCCCCTTGTGGCGCTGGCGGCCCCGGCGTACTGGTTCGCGCTGCCCGCGGCGATGCTGGTCGCGGCGACGGTGCTGCCCCTGCTGGAGCAGGATGTCGAGGTCGGGCCGCTGCAGGCGGCGGGCCTGGCGCTGGGGTACACATGTATCCCGTGGCTGTTGAGCTTCATGGTTCTTCTCCACGGGATTCACGGCGGCGAGGGCATCCTGCTCGCCACCGGCCTGGGAGTCGCCCTCGGCGACATCGGCGCCTACGCCGCGGGCCGGATCGCGGGGCACCGACGACTGGCTCCCCGGGTCAGCCCCAACAAGACCTGGGCGGGGCTGGCCGGCCAGGGCCTGGGCGCCCTTGCCGGGGTGGGCATGATGTGGTCGGTCCTGCCGGAATCGCTGACGCCGGGCCGCCGCCTGGCGCTGGTCGCGGTGGTCGCGGTGGGCGCCGTCTGGGGCGACCTGCTGGAGTCGCTGCTGAAGCGGCATCGTGGCTTCAAGGACGCCGGGGAGTGGCTGCCAGGTTTCGGTGGCCTGCTCGACCGCATCGATTCGCTGCTGCTCGCGCTGCCCCTCGCCTACCTGGTGGTGACGGTCCGGTGAGCGGGCTGCGGCGGTCGATCCGGGTGCTGCTCCGCGCGGCGATGCGCGGGCGCCACCGCCTGCTGGTCGAGGGCGAGCTGCCCGACCAGGCCGTCCTCCTGGTGGCCAACCACTCCAGCCATCTCGACACCGCCGCGGTCCTCGCCGCGGTCGGGGGCTCCCCCAGCAGGCTGCGCGTCGCCGCGGCCGCCGACTACTTCTTCCGCAATCGCCTCGCCGGCGCCGCCGCGGGCGGCCTGCTGGGCGCGTTTCCATTTCCTCGCGACCGCGGCTGCCGGACGGGGCTGCGTCGATGCTCGACGCTGGTGGCGGCGGGCGAGTCGGTGCTGATCTTCCCCGAGGGCACGCGCGCGGCGGCGGGGGCGCGGTGCAACTTCAAGCCCGGGGTGGGCTTGCTGGCCCGCGGTGGGACATCGGTCGTACCGGTGGGCATCGCGGGCACCGCCGAGGCCCTGCCCAGGGGGTCACGGCGGCTGGGCCGCGGCCGCGTGGTCGTGGTCATCGGCCGGCCGATGGCCTTCGGCGACGACGTCGACGCCCGCCGCGCGGCGAGCGAGATGGAATCGGCCGTGAACGCCCTCGTGATCCGCGCCGAGGCCCTCCGGGGGGGTCAGTTCCCGAGCCAGGCCCCGTCGGCGCAGGCCCTCAGGGCGGCCGTGTCGTGGCCGGCGAGCACCAGCGTGCCCCCCATCTCGCCGAGCGCGCGACGGATGCGCAGCATCCCCCGGTAGGCGTCTGAGTCGGGCTGGTGCGAGGCCGGGTAGGGGGCATCGCCGCACACCAGCGCCCAGGTGCCCCCCAGGCACGCGAACACGCTCACCGACCCCCGGGTGTGGCCAGGCGTGGCCAGCGCCAGGAGGCCCGGAGCCAGGATCGAATGCTGCAGCCACGGGCCCACCGGGCCACGGTCCATGCGGATCGGGCTGAATCGCACCCCGGCGAGCTCCTCTGCCGGGTAGCCGCCCGACTCGCCCGAAAGGGCCTCCGCGAGCTCCTCGGCCGAGGCCTCGATCGGCACCCCCAGCTCACCGGCCCCACCCACGTGGTCGATGTGCAGGTGGGTGCAGACGGCGCGGTCGACATCGATCTTCTCCGCCTCCAGCTGCTCCGCGAACGTGGGGCCGTCCAGCACCGGCAGGTAGCGCTGACCCGGCCCGGGGCCGTCATCGGGCGCGGCGTCTGCGATCTCTGCCCGCCACCTGGCCGACAGACCAGCGTCCACCGACATCGTCAGGTCGCCCGCGCGCAGCACGTAGGCGACGATGGGGATGCTCACCCTGGTCGGGCGCTCCCCGTCAAAGAGCGCCAGCTTGCCGACGGCGTAGGCGCGGACGGTGGCCTGCGGCTGCTGCTCACCGACCGCCCAGACCGGCTCGTACCCGGCGACCTCGAGGCCGGCCATCCAGGCCTCGGATTCAGGGGATAGCGCGGCCTTGAGCAGCGGTGGCAGCGCCCGGTCGAACATCGGCCGGCTCACCGCAGCAGTTGCCGCGCGATCACCACCCGCTGGACCTGGTTGGTGCCCTCGTAGATCTGGCATGCCTTGGCATCACGCATGCGCCGCGCCGCCGCGAACTCCTCCATGTAGCCGTATCCCCCCAGCAGCTGGACGGCGTCGATCGCCACGCTCATGGCGGTGTCGGTGGCGAAGAGCTTGGCCATCGACGCCTCCTGGCTGAACGGCCGCCCGGCATCACAGAGCTCGGCCGCGCGGTAGGTCATGACGCGGGCGGCCTCGACCTGGGTGGCCATGTCCGCGAGCATGAACTGGATCCCCTGGAACTCGGCGATGGGGTGGCCGAACTGGTGGCGTTCCTTGACGTAGCGCGTGGCATCCTCGAGCGCCCCCCGGGCCAGTCCCACGGCCTGGGCACTGATGCCTATTCGCCCCGCGTCCAGCGCCGCCATGGCGATCGTGAAGCCGCGCCCCTCCCCGCCCAACAGGTGGTCCTCGGGAACGAAGACGTCGTCCAGCGTGAGCTCGCCGGTGGGGCTACCGTGGAGGCCCATCTTGTCGAACGGCACGCCGCACGTCAGCCCCTGGCTGGGGGCCTCGACGACAAAGGCGCTGACCCCCGGTGCGCCGGTACCCCCGGTGCGCGCCATCACGATGTAGGTCCCGGCGTGGCCCAGGTTGGTGATGAAGACCTTGGTGCCGCTGAGCACGTAGCCGCCATCGACCTTTTTCGCGGTGGTGCGCAGGCTGGCCGCGTCGGACCCGGCGCCCGGCTCGGTCAGCGCAAAGGCGCCGATGACCTCACCCGAGGCCAGCCCGGGCAACCAGCGCCGCTTCTGCTCCTCGGTGCCGAAGTTGAGGATCGGCTCCATGCCCACCGAGGTGTGGACGTCGATGATCACCGCGGTGCTGG
>DAINSI010000047.1:0-18391 GCA_036741395.1 Candidatus Dormiibacterota bacterium
GTGCCGCCGCAGTTCTCCAACCTGGCCCGCGGGCCGGGCGGAGGGGTAGCCGCTTGATTGGCTGACTCAGGGGCCCTGCCGCTGCTTTCGGGCCGGTTTCTGACCCGCGCTCGCGCGACGCGCGGGCCGCTTCCTGGGTGCAACAACGGCGGGGGCTGCGGCGCGGCTGGGCTTCCGCGCCGGCCGAGCCCGGGGCGGCGCCAGCGCGGCCAACTCCTCGACCAGCCAGCCCATCAGCGAGGCCACGTCCGGCATCATGTCGCGGTCGGCGACGATGCCGAAGTGACACTGGCCGCAGTAGCTCATCACGGTGATGTTCAGGCCCATTCCATCTGTCACCACCGACACGGGATAGATCGCATCGAGCCGGGCGCCGGCACAGTACAGCGGGAGCTGGGGACCGGGTACGTTCGAGATCACGAAGTTCCAGGTCGGGCGCGTGTTGCTGGAGATCGCGAAGGTCAGGCGGGCGGCGCGTGAGAAGACCGCCGGCGGGATGAAGTTGGTGGCATCCTGGAGCAGGTCAGCGGGCATCGCTCGGTGGCGCTCTTTCATGTCGCCCATGGCCTCATGGGTGCGTTGCAGGCGACGCACCGGGTCAGCCTCGTTGGTGTACGCCGGGGCGCTCATGAGCATGATTCGGTTGCCGAAGGTTCCCTGCTGCTCGCTGGTCCGCACCGACACCGGGATCTGTGCCACCAGCGGAGTCTTGGGCAGCTCGCCATGTTCGAGCAGCCAGCGGCGCACGGCGCCGGCGCAGATCGAGACGATAACGTCGTTGACCGTGGACTCCTGCTGGTTCTTGACGGCCTTGACCGCGGCCAGCGGGATCCGACCGATTGCCAACCGACGGTGGGGAGAAACACGGCCGTTGAAGGAGGTGCGCGGCGGCACCAGCTGCTTGCGCTCGACGACACCGCCGCCGAGGCCCAGTGCCTGCTGCACGCCGCGGGCGACGCGTGCCACCTCGCGGGCGCCGGGGAGGGCGTCGTAGATACCGACCTCCTCGAGGCTGGGAAGGGCGCGCGGCAGCGACTCCAGCATTCGCAACGGGTACCGAGGCAGGCCGAGTAGGCCTCGGGCCAGCATCTCCAGCTGACCGGGCACCGCGTCGCCACCCCCGGTCGCGGCGGGGGGTGCCTCCCGGCCTTCCGGCGACAGGTCGAGGAGGGTTCCGAGGATCTCCGCACCCGACATGCCATCGACCACGGCGTGGTGGATCTTGGTCAGGAGGGCGACCTTCCCGCCTTTGAGCCCATGGATCAGGTAGAACTCCCAGAGCGGCCGGGCGCGGTCCAACGGACGGCTGAAGATGCGCGCCACCTGGTCCGACAACTGCTCGTCGCTCCCCGGTGCGGGCAGAGCGAGCTCCCGCACGTGGAAGTCGAGGTCGAAGTCCGGGTCGTCGATCCAGTACGGGTAATCCAGGCCGAACGGCACCTCGGCGAGGCGCCAGCGGAATGGGGGCAGCAGCGGCAGCCGCTCGACGATCAACTGCTGGATGTCGTCGAGGTCGATCTTGTGGCCCGGCGCGGTGGATGGATCGAGCACCGCGATCCCCGAGACATGGCCGGACTGCCGCGGCGTCTCCATGGCCAGGAACTGCGCGTCAAGACTCGTGAGCTGTCGCATCGTCACCTCCCGCGGGATTTAGGTTCACCATCATGAATCGCCGACTGACTCTACGGGACATCCCGACATCCACAGGAGAACGAAATCATGATTGTGCGCGTATTCCGAGCCGTCGCCCAGCCCGGCCAGGCGCCGGTGCTCGAGCGCATGCTGAGGGAGTTATCGATCCCAATGGTTGACGGCCGCGATGGCCTCGTCGCCCGTTAGGCCGGCAAACCCGTCGCGTCGAACCCGGATGAGTTCGTCATGGTCACGGCCTGATCAGGCAGTGTGCGGTCGCCGCCGCCGCGTCGCGAGCACGATCAGTAGCACGCCACCCGCCAGCAGCAGGAGGGGAGCCAGGGTCCCGGTGGTGATGATCACGGCCTGGAGCGTGCTGATGAACGACTCCCCGGCACGGTGCAGGGCGTCGCCGATCCTGTTGGGGGTCGTCGAGCCAGGTTGCTGGGTCACGGTCACGGTGATGCTCGCCATCGCCGTGCTCTGGTTGAGATAGTTGATCTCACCCTGCGTCTGATCGACCTGGCTCTGCAGCTGACCCAGCTGCTGCTGCACGGCCAGCACGTCCGGGACGCTGCTCGCCCTGTCCAGCAGCCGGGTCATCGCGCCGACCTGTGCCCTCAGGCCGGTGATGCGGGCCTGGAGGTCGACGTACTGCTTGGTCACGTCGGAGGCGTTGGTGGAGTAAGACACCACCCTGGCCACCCCACGGAGTCGCGTCATGGCCTCCTGGAAGCGGTCCGTGGGAACCCGCACGACCAACTCTGCGCTGCGGTTGTCCCCCTCGCTGACGCGCGACTCCGCGGTGTAGCCGGCGACGCCGGCCTGCGCCGCCTGGACCGCCTCGACGGTGCGGTCGAACCGATCCCTGGCAACCTCAAGACGGACCTCACCAGTCCGAGCGATGCGGGCGGTATCGGCGGTGCCGATAGCCTGGGGAGCGCCCGCGGATGACTGCTGGGCGTGCTGGCCGGACTGGAACTGCTTCAACTGGTTCGGCACCGGAGGAACGCCGGGCGCGCCGACAGCACCCCTGTCGGCGCTGGTTGTGGAGCCGGTGCTGTCCGCCGGTGTCCCCCCACCCGAGCGGTCTCCTCCCATTCCCAGCCCGGCGGCGATGTTGGCCGGCGGGATTGGCGTCGTCCTCGGCGAGCTGACGCGCGCAACCAGTAGGCTCGCGCCAACGGCGACAACGGCTACGCCGGCCGCCAGGCGCAGCTGCCGCGGGTGCCCCAGGGAGCGCAGCCACGGGCCGACGCCAAGCCGCAGGGGCGCGGGCTCCTGGCCTGGAAGATCTGGGAGCAGCCCGGCCGGCGGAGGCTCCAGTTCAAGGCCCCGCACCCGCTCAGCGACATCGGAGATGGCGTCGTGAGCGCCCCGGCAGCTGACACAGCGGTCCAGGGCCTCCTCGACTGCCGCCCGGCCCTCGTCTGGCAGCTCGCCGTCGATGAACGCACTGAGATCCTGTTCTCCGACGTGGCGGTGGACGCCCGCCGCGCGCCTCGATGCGCTCACCGGGCGGGGCGCTCCGCCTGCGTTCCGCTCGCCGCGGTGAGGTGCCGGCGCAGCTCGGCGCGGCCACGGCTGAGGCGCGACCGCACGGTGCCGACCGGCACCTGGAGGGCATCGGCGATCTCTGCGTAGGACAGCCCGTTGATGTCGCGCAGCACAACCGCGAGCCGGATCTCCGTGGTCACCCGCAGCAGCGCATCGGCGAGCTCGCGCCTCTGCTCGCGCCGGATCACCGACCCCTCCGGGTCATCGGCGCCGAGGTGGACGACGTTGTCGTCAAGGCTGGCGACCGGGTGCCGGCGCCGGCTGCGAGCGCGGTTCTGACAGTGGTGGACCGCGATCCTGTAGAGCCAGCCCGCAAAGGTCTGCCGGTCCACCAGCGCGGGCAGGCCCACCCACGCGCGCAGCAATGACTCCTGCACGACGTCGCGGGCATCCTCAGGGTCACCGAGCGAGCGCAATGCGAGGTTGTACAGGCCTTCCTGGAGAGGGCCCACCAGTTCAGCGTAGGCTGCCCGGTCTCCATGCTGACTTCGTCGCACAAGTTCATCGCTCATCGCTCCACCATTACAGACACCGGCGCCGCGATTAAGTTCCACGTTCCCCGAGGGTGCCGCGGTGCTTTTGGGCCAGCACCGCGGATTAGGCCAAGCACCGGAGGCGGCGAAGGCGATCGTGACGCACCCGTCACCCGAGCGGGGCGAGATGGTGCCGCCCAGAGGACTCGAACCTCCACGAGCATAAGCTCACAACGCCCTGAACGTTGCGTGTCTACCAGTTCCACCAGGGCGGCACGTAGGCACAGATGATAGCGGGCGGAAAGGCCCGGTCCGGCCGCCTCAGAGCTGGTGTTTGGAGTTCACGGACCACTCCTGGACCAGGTCGTAGCGCGCGCCCCCGGCGGGTAGGCGGATGCCCTTGACCGAGTCGCGAGCGCCGATGAGAGCCTGCGGACTGTAGAGGAAGACCGCGGCGTGGTCGTCCAGGATGATCTTCTGGGCGTCGAGGTATGCGGTGCGGCGAACCTTGTAATCGGCGGTCGACCTGCCCGTCTCGAGGTCCTTGTCGAGACCGCTGTTGGCCGGCATGCCGGAGAAGTTGAACCCCCCCGGGCCCGCCTGGCTGGAATGCCAGAAGACGTAGACGTCGGGATCGGGACCGTTGTCGACGGCCGTCAGGGCAAGGTCGAAGTCGTGGCCCTGGAGGATGTTGAGCAGACCCGCCTGGGTCGTTCCCCGGGGGATGGTCGCGATCCCCACGGCGGCGAGGTCCTTCGCGACGCGCGCGGCCGCCGCGCTGTAGGGCGGCGCGTCGACCGTGGCCAGCCGCACCTGCAGGCGCTGGCCGTCCTTGATGCGCCCCTGCTTGACAGGGCGCCAGCCGGCCGCGTCGAGCTGCTTCTCGGCGGCGGCGCGGTCGGCCCCCGTACGCCGCGCCGCCATCGACGCCCAGCTGATGGCGGGCGGGATCGGCGATTCGTCGGGGTTCGAGTACCCCTTGAGCGGACCCGCGAGCAGCCCTGAGCGGTCGATCGCCAGCCCGATTGCGGCGCGGACATGGTCGTCCGCGAGCACCGCGTTCTTCTGGTTGCAGAGGAGTTCGGCATAGGCGAATGTGCTGCCCTCGACCACGCGTCGGTTGACCGCGCCGGCGACCTGGGCGGCCTCGTCACCGGTCATGCCGGCGAAGACATCGACCTCCCCGCCCAGCAGGGCCTGCACCGCGCGTGACCGCGATTCGTAGAGGTGCAGCTCGAGTCCGTCCAGGTACGGGCGCTCGAAGGCGTGGGGGTTGCGCTCCAACTGGACCGTGTCGCGGCCGACGTGAAGCAGACGGAACGGTCCCGAAGACGGCGCGTCGGTGACCTGGCGCAGGGTGGTGACGGCGCGCGGCTTGAGGGCGTGCTCGGGGAGGAGGCCGATACTGGTGAGGGCCAGGAAGGCGGGGCTGGACTGGGGCAGCGAGTAGGTCACGGTCAGGGGATCCGGGGCGGTCGCGCTGATCCCCGACCAGGCCTGGCCCGTCGACGAGCGGGCGTCGGCATCGCTCTGCAGGATGGACAGCGTGTAGAGCGCGTCCGCCGAGGTTATGGGCGCGCCGTCGGACCAGCGCAGGCCCTTGCGCAGGTGAAAGGTGAACGTTCGAGCGCCGGCGTCCACGTTCCAGTCGCGGGCCAGCTCCCCGACCGGTCGGGCGTCGGGGCCGGTCCGGGTCAGGCCCCGGTAGAGCAGCCCTGACACGTCCCTGGAATTCGGGGTCTCGGCAAAGGGCGGCACCAGCGTCATGGGGCCATCCACGACCAGGGCCTCGCGAACCACGCCTCCACTCAGAGCCTGCTCTCTGCCCAGGCCACCGAGGACCGCCACCCCGCCGACGAGGCCCGCAACCAGGACCGCCACCAGCGCGGCCACCGCGGGCGCAACGGCCCGCTGTTGCCGCCGGGGGGTCATTTCACTTTGACGTTAGCTACCGACAGGATGACGAAGAGGATGCTCAGGCCGCAGGTGATCTGGAACAGCGTCTTCTCGACGCCGCGCTTGGTCCGGTAGCCACCGCCCCCATCGCCGCCGCCGCCGCCGATCGTTCCGCCCAGGCCACTGCTCGACCGCGGCGTCTGCAGCAGGACGCCCAGGATCAACAGCGTGGCGGTGATCACCTCGAGGTACTGCAGGACGGTCTTGAGCGGGAAGCCCCGGCCCAGAAACCCGGCCATCACGGTCTGCGCAACCGCGGTCAATTCGAAGCCTTGCATCGGCTGCAGGTTAGCAGATTTCCTCGAAAATTAGGCCGCCACAATACCGCTATCATGTATAGATGCGACGGGGATGGGGATGCCTTGCGCTGGTCTTGCTGACAGCATGTTCGGGCGACCCCCAACTGGTCCCGGTAGTCGCCCAAGAGGTCGCGGGCGCGCGGTCTCCCGGGCCGGTCCCCGCGACGGCGTCGGCGCGCGTCGGCCCCGACGACGTCGAGGTTTTCACCAACGGCGCAGTGGCCACGGCGGCCCTCGTCGCCGCCGTCAGCGGGGCCCACCGGTCGATCGATGCGGAGATCTACGAGTTCGACCGGCCCGACCTGGTGGCGGCGATGCTGGCGGCCCTGCGCCGTGGCGTCGCGGTGCGGCTGATCGCCGACCCCACCGTCGACATCACCGTGGGAACAGCGCACCGCCTCGCCGCCGCGGGCGCGGTGGTCGACTTCTTCCCCGACAAGCCGCAGCAGATCGACCACGTCAAGCTGCTGCTGGTCGACGGCGAGCGCGCGTTCTTCGGCGGGTTCAACTGGGGGTCGCGCTCGTACGCCAACCAGGACTACGAGGTGCGCCTGCAGGGACCCGCGGTGCCCCGGCTGGAGCGACTGTTCAGCACCGACCTCGGGCGCGCCGGGACGCGGGCGCCGTCCCCACCGGACACCCCGGCGGACCCGTCGGAGCCGCGCCTGCTCACCAGCTTCCCGGTCGACCAGATCGGGCAGGCCGTGGTCACGGCGCTGCGCGGCGCCCGGCACAGCATCGAGGTCGAGATGTTCGTGATGACGGATGTCGCGACCATCGCGGCGCTGGTCGACGCGCCCCGGCGCGGGCTCGACGTGCAGGTGCTCTTCGACCCCGGTCAGGACCTCAACCAGGCCGCGATGGTGAAGCTACGGGCCGCGGGGGTCCGCTGCCGCTTCTACCGGTCGCACGGAGAGAAGCTCCACGCCAAGGTCGCGGTCATCGATGGCGACCTGCTGATCCTGGGCTCCGCCAACTGGACGGCTTCGGGCTTCCGGCACAACCACGAGCTGGACACAGTGCTGGTGCAGCCGCGGCTGGCGGCGGCGGTCCGTGCCCGGATGGACGCCGACTGGCGGGCGGCCGCCTGATCGCGAGGGGGCCGGACCCCTACCCCTGTTGGGCGGCGCGGAAGCGCTCGCGCTCCAACAGGCGGGACCTGGTGTCGTCGCCCAGGAGATACCCGAGCACGATGAGGAGGACGAGCGCCAGCACGAGTTCGCCCAGCGCCCCCAGGGGGTCCACCCGGCCGCCGGCACGGGCAACCGCGGGCGCGAGGTAGGCGAAAACGTGGTAGGCGCGCAAACAGATCTCGACAACGATGTAGGCCACCGCGCTCAGCCACGCCCACCGCCGCAGCGCCAGGAGCCAGAGCGACGCCGCGAATCCGAAGCTGTTGAGCGCGAAGAGCAGGAGCTGGGGGACGTCGAGCGGAAAGCGCCCGAAGAGGAACCCGATGAGGAAGGCGCCGTGGGTTGAGATGGAGACCACCGACACCAGGCCGACGAACAGCGCGGCCCCGATCAGCTCCTGCTGCGGGACCGGGGCTCCCTCGGGCGGGGTGGTGTTGCCGTATGCCATGAGTCGGCCGGACCTAGGCGGGTGGGGGCATCGCCGCGCCGATGATCTGCACGAAGTCCTCGGCGACCAGGCTGGCACCCCCCACCAGGGCCCCGTCGATGTCCGGCTGGGCCATCAGCTCGGCGGAGTTGGCGGCGTTGACCGACCCGCCGTAGAGGACTCGCACGGCTTCGCCGACGGCATTCCCCAGCGCCTCCGCGACCAGGCGGCGGATCAAAGCGCAGCTCTGCTGGGCGTGGTCCGGTGTCGCGGTGCGACCGCTGCCGATGGCCCAGATCGGCTCGTACGCCAGCACCACCTCCGTGCCCTGCGCCTCGTCGACACCGTGGAGGGCGGCGGGGACCTGGCGGCCCAGGACCGCCTCGGTCTGCCCGGACTCGTTCTCTTCCAGCGTCTCCCCCACCGCGATCAGCGGCCGCAGGCCGTGGCGGATGGCGGCGCGGACCTTGCGGTTCACGGACTCGTCGGTCTCGCCGAAGAGCTGGCGGCGCTCGGAGTGGCCGATCAGGGCGTAGCGGCACCAGCCCTCGACCATCGCCGGTGAGACCTCGCCGGTGTAGGCGCCCTTGTCCTCCCAGAAGATGTCCTGGGCTCCAAGCACCACGCCGGCGGCGGCGATGCCCGAGCGCGACACCGGCCAGAGGCTGGTGAACGGCGGCAGGATGGCCACCTCGACCTGGTCCAGGCGCGGCAATCCCTGCTGGATCTGCTGCACCAGCTCCAGGGACTCGGGCACGGTCTTGTTCATCTTCCAGTTGCCCGCGACCAGCGGCATCCTGCTCATCCGGTTTCCTCCAGTGCCGTGATCCCCGGGAGCTCGCGGCCCTCGAGGAACTCCAGTGTCGCGCCGCCCCCGGTGGAGACGTGGGTGATCGAGACCTCCAGCCCCAGCGTCGCCAGCGCCGCGCCGAGGTCGCCGCCCCCGACCACGCTGATCGCCTGGCTGGCGGCGATGGCCCGCGCCACGCCCGCGGTGCCGGCGCGGAACGGTTCCATCTCGTATACGCCCAGGGGGCCGTTCCAGACCACCGTGCCGGCGGACTTCACCGCCGCGCCGAACTCCTCGACGGTCTTGGGTCCCACGTCGAGCATCATCCAGCCATCGGGGATCTCGGCGGAGTCCACGGTGCGCCGGGCGGCGTCCTCGCTGAAGGCTTCGGCCACCACCGCGTCGACCGGGAGCAGGATCTTTTCGCCGGCCTCGACGAGCAGGCGACGAGCGGTCTCCAGCTGGTCCTCCTCGACCTTGCTCGAGCCCACCGAGGCTCCCCGCGCCTGGAGCAGCGTGCAGGCCATGGCGCCGCCGACGAGCATCCGCTGCACCCGCGGCAGGAGGTGCTCCATGACCCCGATCTTGCTGGAGATCTTGGCGCCCCCGACGATCGCCACCAGCGGCTCCCGCGGGTTGGTGAGGACGCCACCGAGGACCTCGACCTCGCGCTGCATCAGCAGGCCTGCCGCCGCCGGCAGCAGGTGCGCGACCCCCTCGGTGGAGGCGTGCGCCCGGTGCGCGGCGCCGAACGCGTCGTTGACGTAAACGTCAGCCAGGGCCGCGAGCCGTTTCGCGAACGCCGGGTCGTTGGCCTCCTCGCCGGGCTCGAAGCGCACGTTCTCCAGCATCAGCACCTGCCCCGCCTGCAGCGCCGCCGCTTCGCGGCTGACCTCCTCACCGACGACCGCCGGCGCCACCTTCACGTCGACCCCGAGCAGCTCCTGCAGCCGCGCCGCCAGGGGCGCCACGCGGAGGTCCTCGACGACCTGCCCCTGGGGGCGACCCAGGTGGGTGGCCACGACCACCGACGCCCCGGCGTCGAGCAGGCGCCGGATGGTGGGCACGCTCTCGCGGATGCGCGCATCGTCGACGATCCGGCCGTGCTTGACGGGGACATTGAAGTCGACGCGCAGGAGGACCCGTTGGCCCGCGACATCGAGGTCGTCGAGGGTGCGAAGACGGCCCATCAGGCCTGCCTCAGGAGGCGGAGAAGCCCTTCTGCGCCATGAACCTGACGAGGTCCACCACGCGGCAGGAGTAGCCCCACTCGTTGTCGTACCAGCTCAGGACCTTGACGTGCCGGCCGTCGATGACCATCGTCGACTTGGCGTCGAGCACCGACGAGCGGCTGTCGCCCTGGAAGTCGGTGGAGACCAGCTCCTCCTCGGTGTATCCGAGGATCCCGTTGAGGTCGTCCTCGGACGCCGCCTTCATGGCCGCGTTGACCTCCTCGGCGGTGACGTCCATCTCCAGCTCCGCGGTGAGGTCGATCAGCGAAACATCCTTGACCGGGACCCGCAGCGCCATGCCGTGGAACTTGCCCTTGAGCTCCGGCAGGACCAGCGCTACCGCCTTGGCCGCGCCGGTCGACGTCGGGATGATGTTGACGGCGGCGGCGCGGGCGCGGCGCAGGTCCTCGTGCGGCGCGTCGAGGATCTTCTGGTCGTTGGTGTACGAGTGGACGGTGGTCATCAGCGCGGATTTGATACCGAAGGACTCGTGCAGCACCTTGGCCACCGGCGCGAGGCAGTTGGTGGTGCATGACGCATTGCTGACGATGTGGTGTTTGGCCGCGTCGTAGGCCTTGTCGTTGACGCCCAGCACGATGGTGATGTCCTCGTTCTTGGCGGGGGCGGAGATGATCACCTTCTTGGCGCCGCCCTTGGTCATGTGCACCCTGGCCTTCTCGCCGTCGGTGAAGAAGCCGGTCGACTCCACCACCAGGTCGACCCCCAGCTCCTTCCAGGGAAGGTTGCCGGGGTCGCGCTCGGCGAGCACCCTGATGCGCTGACCGTCGACCACCAGGTGGTCGCCTTCGGCGGCGACCTCGCCGGCGTAGTTGCCCAGCACGCTGTCGTACTTCAGGAGGTGAGCCAGCGTCCCCGGGCTGGTGATGTCGTTCACCGCCACCACCTCGATGTCGTCAAAGCGCTTGGTGGCGCGAAAGACGTTGCGACCGATGCGTCCGAAGCCGTTGATCCCTACCTTGATAGCCATCAGATCCTCCTGTTAGGCGTGCTGCCGCCGAGTTCGGGGAACGAGCGCCAGACAGGCCCTGCAGGGCGGCGCGAAGTGGCTTCTAATCTACCATGCCGAGCTCGCCGGCCAGGCTCAACATCCGGCGCAGGCGGGCGTTGGTTGCGGACTTGCTGAGGTGCAGCCGGGAGGCCAGCGCGGTGAGCGTCGCGGTCGGCGCGGACATGCGCGCCTGCGCCACCTGGCGGATAGCCTGCGGCTGCGCGTCCAGGAGCCCAGCCCGAGCCAGGCGGCGGGCGGCCCCGGCCTGGCGAAGCCCGGTCGCCACGCTGCGGCGCAGGTTTGCCGTCTCGGAGTTGACGGCGCGGTTGGCCTGCGACCGCATCTCGCGGAGGATGCGTTCGTTCTCGAAGCGCAGGACAGCCTGGCTCGCTCCCATCGCCTTGAGGAGCAGGACCAGGTCATCACTGCCTTTGACGTACACCATCCAGCGGGCGCCGCGGTGGCGCACCCGTGGTCTCACCTCCAGCGCCCCCAGCACCGCGGCGACATGGCGCGCGCCCTCCTCGGAGGCCAGACGGAACTCCAGGTGCGCCCCCGCCATGCCGATGCTGACATCGCCGGCGGTCATGAATGCGGCCCTCAGGAAGGCCCGGCGGCAGCATGCTCGCGTGGGCGCCTCGGTCGGGGGCGCGAGCGCCGGCCGCAGCGTGACCTCGTAGGTTGGCCGCACGTGGGTCGCGCCACGCCGAAAATGGCCTTCCTCGTGCGCCGCGGAGCGCGCCAGGCGGACCAGCTTGCGCGCCACCGCGCTGCTCGTGAGGAGCACGGCGAGGCCGCGGTCGGGTTCCGCCGGCACCGCGGCGCGGGTGCGGGCCGCGGCCAGTACCCCGGCGATCTCGGCCGCCTGGCAACAGGCTCGCGAGGGGAACTGCAGGGCCAGCTCGTGGCGGGCGTCGGACGCGAAGCTGGGCTGCCTGCTGAGTCGCTCAGCGGGGGATCTGGTGGTGGTCGCCAACTGCGTCCGAATTGTATCCAGGGGCGGCCCGGCGCTCCGTATACTCGCTCGCGATGCAGCCCTGCAGCCTGCCAACCTGCCTCCAACTCGGCCTCGACCCGGTCGCCATCCACCTCGGCCCACTCGCCCTGTACTGGTACGGGCTGCTGGTCGCGGCGGGCTTCGTCCTGGCCATCCGCCTGGCCAGCAGGGAGGCCGCGCGCCACGGCCTCGACCCCGACCAGCTGCTCTCCGCGGCCCTCGTCGGGGCCCTTGCGGGACTGCTGGCCGCGCGCGTGTTCTACGTCCTCCAGACCAGCCCGGGGTCGTACCTCGACCCCAAACAGCTGGCCAGCGCGATGTCACTCTGGCAGGGCGGCCTCTCGTTCTACGGCGGCCTGTTCGGCGGCATCCTGGGGGTCTGGCTGTTCTGCGCCAGAAACGGCCTGCCAACCCTGCGCTACCTCGACCTCGCCGCCCTCGCGGCGCCGCTCGGCCAGGCCATCGGGCGGCTCGGCAACCTCATCAATGGCGACCTCACCGGCCTGCCCACCCTGGGCCGCGGGATCGAGTACACCAACGCCACCAACCCCCTCGTCCCGCCGCTGTCCCTGGGCCGCACCCAGCACCCCGTCACCCTCTACGAGGCGGCCTTCGACCTCGGCCTCTTCGTGCTGCTCTTCTACTTCTGGCGCAACCGACCCCTGCGGGTGGGGCAGCTCTTTGGGCTGTACCTGGCGGGCTGGGCCACCGGTCAGCTCTTCCTGCAGAGCTGGCGCGACCTCCCCGTCGGTGTGTTCGGCCTCAAGGTGACGCAGCTGACCGCGCTGCCGATCATCGCCGGTGGCCTCTACCTCTACCTGCGGTCAGCATCCGCCGCGCCGGCGCAGCTGGCGCCAGAAGACGCCGACGCAGCCGCAGCGGATACGACCCCGGACGCCGAGGAGCCCGCGCCCGCCAGCGCCTAGCACCGAACCGCCGCCGTAGGCGATTGTGAAAGAGGCGCTGGCGGGGTTGCCCCACGACGCGCTGACGACGTAGGGGGGCGATTCCTTCACCGCCTCCGGCGCCGATGTTTCTAGAGCTGCTCCTTGATGGCCAGGGCGACGCGCTCGGGGACCACCTCGCGGAGCTCTTCGACGGTCGCCTCGCGGACGCCGCTGAGCGAGCGGAAGCGCTTGATCAGCCGGCGCTTGCGGGTCGGCCCCAGCCCCGGCACGGCGTCGAGCGGCGATGCCAGCCGGTCCTTGGCGCGGGTGTTGCGGTGGAATGTGATGGCGAAGCGGTGGGCCTCGTCGCGCACCCTCTGAAGCAGGAAGAGGCCCGGCGAGTCCAGCGGCAGCATGAGCGAACGGGAGCTGCCTGCGGGGTGGAGCTCCTCCTTGCGCTTGGCCAGCCCGAAGGTCGTGATCTGGTGCACGCCGAGCTCCTCCATGACCTCACGCGCGGCACTCAACTGGCCCTTGCCGCCATCGATGATGACGAGGTCGGGGAGGCTCTCGAAGCTGCCGTCACCCGCCCGCTCGTCCTCGCTCTCGCGGACCGCCGCGAGTCGCGCGAAGCGACGGCGCAGCATCTCCTGCATCATCGCGAAGTCATTCGAGCCCTTGACCCCCTTGATGTGGAATCGCCGGTAGTGGGCGGTGCGGGGCCGGCCCTCCTCGAACACCACCATCGAGCCGACCGGGTCGGTGCCCATCAGGTTGGAGATGTCGTAACACTCGATGCGACGGGGCAGTCGATCCATGCCCAGGGCGTCCTGGAGGTCGGAGAGCAGCTGCTCCGAGCGCTCCTCGTCGTAATCCTTCTTGATCGTCGCCTGGCGCAGCGCCTCGTCGGCGTTCTTGCGGGCCATCTCCAGCAGACGCACACGCGCGCCCCGCCGCGGTACCGCAACCTCCACCCGCGCTCCCCGGCGCCCGCTCAGGAAGTCCGACAGCGTGGGTCCGTCGGGGACCTCGACGGGGAGCAGGATCTCGCGCGGCAGGCTGCTGGCGTCGGCGTAGAACTGGCCCACGAAGCCATTCAGCACCGTGGTCTCGTCGCCCTCGCCGGCGCCCTCCAGCTCGAAGGCCTCGGACCCCAACACCTGGCCGCGGCGCACCGTCAGCACGGCCACCACGCTGCCGGTGGCGTTGCGCGCCAGCCCCAGCACGTCGGTGTCGCGCGCCGCCTGGGTGATCACCGTCTGCTGCTGCGCGACCCGGTCGAGCGCCTGGAGGCGGTCGCGGAAGCGCGCCGCACGCTCGAACTCCAGCCGGTCCGACGCCTCCTGCATGTCACGCTTGAGACCGCGAACCAGGTCGCCCGACCGGCCCTCCATGAAGAGCCCGATCTGGTCGAGGTTACCGTGGTAGTCCTCCCGGCTGATCAGCGCCTCACAGGGCCCCGCGCAGCGCTTGATGTGGTAGTCGAGGCAGACGTGGCCACGCTTGAAGATCTCGTCGGAGCAGGTGCGATAGGGAAACACCCGGCGCAGTGTCTTCATGGTGCTGCGCAGCGCCTTGGCGTTGGTGAACGGGCCGAAGTAACGGCTGCCGTCGTCGCCGACGCGGCGCACGGTGTAGATGCGCGGGAACTCGCCCTTGCGGGGCACCTTCATGTAGAGGTAGTTCTTGTCGTCGCGCAGACGCACGTTGTAGCGCGGTTGGTAGCGCTTGATCAGCGTGTTCTCAAGGATCAGCGCCTCCTGCTCCGACCCGCAGGTGAGCACGTCGAAGTCGAAGATCTTGCCCACCATGCGCGCGGTCAGGTCCCGCACCGGCTCCGAGTTCTGGAAATAGCTGCGCAGCCGGCTGCGCAGGTTGCTCGACTTGCCGACGTAGATCACGCGCGTGCGCACGTCGCGCATGACGTAGACGCCGTGGCTGGCGGGCGCGTTGCGCAGCCGTTCCCGGAGCAGGGCAGGACGGTCCTTGAGCAGGGTGGTCTCGGTCATCTGGTCTGGATTCTCGCCCCCGAGGGCCCTAGGCTGTTCAGATCGCGAGATATGCCGACAGCGGGATCGTGGATAGCCGGGGCCCGACGGCCCGCAGCCACGTCACCCGTTCCGCCGTAGGTTAGCGCGCGGTCCGGGAAGCCTCCCGGACCGGACCCTGACGGTCGGCGGGACCGGGTGACGTGTCCCCGGGGCGTCAGGCCCCGCCGAGAGCCCTCACTGTCGGGTCATCTCGCGATCGGTTCACCCTAGGCGAGCTTCTTCTCGGCGCTCTTGAGGTAGGGCTCGAGGTACTGGCCGGTGTACGACCGGGGCTGCGCGGCGACTTCCTCCGGGGTTCCCTCGGCGACGATCTCCCCGCCCCTATCGCCGCCCTCGGGCCCGAGGTCGATGATCCAGTCGGCGGTCTTGAGGACGTCGAGGTTGTGCTCGATGACCAGCACCGTGTTGCCGCGCTCGACGAGACGATGCAGCACCCGCAGGAGGCGCTCGATGTCGGCGAAATGGAGCCCCGTGGTGGGCTCGTCAAGGATGTAGAAGGTCATCCCGGTGTCGCGCCGGGACAGCTCGGTGGAGAGCTTGACGCGCTGGGCCTCCCCGCCCGACAGGGTCGTCGCGGGTTGCCCCAGGCGGATGTAGCCCAGCCCCACCTCGTTCAGCGTCTCCAGCTTCCGGGAGATCCGCGGGATGTTCTGGAACAGCTCCAGCGCCTCTGCCACCGACATGTCGAGGACGTCGGAGATGCTGTGGCCCTTGAAGCGAACGTCGAGTGCCTCGCGGTTGTAGCGCTTGCCCTTGCAAACCTCGCAGGGCACATAGACGTCAGGCAGGAAGTTCATCTCGATCTTGATCATCCCGTCGCCCTGGCAGGCCTCGCAGCGGCCACCCCTGACGTTGAAGGAGAAGCGCCCCGGGGTGTAGCCGCGCTCCCGGGCCTCGGGCAGGGTGGCAAACAGCTCGCGGATGTAGGTGAACACCCCAACGTAGGTCGCGGGGTTGGAGCGCGGGGTCCGGCCGATCGGCGACTGGTCGACGTCGATGACCTTGTCGAGGTGCTCCAGGCCGCTGATCCCCCTGTGCTTGCCCGGCCGATCCCTGGCCCGAAAGAAATGCTGGTTGAGGGCGCGGTAGAGGATGTCGTTGACCAGCGTTGACTTGCCGGAGCCGCTGACCCCCGAGACACAGATGAGGGTGCCCAGGGGAAAGCCGACGGTGACGTCCTTGAGATTGTTCTCGACGGCGGAGCGCACCACCAACCGTTTCCCTGAGCCCTTGCGGCGCCGCGGGGGCAGGGGGATGCTGCGCTCGCCCCGCAGGTATTGCGCCGTCGCCGAGTCCTTGGCCCGCAGCAGCTGGGCAAAGGTCCCGGTGAAGACGATCTGGCCGCCGTGCTCGCCGGCGCCGGGGCCGATGTCGACGATCCAGTCGGCGTGGCGCATGGTCTCCTCGTCGTGCTCCACCACGATCAGGGTGTTGCCCAGGCTGCGCAGCCGCTCCAGGGTATTGATCAGCTTGCGGTTGTCGCGCTGGTGCAGCCCGATCGACGGCTCGTCGAGGACGTAGAGCACCCCCATCAGGCGTGAGCCGATCTGCGTTGCCAGGCGGATGCGCTGGGCCTCGCCGCCGCTGAGGGTCGGCGTGATGCGGCTCAGCGTCAGGTAGTTCAGGCCGACGTCGATCATGAAGCCGAGGCGCTCCTGGATCTCCTTGCGGATCTGCACCGCGATGATCTCCTCGCGCTCGCTCAGGCTGAGCTCGGAGAAGAAGGCGTCAGCGGCGGACACAGAGAGCTCGCAGAGCTCGGAGATGTTCTTGCCCCCGACGGTGACCGCCAGCGCCTCCGGCTTGAGCCGGCGGCCCTCACACGCGGGGCAGGGCCGGGTCACCATCAACCGCTCGATCTCCTGCTTGACCCACTCCGACTCGGTCTCCTTGTAGCGACGCTCCAGCGCGGTGACCACGCCCTCGACCGTGGCCCGCTTGAACTTGATGCGCCCAAAGCGGTTGCGCACCGACTTCTTGCCGTCAAAGTCGTTGCTGCCGTGGAGCAGGAAGTCGACGTCCTCCGTCGCCAGGTCCTCGATCGGCGTGGTGGTGCTGATGCTGTAGCGGCGCGCCACCCACTCGGCGTGCTCGGTGTAGTAGACGCCGGAGCGCCCGAACGATTGGAAGGCGCCGTCGCGGATCGACCGCGAGCGGTCCGGGAGAACGGCGTCGGGGTCGATCTCCAGCTTGGTGCCGAGCCCGGTGCACTCAGGGCAGGCGCCGTGGGGGCTGTTGAAGGAGAAGTTGCGCGGCTGCGGCTCCTCCAGGCCGGTGCTGCCGTGGACCGGGCAGGCATACGACAACGAGAAGAGCTGCTCCGCCTCGGCGCGGGCGCCCTTGAGCTGCTTGCGGCGAGCCGGCTTGTCGTCGACGGCGCTGGGCGACTCGACCGGGACGACCAGCAGCGACCCCTGCGACATCCGCGTCGCGGTCTCGATCGACTCCGCCAGCCGCGAGCGCGACTCGGGGTCCACCACGAGGCGGTCGATGACCACCTCGAGGTCGTGCTTGTAGTTCTTGTCGAGCTCGATCTTCTCCTCCAGCTCGCGAACCACGCCGTCGACCCGGATGCGCACGAAACCGGCCTTGCGGGCACCTTCGAGGACGTCCGCGTGCTCACCCTTGCGGCCGACCACCACGGGTGCCAGGAGCATGATCCGCTGCCCGCCGGGCAGCGCCAGGACCTGGTCGGTGACCTGGTCGACGGTCTGGCGGGCGATGGCCCGGCCGCAGACCGGGCAGTGGGGGTGGCCGACGCGGGCGTAGAGCAGGCGAAGGTAGTCGTAGATCTCGGTGACGGTGGCCACGGTTGAGCGGGGGTTGCGGCTGCTCCCCTTCTGGTCGATCGAGATCGCCGGGGAGAGGCCGTCGATCTGGTCGACGTCGGGCTTCTCCATCTGGCCCAGGAACTGGCGGGCGTAGGCGCTGAGCGATTCCACGTAGCGACGCTGGCCCTCGGCATAGATGGTGTCGAAGGCCAGGGACGACTTGCCCGAGCCGGAGAGGCCGGTGAAAACCACCAGCTTGTCGCGGGGAATCTCGAGGGTTACGTCCTTGAGGTTGTGCTCGCGCGCGCCGCGCACGACGATGCTGTCGGAAGGCATGGTAGAGGGGGAATTCTAGGCTCCGCGTCCTCTCCGTCTACCGCTTGAGGAGACGCCAGCGCAACCCTCCGCGATGCAGGATATAGCGGCCCAGGCAGTACATGGTCTTGAGGCCGTAGATGGTGCTGACCCGGAAATCGACCGAAGACGCCTCGGGGAAGTAGCGGGTGCTCACGGGCACCTCGCCGACCCTGAGACCGAAGGCCGCGGCCTGGATCAGGACCTGGGTGTCGAAGACGAAGTCGTTGGAGTTGCGCAGGAACGGCACCGACTCCAAGAAGTGACGACTGTAGGCCCGGTAGCCGGTGTGGTACTCGGTCAGGCCCAGCCCCAGGACCCCGTTCTCGCAGGTCGTGAGGAAGCGGTTGGCGATGCGCTTCCACCAGGGCATCCCGCCGGCCTTGGCCTGACCCGCCTCGGCGAATCGCGACCCCATCACCAGGTCGCACCCGTCCTTGCGGACCCTGTCGATCATCTGGCCGAGGATCGCGGGGTCGTACTGGCCGTCGGGGTGGAGCATCACGACCACGTCGGCGCCCTGGCGCAGGGCCTCCATGTAGCAGGTCTTCTGGTTTCCGCCGTAGCCCACGTTGTGGGGGTGCCGGATCACCGTCAGGTTGAGCGACTCGGCGACGCTGACGGTGTTGTCCCGGCTGGCATCGTCGACCAGGATGACGATGTCCGCGACCCCCGGGGGGATCTCGGCGATGGTCCCGCCGAGGGTCGCGGCGGCGTTGTAGGCGGGCATCACAACGACCGCGCGCGCTCCGTGGCGGCGCTGGTCGTGCCGCCTCGGGACCGGTCAGGACGCCCACCTCGGGCACCCTATCTGCCGGGCCGG
>DAINSI010000048.1:0-18085 GCA_036741395.1 Candidatus Dormiibacterota bacterium
ACATTGTCTGACTTCTCGGCTGAATATGCAAGCTAATTGTGACTCAGGACACTAGAACAGGTTGGTGAGCGCCCCCTGCATCAACCGGAGCCGAGGCCGATGGTCCGCATCCCGTGGCAGCATCGGCGTCAGCCGCGCGCGGGTGGCGGCGACCAACTCGTCGACGTCATTGCCGACGATCGGCTCGCCAATGATCACCCGGAGCTCGCGCCGCAGCCAGAGGCTCTCCGTCCCCCACAGGGCCACCGGGACCACCGGGACCGACGCCTTGGCAGCGAAGTGGGCGAAGCCCTTGCGGAATGGCTGGAGCTCGCCGGGACGACCGTAGCAAGCCTCCGGGTACACGGCGATCGCGCCGCCGAGTCGCAGGCAGCGTTCGACGTGCTCGAACAGGCGCCGATCGCCGCGCCGTTCGGTGTCAACCGGGAGGTACCCCCCGATCATCTGGACCAGACGCCATTGCACCCGCCGCGCCACGAGGCCGCGGACGGCCCCCAGAAAATGCACCCTGGGCTCGGTGGGAAAGGCCAGCAGCACCAGGAATGAGTCCAGCCAGCCGAGGTGGTTGGCGGCGATGACATAGGGCCCGTCGCCAGGGATGTTGTCCCGTCCCTCGATGCGGATCCGAAAGAGCGCGTGCAGAATCGGCGTTACCAGGAGGCGCACAAGTAGAAAGCCCAGCGACGCCCGCCGGCCAACAGGGAGCAGGTCCGCGGGAGGGATGTCGTTCGAAAGGTGGTTGGTGTCCATGCCACCAAGATCCGCCTTTGACGACCCCCAAACATCCCGGAAACTACTCAGTCACCTTCTTTGAGTACCCGCGAACTCTGGGGTGGAGGGCCGTTGGTTCGGGCGCAACTCGGCTCGCGCCGGTTCATCGCCCTACAGCGCCTTCGGGTCCCTCCCGGTAAGCCCCAGCAGTCGATCCAACAGCGGCGCGTCGTCCGGCACCGGCACGGCGGCCGGGAAGACCCCGGTCGCCCGCCACTCCTCGGCCTGCGGACGGATCTCGTCCCACACGCCCTGCACCACCGCCTCCGGCACCTGGTAGTCGCTGCCGATCACGCGGGCGATGTCGTGCGCGCGCAGGCCGCGAAACATGTTGGCCTGCTGCAGGTAACCCTGCGCGGTGTAATCCCCGAAGGAGCAGTGCACCGTGCGCTCGAGGTCCTGCAGCTGCTGCACCACGGCCACCGCCGTCTCCACGATCGCGGCGAAGTTTCCGCTGGGGTTGCCGCCCAGCAGGTCGCCCTTGAAGTTCTCCTTGCCGGCCTCATCCATCGTCTTGCCGGCGAGCATGTCGGGAACCCAGGCATCGTCGTAAGCGTGGTAGTTGATGATCTCGCGCAGCGTGTTGGTCTGGTCCGGGTGACCTGTGAGGAAGGCCGCAGGCATCTCCATCCCCCACTGGTCCTCCCGGATCTGGGCGACAACGTCATTCAGGGCCCGGTCGGCCAGCACAAACACCTCGGGTTCGGTCATTTGAACCTCCTTCATCGGCTTGGGTCTGCGCGTTATATCAGCCGGTGGCCTCCCTGGCCACGCCGGCGCGGCGCTCCTCGAGGTCGGCGAGAGCCTGCAGCAGCACCCGCAGGTAGCGCGGGGCATCCTGGGAGACCACCACATGGTGACCCTCGAGCTCGTAGAGCCGGCCATCCGGGAGGTCGGCCGCGAGCTGGCGCTGGAACCGCGGGGGCACCAGCTCGTCCTGGCGGGGACAGATCACCGCGGCGGGGACCTTGATGTCCTTGAGCCAGGGCCGCGCGTCGAAGCGCGACATCTCGCGGCCCGCCTCGGCCACCGCCGCCGGGGCATTGCGCTCCAGCTCGGTGATGATCCAGTCGGTGACCTCGTTGCCGGCCACCAGGCCCTGGCGTCGTAGCAGGCGGACCCAGAGGCGGTGGTTGGCGTGGGTCAGGGCGAATTCGAGGGCGCCTATCGTCTTCCAGGCCAGGCGCATCCGGGGGTTGTCGTGCCACTGGTTGGTGGTGGCGCAGAGCACGATGGAGTGGACGGTGGACGGGTGCCGCGCGGCCATCAACTGGGCGATCGCCCCGCCCATCGAGTAGCCCACCACGGTGATCGGCCCCGTGCCGAGGGTTTCGAGGAGACCGGCGCAGTCGTCGGCGCAGTCCGCCAGCCGGAAGGGCTCCAGGCTGCGGATGCCGCGACCGTGGCCACGATGGTCCACCGCGATGACGCGGTAGCCCGCCTCCTCCAGCGCGCCGTAGCAGGTGATCCAGTTGAGGTCGGCGCCGAACATCCAGCCGTGTAGCAGCAACAACGTGCCGCGACGGGCGGATCGGGCCCCCGTGTCCCGGACGAAGATCTCGCCGCGTCCCGGGACCAGCACCACCTTCCCGGGAGGCGCCAACTCGAGCAGGTCGGACATCGTGACCTAGTCTATGCAGCCGCTCACCGATCTCTCAGGTCACCCGCGGTACGCTAGGAAAGTAGTGGAACGCTTGCTCGAGCAGATCAACTCGCCGGCGGACCTGCGGCGCCTGGACCGACCCCAGCTGGACCAGCTCGCGGACGAGATCCGTGAGTTCCTGATCCAGAGGGTCAGCGAGAGCGGCGGCCACCTCTCCCCCAACCTCGGGGTGGTCGAGATGACGCTGGCGTTGCACCGGGTGTTCGACAGTCCCCGTGACGCCATCGTCTGGGACACGGGTCACCAGTCCTACGTACACAAGTTGGTCACGGGCCGCCGCGACGACTTCGCCACGCTGCGCCAGGAGGGCGGGATGTCGGGGTACCCGTCGCGCCGTGAGAGCGAGCACGACATCATCGAGAACAGCCACGCTTCGACGTCGCTCAGCTATGCCCTCGGCATCGCCGAGGCGCGCCTGCGCAAGGGCACCGAAGGGCACGTCATCGCCGTCATCGGGGACGGCGCGCTCACCGGGGGCATGGCCTATGAGGCCCTCAACCAGATCGCCCACCTCAAGCCGCCGAACCTTCTGATCGTCCTCAACGACAACGGCCGCTCCTATGCCCCCACCGTCGGGGGCCTCGCCAGTCACCTCTCGCAGCTGACCATCAGCCCGGGCTACGAGAGCTTCAAGAAGCGCGTCAGCCAGGGGCTGCAGGGCATTCCCGTCGTCGGCGGACACGCCGACCAGGCCGCCTTCCGCCTCAAGGAGTCCGTCAAGCAGCTGGTGGCGCCGACGACCATCTTCGACAGCCTGGGGCTGAAGTACGCGGGACCGGTTGATGGCCACGACGAGGCCCAGCTGGAGGACGTGCTCCAGCGCAGCCGCCTGCTCGGCGAGCCGGTGGTGATCCACGTGGTGACGGAGAAGGGTCGCGGCTACGGCCCGGCGATCGGCGATGAGATCGAGAAGCTCCACGCCGTGCCCGTCTCCGATCCCCGCACCGGCCTGCCCTTGAAGACGGAGCTGACCTACACCAACGTTTTCAGCGAGGCGTTGCTCTCGGCTGGGGCGCGCTACCCCGAGCTGGTGGCGATCACCGCCGCGATGCCCTCGCCCACGGGGGTGCTGGACTTCAGCCGTGAGTTCCCCGAGCGGTTCTTCGACGTCGGCATCTGCGAGCAGCACGCCGTCACCTTCGCCGCCGGGCTGGCCCTTGGAGGGCTGCACCCGGTGGTCGCGATCTACTCCACCTTCATGCAGCGGGCCTTTGACCAGGCGCTGCTGGACGTGTGCATGCACCAGCTACCGGTGACCTTCATCCTCGACCGCGCCGGCGTGACCGGGCCGGACGGCGCATCCCACCACGGGATCTTCGACATGAGCTACATGCGCACCATGCCCAACCTGGTGATCGCCGCCCCCGCGGACGCCACCGAGCTCTGCGCGCTGCTGGAGACGGCGGTGGCCCTGGACGGTCCGATGGCCATCCGGATCCCCCGGGGACCGGCGCCATCAACCCCGGACCTGCCGGTTGAGGCCCTGCCGGTGGGCCGCTGGGAGGAGATCCGCAAGGGTCAGGACGTGTGCTTCCTGGCCATTGGACGGATGGTCAGCGTGGCACAGGAGGCCGCCGCAATCCTCGAACAGGAGGGCATCGATGCGGGGGTGGTCAACGCCCGCTGGCTCAAGCCCGTCGATCCTCGCCTGGCGACCGACTGGGCGCACCGATACCCGCTGCTGGTGACGGCGGAGGACAACGTGGTCAGCGGGGGCTTCGGCGCCGCGGTGCTCGAAGCGCTGGCGCCCGCGGGGTTGGCGGGGAAGGTCCGCGTCAGGGCGCTGCCCGACAGCTTCCTGCCCCACGCCAGGGCGCAGGACATCCTCGCCCAGTGGGGGCTGGACGCGGCCGGGCTGGCAACGGCGGCGCGCGACGCCGTCCGCTCCGGCTCGAAGCTGGCGGGGCCGAGCTAGGCCCCACCCTCCGGGGGCAGCCAGGTCCCCCGGCGCTCTCGCCGCTCGCGCAGCCTCTCCAGCTCGGGCCCGACCCATTGCGCGGCCCCATCATCCAGTCGTACCGCGGGGCTGTCCTCCATGGCCTCAACCTCGTCCTTGCTCATCCCCTCGGTGACCCGCCGCCACCATCCGTCATGGTCGCGCCAGATCTCCTCCAACTCGTCGAGTGCGGCGTCGGCAGCGTGCCGCGCCGAGGCCTCCCGAGGGGCAAATCCGTAGCGCGAGGACCAGGCCCGAAGATCATCGGCGCGGGTGATGCTCACCTCGTACACCACCGATGGGCGGTTGGTCCCCGCCGATTTCAGACCGGTCGGGTTTATGTCCAGGTGGAGGGCGCCGACGCCGTACGACTCGGGGGGGCCGGCGCCGACCGGCAGCTCGTCGGCCCATGCGGCGTCGCGGGCGGACCGGCCCTTGAAGGTGCGCAGGAAACCTGCCCGCAGCCGGGTGCCCCAGCCGACGTTTCTCATCTCGGGACCCGTTGCGCTAGGCTCGACACAGATTGGGCTGCGGCCGCGGCCCCCAACGGACCCTGCGCGCTAGGCGGCGCAATCGTCGACTGAAGCGGCTAGCGCTCCGCGGGCTCGGCGCCGGGCTGGGTAGCAGTTCCCTGCTCCTCGTCGACCCGTCGATCGGGGTCCTTGGAATCCTCGACAACGTCCTTGGGGAACTGGGCCTGGTCGTCCACGAGCTCTTTGGCAAAGGCCTTGAGCTCGGCACCGGTGTCTCCGGCAGCCTGCGCCTCGACCTGCTCGCGCTGGTGCTGGTCACGGTTCTCCGCGGGGGTGGTTTTGTCCGGGGTGCGCTCCATTTCGCCTCCTGCCGCCCTGGTTGGCGTCTCTTCAGGGTACGTCCGCAGTGACGGTTGGTCCACCCGGATCCGGCCGGAGGCGGGCTGACATACTGGGCCCGGATGATGCCCTCGCCCCCGGCTTCGCGCCCCGACTGGCTGCTGCTGGACGGCTCGAGCCTCATCTTTCGCGCCTTCTTCGGCATCCCCCGCACCGTCGTCAGCCCCACCGGGCAGCCCGTCAACGGCGTGCGCGGATTCCTCGACTACCTGACCCGGTTCATCGCCGAGATGCGCCCCGCCAACCTGGTCGTGGCCAGCGACGACGACTGGCGGCCGCAGTTCCGGGTCGATGCCCTGCCCACCTACAAGAGCCACCGCACGGAGGAGCCCATACCGCCTGAGCTGGCGCCGCAGATGCCCATGATCAACCAGGTCCTGGAAGCGGTTGGGCTGGTGCGGATCGGCGTTCCCGGGTACGAGGCAGAGGATGTCATCGCCTCGCTCCTGGTCCATGCTCGCGGCCGCGTCGACATCGTCAGTGGCGACCGCGACCTCTTCGCGCTGGTACGGGACCCCGACATCCGGGTTCTCTACCCCAAGGGCGCGGGCCAGCTCGAGGTCATCGACGAGGCTCAGATCGAACGGCGCTACGGGGTGCCCGGGCGGTTGTATGGGGATTTCGCGATCCTGCGGGGGGATCCATCTGACGGGCTACCGGGGCTACCGGGGGTGGGCGCCAAGACCGCGGCGACCCTGCTCCGGCGCCACGGGTCGCTGGCGGGCCTGCTCCAGGATGGACGGCTCAGCGACGCCGACCGCGACTACCTCACGCGCGCCATGAGGGTCGTGCTGCCGGTTATGACCATCCCGTTGGACCGGCCCGCGGCCGCCGTGCCGTCGCGACCCGCGGACCCCGCGCGCCTCGACGCGCTCAAGCAGGAGTTCGGACTAGGAGGGGCGGTCGACCGTCTCCTGAGGGCCCTCGCCCGGGGCTGAGGCAGGACGATGGCGACGCATGTGCTCGTACTCCATGTGGGCGATGCGCTCCGCCTCGCTGATTCCTCGCATCGCCGCCCGCGCCTCCCACGCCAGGCCTCGGATCAGCGGGGCGGCGACGAGCCCGACGGCCAGCAGGGAGCCGAAGACCACGACAGCGTCGATGCTCTCGCGTCCCTTCTGCTCCCAGTAGACGTCCTGGAGGTTCAACCAGAGGGCGAACTCATCGAGCGTCAGGGCCGCGCCGATGCCAAAGGCGATCGCGGTCAACCGCACCGCCGCCCCGGTGACGACCGAGGAGCGGCTGCCGAACTCGACCAGGCTGACGTAGCCCACGACCAGGAGCAGCAGGATCCCCCAGACGAGGTGGTGGATATGGGTGCCGCCCACTCCGACATTGTGGAAGGGACCCACGTTGTGGCGGATGGCGGAGGTCAGCGCCCGGGTCATGGCGAAGGTCAGCCCGAACGCCATGGTGGCGAGCATGAGGCGCTCACGGCGGGGGTTCTCGGACATGTGGTGGTTGTAGATCCGCCGCCAGTGGGACACCCCGGGCGGCGAACCCAGGGCGGCTGCCACCCCGGTGCCGGCGGCCGCCGCCGCGGCGGCAGGCGCCCCATCGAGCTCCTGCTCGTCACCCATCGCCGGTAACTATGCGGCCTGAGACCCCGCCCCGATGAACCCTCGAATCACGCTGTTGGTGCGCTCAGGGAATTCGTACTGGGGAACGTGCCCGCAGTCCTCGAACACGACGGACTCGGCCATCGGCAGGGCCTTGCTGACGTGGTGCTCGAACCGGGCGGGCACCAGCCAGTCGCGCTCGCCCCAGACGAACAGCGACGGGACCTTCATCCCCGGCAGCCGGTCCCAGAACCCGAGGTCCCCGCGGGCAGGCTCCAGGTAGACCTGGCGGGCTGCGGAAAAGAACGCGACCCGTCCTCGCGGCGAGCGGAAGACCCGCAGGAACTCGTCAGCAAAGGCGTCATACCAGGCGTCCGGTAGCCGCTCCGGCCGGGCGAAGAGCGACCGGGCGACCTGCGCCACCTGGGCGTGGCCAAGGAGCATCGGGACCAGCGCCATCTCCGGCCTCAAGGCCTTCACCAGGGGCACCGCCTGGCGGCCGCGGAGGAAGGCAGGCGAGGGGCAGAGCAGGACCATCCGCTCGATGCGTTCGGGCATGGTCAGCCCGGCCTCGAGCGATATTCGTCCGCCCAGCGAGTTGCCCACCAGGATCGCCTTCTTGACCCCCACCTGGTCCAGGAAGTCCTTGAGCCAGGACGCGAAGAACGCGCAGTCATAGGTCCGGACCGGCTTGCCCGACTCGCCGAAGCCGGGCAGGTCGGGCGCCAGCACGCGGTGGTCGCGCGCCAGGTCCCAGAGCGGGGGCAGCATCGAGGCGTTGGTGGCCCCCAGCCCGTGGAGGAGAACGATCGGCTTGCCGGATCCCGCCTCCATGTAGAAGGTGTCGACGCCACGCGCGCGCACCACCGCGGGCTTCGGGAACCGCCGCGGGCGCTTCCGGCTGGCGAACAGGCCCTCGATCTGGAGCGACATGGCGATGTTGCCGCGCACCTTGATATCGCCGGTCAGGAAGGCCTCGACCCCCGACGCGGTGCCCTTGATGATGGCCTCCAGCACCTCCGGGCGGCCGTAAATGGAGGTCCGGGTCCCCGACCCCAAGAAGCCCACGCGGCCGTCCTCGATCTCCACCGACCAGGAGTCCGCACCATCCATCCGGAGGGCCACCCTGGGACTGCCGGATGCGCGCATCCCGGGCACGTTGTGAACATCGGGGGTGAGGACCGCCCGCTTGCCCGGGGCGGCACCGGCGCGGCCCTCGAGGAACTCCAGGAGGGCGTCGGCGCCGCGGTCTGGTGATACGTTGGCTGCGTTCATAATGCGCCGGCGCGGGCCGGGCTCGAGGGGAATGTAACATGATTGGCGGGCGTGAAACCGTACGCCCCCCCGGAAACGCGACACCAACGCTGGGAGGAAAGTTGCGCCAAGCAGCGAACAAAAAGATGAGGGTGGGGCTGGTACTGGGGGCTGGCGGGGTGATGGGCGGCGCCTGGATCACGGGCGCGTTACACGCGCTGGCTACCGAGACCGGGTGGGACCCGGCAACCGCGGACTACATCGTGGGCACCTCGGCGGGCAGCATGATGGGCGCCCTGCTGGCAGCCGGCGTCCCACCGTGGTTCATGATCGCGCACTCGGCCGGGGAGACCTTTAAGGGCCTGGTCGATGCCGCGGGAGAGCCGGCGGAGACCGCGGATCGTTCCGGTGGCGCGAGGTACACGCTGCACCGGGGCTGGCCGCGGGTGCTGCTGGGGTCGCCCGAACTGGCCTACAAGCTGGTCACCAACCCCGGCTCCATACCGGCGATCGGCGGCTTGATCGCGCTCGGCCCACGCGGGGTCATCTCCACCGAGCCGCTCAAGCAGGTCATCCGGCGGGTGGTGCCGTCCGGGTGGGCACCGCACCCCAACTACTGGGCGGTGGCCGTCGACTGCGGGACCCTTGAGCGGGTTGCCTTCGGCAAGCCCGGTGCCCCCAAGGCCGACCTCGCTGACGCCGTGGCCGCGTCCTGCGCGGTGCCGGGCTTCTACCACCCGGTGCGCATCGCGGGGCGGGATTACCTCGACGGCGGGGTCCACTCCGTCTCCAACATCGACCTGCTCGCGGACGCCCGGCTGGACCTGGTCATCTGCCTCAACCCGATGTCCTCGCGGCACCAGCCCAGCGGCCTGCGACCCGCCGCGCGCGTCGGTGCGGCGCTGCGAGCCGGCTTCGGGCGCCGGTTGGGCCAGGAGACGCGGGCCCTGCGCAGCACCGGCACCGAGGTGGTCCTGGTCCAGCCCACCGCGCGCGACCTGCGGACCATGGGCAACAACTACATGAGCGGGCGCCGGCGCAACGAGGTGATCGAGACCGCACAGCACACCGTCGCCGAGCAGCTGCGCCAGGCGGACAACTGGACCCTGCTCCGCGGGCTGCCCCCCGGCAAGCCGCATCGCATCGCCCGTCCGGAGGGCATCCCGACGTCCGAGTGGGCCGAGGCCGCGGGGATCGGACAGGTCCCCCAGCCGAGGACGGCATAACGTGGACCTGACCGAGCTGGCCGGCAGGATCATCAAAGCCGCCCGGCCCGACAACGTCCTCAGCGAGGTCCAGAAGCGCGTCGATTCCGGCCGGATGTTCGCGGAGACGGGGTACCGCGCCGGGATCATCCGCGCCGAGCGGCCCGACCGCATCGCCCGCGTGATCCTCTCCCTGCTGCGCTGGGGCAACACGCCGGCGGCGGGCTTCGAGGCCTCCTCGGCTCTCTACCCCGACGAGCCCGCAATCCTCGACGAGATCGGGACGCTGACCTTCGACCAGGTCCACAAGCGAACCAATGCCCTGGCCCACTCCCTGGTCGAGGCCGGCATCAGCGCCGAGGACAACGTGGCGGTGATGTGTCGCAACCACCGCTACTTCGTCGAGACGATCGTGGCGCTGTCGAAGATCGGCGCCAATGCCCTCTTCCTCAACACGTCGTTTGCCGGCCCCCAGCTCAGCGAGGTGGTCAAGCGCGAAAAGGCAGAGGCGATTGTCTACGACGCGGAGTTCACCGAGATGATCGGGGGCGCCCGTCGCAACCGCAAACGCTTTGTTGCCTGGCACAAGGGCCAGCACCTGACCGACCCCACCCTCGAGGAGATGATCGAGCGCGGGTCCCAGGGCTCCCCCTCGCCACCCAAGGAGCCCGGCAAGGTGGTGATCCTGACCTCAGGCACGACCGGGACCCCTAAGGGCGCTTCGCACTCGCAGCCCAAGAGCCTGGACCCCGCGGTCGCCCTGCTCTCGGCGATCCCGCTGCACTCACGGGATCGCACCCTGATCGCGGCGCCCCTGTTCCACAGCTGGGGTTTCGCGCATTTCACCTTCGGTATGATGCTGTCGTCGACGTACATACTGCAGCGCAAGTTCGACCCCGAGGAAACCCTGGCGGCGATTGAACGCACCGAGGCCACAGTGCTCGCGGTGGTCCCGGTGATGATGCAGCGGATCCTGGAGCTGCCCACCCGCACGCGCCGCAAGTACGACACCTCCAGTCTCCGTGTGGTGGCGGCCAGCGGCTCGGCGCTCCCGGGGGAGCTGGGGACGAAGTGGATGGACGCGTTCGGCGACACCCTGTACAACCTGTACGGATCGACGGAGGTCGCGTGGGCCACGATCGCAACCCCAAAGGACCTTCGCGCCGCACCGGGCACCGCGGGGAAGCCGCCGTGGAACACCGTGGTCCGGCTGTTCGACGACCAGGACAAGGAGGTCGCCGAGGGCGTGGTCGGGCGGATTTTCGTCGCCAACCAGATCGAGTTCGAAGGCTACACCGGTGGCGGCACCAAGGCGGCGATCGACGGGCTGCTGAGCACCGGCGACATGGGCCGGTTCGACAAGGACGGGCGCCTATTCGTCGAGGGCCGTGACGACGAGATGATCGTGTCCGGCGGTGAGAACGTCTTCCCCCGCGAGATCGAGGATGTCCTGCAGAAACACCAGGCGGTGCAGGAGGTGGCCGTGATCGGCGTCAAGGATCCGCACTATGGGGAGCGGCTGAAGGCCTTCGTGGTCAAGAAGAAGGGCGCCAGCATCACCGAGGACGCGCTCAAGTCGTACGTGAGCTCCAACCTCGCGCGGTTCAAGGTGCCGCGAGACGTCGAGTTCCTCGACCAGCTTCCCCGCAACCCCACCGGCAAGGTGCTGAAGCGGGAGTTGCACGAGCGCGAGGAGAAGGGCGGCGGCCCGGCAAAGGAGAAGCAGACGGCCAGGGCTAAGGTGACAGCTACCGCCAAGCCGGCGGCCAAGAGCAAGCCCTCCAGCCCACGTGTCAGCCGCCGGAAGTAGCCCGCTCGAGGGCGCCGAGAAGGACGGCGCCCGGCCCGCCGACGAGTGCCCGTTCGAGCGCCCGTTCAGGGAGGACTTCGACGACTGTCCGGCGTACGCGGCCCGCCGCTTCATGCCGTTCGACAGCCTGCACCGTCCCCTGAAGCCGATCTGGACCTGCAACTTCCTGGCCCCCAGGCGTGCCCTGGACAAGGCCCACGGCTACTACGCGAGTTGCGCCCTGGGCACCGCCGCGGACCGCCGCGCCTGGGTCGAACGGATCCCCAAGGGGCGGCTTGACGGCGTCGTGCGGCTGCAACGCGAGGCCGCCGCCGTGGCCCTCCCCTACACCGCCCAGATATACGCCGCCAAGGCCCGCCAGCGGGAGTCCGCCGAGTCGGAGGCTCGAGCCACGCTCGAGTTGGAGTCACTGCTCGGCCAGGTCGAGGTGGACATCTGTGCGTTCATCGACGAGCACAGCGCCGAGTTCGAGGCCGCCTCGCTGCCGGTCGACGCCTGCAAGGAACTGATGACGATGGTGATGCGCGACATGATCGAACGTCGCAGTGCCGCCACCAGCCGCTTCCAACCGCCCGCCGCCCTGCTGGAGAAATTCCCCGTCGAGGTCCGTCCCCTGCTCTTTCCCGCCACGCCGGAGCCCTGACCCGGGGCGGCTACTCGACCTTGCGCCAGGCCTCCGCGTACAGCCGCAGGGCATTCTCGGGGGCGGTGCGCTTGATGACCTCGTTGAAAACCTCGTCGGCCGCCTGCTTGAGGTCCGGGAAGCCGGAGAGCCCGCCGGACGCCAGAGCTGTGGGCCACTGCACCGTGTTCCAGACCACGCACTCCATGCCGACCCCGGACGCCTGCAGGCTCTCGTAGAGGTCACGGGCCAGCTTGGTCAGGGGACGGCGGACGTTGGTCGCCAGGACCCCGGCCACCTTCCTGGCTTCGCCAATTTCCAACGCCAGGTGGATGGTGTCGGCGGTTACCGGCATCGAGACGCCGTCGAGGTACGTGGGGATGACGATCTTGGTGGCGAACTGCATCGGCGCGGCCAGCGCCTCGAGCGCCGGCCGCGTGTCGAGGATGATGTGGTCCACGGCTCCCAGCGCCGACCCGAAGATCTCGCGCAACTGCTCGACGGTGACCAGGTGCTTGTACATCTCCCGGCTCCCCGGCACTGCGAGCAGACCCTCGGGAGTGGCCACGAGGGCGTCCTCGAGGGCACAGTGGCCGGTCACGACATCTTCTATAGTCGCCCCGGTGATGGGCAGTTTCATCTGTGTGGTCAGCGAGATGGAGGGGTCGAGGTCGATGACCATCACCGAGCCCCAGGATGACGCGGCGGCGGCGAGCGAGAACGAGGTGGTCGTCTTGCCAACCCCTCCCTTGCTGCTGGCCACGGCGATGACATTGCTCATCCTGCGGTCATGATAGCCGCGGCCAAAGTAATGGAAACCGACATTGGCGTCTCAGGGTAGCGACAAGCTCACGGCAATTCTTGCCGAGGCGCGTGCGAAGGCAGAGGCCGCGAGGGCCGCCGGCCCCCCTCAGCGGACCCCCGCCGAGACCAGGCGCGTCGAGGCGCTGTTGGACCGCAACGAGGCTCTGCCCGATTCGCGGGCACTGGCGCGCCTCTACCAGTCGCAGGAACTGGTGGAGAAACTGCCTGAGGACGAGGACTCGAGCCCGCCGCCCGCCGCCCCTGGACCGGAGCCGTCGGCGAGCGCGGGGCCATCACGCCCGCCCCTCAGCCGGGCCCAGATCCGCGAGGTCATGAACGAGCTCACAGAGCAGTTCACCGGCAACAGCTACGTGACCTACGAGGCCAAGCCGTTGCCGCTGGAGGTCATCCCGATGGCCGCGTCCGACGGCCCGGAGGTGGTGCCCATCGAGGAACCCAACGAACTCTTCTACATCGTCGGGGCGGTGGTGGCGATGTTGGTCATCGGGATCTTTTTGGTGCTGGCCCTCAACGGCCCGCTTCGCTACCATCCGCCGGCGGGCGGCCCATCACCCAGCCCGTCGGCCTCAACCCACCGTTAGCAGGTCAGGAACGCAGGGCGGCACCGAAGATGCCCGGGATGCGCCCCAGCTTGTGGTCGAATTCATAGCTGGTGAAGAGGCGATTGACGTCATGCCCGTGGCGATGCAACACGAACCAGGGCGGCTTGGGCAGCATCGTCATCTGGCCCTTGAACATGCTCCGGGGGTAGGGGTAGAAGGGGCCGTAGATGACGCTCTTCTGGGGCCTGTCGAACAGCTTGGTGTTGTGGACGAAGCCGATCCCGCTCTGGACGTCGTCCAGGGTGTGGCCGGGGTAGGCGCCCCAGGCGGTCTCAGCCAGGAGAAACCCGACCCCACACCAGATGTTGATCCCGATGGTGCCGTACCGGAGGTCCGCGATGGCGTCCTCGAAGGCCGGGCCCATCTGCTTCATGGTGGCGGGGTGGATCAGCAGGGTCGCCCCCAGGGTGCCCCACAGGTTCTCGTTGCAGAACTTGACGGCGTTGCGCAGGAACTCGATCGGGCTTGCGCCCGGGACCTCGGTGGTGGCCAGCGCGCTGACGAAGCACTCCTGTCGGAAGCAGCTCTCCGCGGCGTCCTTGCTGTCAAGCCCGGTGACCAGGGTGCGGGGCACCTCATTCTCCGGCCGACTGTCGACCATCTCAGCGTTGCCATGGCTCTCGACGATCGCCTGCTGGCGCTGCGCGGCCCCGGGGTAGTAGGCCTTGCGGGGCGGCGTCTTGACCATGATCTCCCGCACCGCGGCGAGCAGGGCGTCTGCGCGGTCCCATTTCTCCGGCATCACCACGACCTGGGTGCCGATGCAGTTGAAGCCTGCGTTGTGCACCTTGGTGGTCACGATGTGCTCGGCCTGGAAGCGGACGTCGGCAGCGTCCCAGGGGCCCGGGACGACGATCAGGGGGGTCACGTTGCCGAGCTCGCTGGTCATCCGTCGTGGGTTCTGGGGCTTGCCGCTCTGCTTGCGCTCGGCGGCCTCCGGACCGGTGCCCCAGACGATGGCGTCATGGGTCCTGTCGCTGCCGGTCATGTGGATCTCTTCGACGCCTGCATGTTTGGTGATGTACTCCCCCACCTCCGGGCCGCCGTAGGTCATGGCCAGGAAGCCGTCACGAACCAGGAGCTGGAAGACGTCCTCGAAGATCGGCCCCAGGTAGTCATTGACCGGGTTCATCTTCAGGAGCACCACGCTGTGCTCGGCGAGCATCTTGTGGAGCACGTCCATCGGCGCGATGCTGGAGATGTTCCCGGCGCCCAGCACCAGGGACACCACCCCGGTCTCGGGCAGCTTGCGGTAGGCGCCGGACATGTTCTCGGCAAGGTTGCCGGCCGTCACCCCCGGCTCCATCCAGATCTCTGCGCGCACGCCGTTGAGGAGGAGGTTGTCGATGGCCGTCTCAGGGTAGACCTTGACCACCACCTGGCCGTCGTGCCGGGTGCGAACATCGCCGGGCTTGACACTGGTGGAGCCACTCTTCTCAATCTGCCGCAGACTCTCGATATACCGGTTGACGCCAAAGATCAACGCCCACGGCCCGGAGCTCCACTCCTCGCCTGCCGCCGGCGCGTCCATGCGCAGGCCCTTGGCCTGGCAGGCTGCCTCAACCCAGCGTGGCGCGGAAGCGTGGACCCGCCGGCGAACCTCGTCGAGATACGCAATGCGACGGCTGACGGGTAGGGCCGCCCACTCATTCTTGTGCTGCTGCAGCGTCGCCAGCTGCTCGTCCACCTGCTTCTTCCAGTCGGTGGTTGCGGTTGGGGAAGGCGGCCTGGTGGCGATGCTCATGAGTGGTGGTACCTCCTGCGGTTACCAGTTCAGTCTAGACATGCGTGCCCGACCGGAGGGGAAAACCTGCGGGCATCGCGAGATCAAATTGTTAGAAAAGGCGGTCGCACCAGGGGGCGCGACTCCACCGAAAAAGCTCGTCCGCCCGCGCCCCGGCCCCAGCAGCCTGCTCCAGGATCCGCCCGGCGCGGGCCAGCGTGGCTACGCTGACCCCGCCGAGGTAGACGGCGGCCAGGTCGGCGGCAGTGGCCGTCAGGTCCGCCGCCTTCGAGGTCGGGCGGCACCGCGCACCGTCGGGCCCGACATCCAGCTCCAGGGTCCCGGCGTTCCAGGGGCAGAAGGCATCGACGACCTCGATGACCACGCTGCCCTCCGCGCTGTACCGACGCGCAGCCAGGGCCGCGGCAACGTCGACCAGGCGAAGCCATAGCGCCTCGTCGATGCGCGTGCGGACCAGCCGGCGCTCGGCGAGCATCCAGCGCAGGGGCTCGTCGACCGGGCGTCGGTAGGCCACCAGCCGGGGCATGAGGTCGACGTCCAGGAGGAACCGCCACAGGGCGGTGTAAGCGATGACCGAGCCGCTCACAAGCTCCTCCAGGGACAACTCGGAATCCGCGCCGGTCCCCCAGCTCAACCTGGTCCGGTACACCGCGTAACCGTCGTCGGTCCCATCGGTCCCAGCGGTGGCGTGGACGGCGAAGAGCAGCCCGGTGCGGCCCCCCCGATCTTCCTTGGGATCGTGCCAGAGATGCTGCCACCATCTCTCGTCGCGGTCGATCGTCCCCGGCCAGTCGGCGGCAGCGGCCGCGAAGATCGGCGGGATGACCCGGAGCGCTTCCTGTCTCTCGACGAGCCGGATCGCCCCCGGGTCCGAAAACGGCGCGGCGAACGCGGCCCGGCTGGTCTCGATCTCGAGTCCGGCCCGTTCGCTGGCGACGCCGTAGCCGAAGCGCCCGTAGATCACGCTCTCCGACGCCCACAACCCCGCCAGCCACTCGCCCTGCTCGTGCATCGCCGCCAGCCGGGCGCGCATCATCGCCGTGAGGATGCCGCGGCGGTGGTGCGTTGGCAGTACCGATACCGACGTGATCCCCGCCATGGGCACACGGGCTCCTGGGATCGACAGGGTCATCCGGAACGCGCCTTCGGTGCCGACGAGCTTCGCGCCCTCGAAGGCCGCCAGGGTTTCCTCAAGCGGGATCAGGCGACGTTCTCGGTCCTGCTCCTCCGGTTTGTAGTCGACGCCGAAAGCAAGGCAGATGGCGCGGCCATACGCTTCGTACTCAGCCTCACCAACCGGGCGTACCTCGATGTCCATCGCGCCCCATGGTCGCAGAAGCCAGGGTACTGAGGCCGGCACCACCGCCGGCCCCCCCGACTAGTGGAAGCGCCGGGTCAGGTGCGCGATCGCGAGGCGTGCGGGGTTGGGTACGCGGGGCTTGTCGGGATCGCTGTCAACCGGGCGCCAGGGATCGCCGAGAATCTCCGCAGGATCTTCCGCCGCCAACGACGCGAGCAATGAGAGGCTGGCCAACGGCAGGGCAGGCATTGTGCGAACTCCCAGAATGTTCATGAGGCCACCGTACCGCGGCGGCGATTGAGGTTCGGCGAGGAATTGGTAACGGCGCGGCGGCGGCCCGTGACGTGGCGGTAACGCACTCACTAAATCGGGCACCAGGTCTGCTCTCGGGGCCAGGTGTGCCCTCGGGCCTAGGTCGGGACCGCCTCGACGTTCTCTCTGACCCACGCGATGATGTCGGTCAGTGGCGTCCCCGGGGTGAAGAGCTCGGCGACACCGTCAGACTTGAGCTCGGCGATGTCCGCGGCGGGGATTATGCCGCCACCAAAGACGACGATATCCTCGGCCCCCTTGCGCCGGAGCTCATCCATGACCGCGGGCAGCAGGGTCATGTGGGCCCCCGAATGGAGGGAGACCCCGATCAGACGCGCGTCCTCCTGAAGGGCAGCCTCGACCACCATCTCGGGGGTCTGGCGCAGGCCGATGTAGATGACCTCGAAGCCCGCGTCACGAAGGGCCCGCGCGACCACCTTGATGCCCCGGTCGTGACCATCCAGGCCCACCTTGGCGAGGATGATGCGGAGCGGCTGGCCACCGCTCATCTAGATGATGGCTTTCTCGGTATAGAGGCCAAAGGCGTCGACCATGGCGCCCATCATCTCGCCCTCGGTGCAGTAGGCGCGCGCGCACTCGATGAGGGAGGGCATGAGGTTCGCCTCGGCCGACCGGGCGGCGCGGCGGAGCTGCTCCAGCGCCTTCGAGGCGGCGGCCGCGTCGCGGCTCGCGCGCAGCCTGCGCACTCGCTCCACCTGGGCAGCCTCGACCTCGTTGCTGATCCGGAGGATCTCAAGCTGGTCCTCGTCGTTGCCGCCGGTGTAGTCGTTGACCCCCACGACCACTCGCTTCTTCTGCTCCAGCTCGGCCTGGTAACGGAATGAGGCGTCGGCGATCTCCTGCTGGAAGAATCCCTCCTCGATGGCCGGGATCACGCCGCCGATCTCCTCGATCTGCCGGAAGTACGCCTCAGCGCCATCCTCCATCTGCCGGGTCAGGGACTCCATGAAGTAGCTGCCGCCGAGGGGGTCGACGGTGTTGGCCGCGCCGGTCTCGGTGGCGATCATCTGCTGGGTGCGCAGCGCGATCCGCGCGGAGCGGTCGGTGGGCAGCGCCAGCACCTCGTCCATGGCGTTTGTATGCAGGGACTGGGTGCCCCCGAGGACCGCGGCCATCGCCTCCACCGCGGTTCGGGCGATGTTCAGCTCGGGCTGTTGGGCGGTCAGAGATACGCCGGCGGTCTGGGTGTGGAAGCGCAGTTTCCAGGAGCGCTCGTCCCTGGCGCCGTAGCGCTCCCGCATGTGCCGAGCCCAGATCCTGCGGGCGGCGCGGAACTTGGCGATCTCCTCGAAGAAGTCGATATGGGCGTCGAAGAAGAAGGAGAGGCGAGGCGCAAACTCGTCAACATCCATCCCCCGCGCGATCGCGGCGTCGACGTAGGCGAAGCCGTCGGCCAGGGTGAAGGCCAGCTCCTGCACCGCCGTCGCCCCGGCCTCACGGATGTGGTACCCCGACACCGAGACAGTGTTCCACCTGGGAACCTCGCGGGCGCAGAACTCGATGGTGTCGACGACCAGCCGCATCGAGGGTTCAGGCGGGAAGATGAACTCCTTCTGGGCGATGAACTCCTTGAGGATGTCGTTCTGCAG
>DAINSI010000049.1:0-17194 GCA_036741395.1 Candidatus Dormiibacterota bacterium
CCTGGATAGATCTCGAAACTGACGTCGACGACGGCCTTGACCGAGGTCAGGAGCCCCGCGCCAAAGTGCTTGGTCACCCCCACCGCGCGCAGCAGCGGCTCACCGTCCCGGCGTACGTTGGACGTGCGCCGCGTGGTGACCAGCGGCTCGAGGGTTGGCCCGGCCGGCGCGGCCGCCCCACCGCGGCCGCTCCCCCTGCCGGTGGCGGCCTTGCTGATCTCAGACACCCTTGATGTCCGCGGTGACCTCGGCCCCCGCCACGGTGGTGGCAGTCACGGCGCGCTTCTTGGGATGGATGCCGGAGGCGGCGCCAGGCCGGATGTCGGTGATCGTCCCCGCTCCCATCTCGTCGTAAGCCCGATTCATAGTCACCCAGCAGGCGGCCTCCTGGTGGGTCGCGACGTTGACCAGGGGCGGCGGGTCGGTGAAGCATTTCTCCACCCGGAAGGGGCAGCGCGGGTGGAAGGCGCACCCCGGCGGCGGCTGGATCAGGTCCGGGGGCAACCCCTCGATCGACACCAGCCGCTCGTGGCGGTCGGAGTCGATGCGGGGGATGGCGCGCAGCAGGGACCACGTGTAGGGGTGCTGGGGGTTGGCGAAGATCTGTTCCACCGGGCCCTGCTCGACGATCTCGCCCGCGTACATCACGATGACCCGCTTGCACAGGCCGGCGACCACGCCGAGATTGTGGGTGATCAGCATGATCGAGGTGCCGAGCTCCTCGTTGAGGTCACGCAGGAGCTCGAGGATCTGGGCCTGCACGGTCACGTCCAGCGCCGTCGTCGGCTCGTCGGCGATCAGGATGCCGGGCTCGTTGCTGAGCCCCATGGCGATCATCGCGCGCTGGCGCATTCCCCCGCTGAACTGGTGAGGGTAGTCCTTGACGCGGTTTGCCGCCGCGGGGATGCGCACCTGCTGCAGCAACTGGACGACGCGGGCCTTGACGCCCTGCTTGGCCTGCTTCTTGTGCGCCAGCATGGCCTCCTCGAGCTGGTAGCCGACCTTGAGCACCGGGTTCATCGAGCTCAGCGGGTCCTGGAAGATCATGGCGATGTCCCGCCCCCGGATCTCGCGCATCTCCTCCGAGGAGAGCTTGGTCAGGTCATCGCCCTGGTAGAGGATCTCGCCCCCGACCACCTTGCCCGGGGTCTGGACCAGTCCCAGGATCGACATCGCGGTGACGCTCTTGCCGCAACCGGACTCGCCGACGATGCCCAGCGTCTCGCCGGGGTTGAGGTCGAAGCTGACGTCGCGGACCGCGTGGACCACGCCGTCGTCGGTGAAGAAGTCGGTGCGCAGGTTCTTGACCTGCAGTATGGGATTAGCCACGGGCGCCCAGGTTAGCGCTTCTGCCTGGGGTCGAAGGCATCCCGCAGGCCGTCGCCGAGGAAGTTGAAGGCCAGCAGGGTGACCACCAGCGCGATCGCCGGCGGCATCACGACGTGGGGCGCCAGGCGCAGGGCCTGGACGCCCTCGGCGGACATCGAGCCCCAGGACGGCGTGGGGGGTTTGACGCCCAGGCCGAGGTAGCTCAGGAAGGCCTCGAAGAGGATGGCGGCAGGGATCCCGATCGTGGCCTGGACGATGATCGGCCCCATCGAATTGGGCAGCAGGTGCCCGAAGATGACCTTGGCGGGCTTGGCCCCCGAGGCCTTGGCCGCCTCGATGAACTCGCGCTCGCGCAGCGAGAGCGCCTGGCCCCGAACCAGGCGCGCCATGTCCATCCAGCGGGTGGCCGCAATCGCGATGATGATCTTGCTGATGCCGGGGCTTCCCAGGAGGACCACCAGGATCAGCGCCACCAGCAGGTCGGGGATGCCGTAGAAGACGTTGATGATCAGGCTCAGGATGTTGTCGACCCAGCCGCGGAAATAACCGGCCGCCAGCCCCAGCACAACCCCCACGGCGACCACGATCACCTGGGTGCCGAGACCCACCACCAGCGACACCTGGGCGCCGATCATCAGCCGGCTGAGGAGGTCGCGTCCGAGGTGGTCGCCGCCGAACGGGAAGGCGGCGCTCGGACCTGCGTAGTTATCGGTGAGCGACAGCGCGTTCGGGTCGTGGGGGGTCCATTTCAGGGCGATCAACGCGACCACGATCAGCAGGCTGAGGTAGATCGTGGCCGCCAGCGCGAGGCGGTTGCGCCGCAGCCGCCGCCAGCCGTCCATCCAGAGGCTGGTCTGCTCGCGGACGATCGTGCCGCCGCCGGCGAAATCCTCCGGCTGGACGCCGGCGACGGCCATCAGTAGCGAATCCTGGGGTCGATCACCGTGTAGGCCAGGTCGACCGCCAGGTTGGCCAGCCCGATCATGGCGGCATACACGGTGAAGACGCCGATCACGATGTTGTAGTCGTGGAGCAGGATGCTCTGGACGAACTCCTTCCCGAGGCCGGGAATGCCGAAGATGTCCTCGATCACCACGCTCCCGGTGATCAGGCCGATGACCAGCGGGCCGAGGATCGTGGTCACCGGGATGAGGGCGTTGCGCAGGGCGTGGCGGACGATCACGACCTGCTCGGACAGGCCCTTGGCCCGCGCCGTGCGAACGTAGTCCTGGCGGATCACCTCCAGCATGCTGGCGCGGGTGAGTCGGGCGACGAAGCTGGCATACGGAAGCCCGAGCGCTATCGCCGGTAGGGACAGCTCGAAGGGGTCCCCATAGGTGCCGGTCCAGCCGATGGGGTAATAGACGGTGCCTCCGGTGACCTTGTACAGGAACGTTCCAAAGATCAGTAACAGGAAGGCGGCGCTGACGAACGAGGGCATGCTGTACCCCACCACCGCCGAGGTGGTCAGCACGTAGTCGACCCACGTGTTCTGTCGCACCGCAGCCAGGATCCCGAAGAGCATCCCGACGCCGATCGTGATGATCAGCGCCGTCCCGCCGACCTCGGCGCTGACGCTGGCCTCGCGCAGCACCAGCGGGGTGATCTTCTCGCCGCGGTTGACGAAGGAGACGCCGAGGTCACCTTTGGTCAGGAGGTTGGTCATGTACTCGGTGTACTGGACCGGCAGCGGACGGTCGAGGCCATACTCGTGGAGTACCTGCGCGAGCTGCGGACCCCTTACGCGTTCGCTGATGAAGGCGTTCCCCGGCAGGCGGTGCACGCCCAGGAAGACCATCGAGGAAACCGCGAAGACCGTGAAGACGATCATCGCCAGCCGCTGGGAGATGTAGACCACCGTGCCCCGCGTCAGCATGTGGCCTCATTATCCGCGCGTTGATGCGAATTGACAAAAAGAAACGGCGCCCAGATTGCTCTGGGCGCCGTCTCGGTTCAGCCTAGGAGTGCTGCTGGATCGAAATCTCGTTCCAGTAGTGATCGAAGAAGTTGTTGGTGCCCGCCCCCTTGGCCCACGGCTGGATCAGGAACTGACCAACCGAGTAGTAGAGCGGGATGTAGACAACGTCGCTGATCAGCAGCTGGCTGATCTGCTTGTAGCTCGGCAGCGCCTGGTCCAACGGCAGGCCATCTGCCTTGGTCAGGAGAGTGTTGTACTGGTCGGTCGCGTTGGGAGCGTACCCGCTGCTGTTCGACCCGGCATCCTCCTGCTGCTGGCCCCAGAGGTTGTCAAACCAGTCCTGGGGATGGTTGTAGTCCGCCTGCCAGCCGTCGCGGGACATCACGAACTTGCCGGCGAAACGGTCGTTGATGAATGTCGTGGTGTCCTGCTGTGGATCGAGGGACACATCGAGGCCAAGGTTCTGCTTCCACTGGCTCTGCAGGAAGGTGGCCACGTCATCGTTGGGGGCGCCGGTGTTGTAGCTGTACTTGAGGCTCTTGGTCAGGGCCCCAGTGGGATCGGCGTCCTTGAGGTCGGCCTTGGCCTTGGTGGCATCGAACTTACCGAGTGGGTCAGCCCCGTCGCCCAGGTATCCCGTCAGACCCTTGGTGATGACGCCGCCGGTCGCGGCGGCGCAGGTGACGTTGCTGCAGACGGTCTTCGCCAGGGCGGTCTTGTCGACCGCGAGGGCGAAGGCCTCACGAAGCTCTTTGGCCTTGGGGTTGGTGTCGGTGAATGGACCCTTGGCCGGGTGCTTGGAGTTGACGTTGAAGGTCACGTAGGTGGTGCGCACCTTGGGCTGTAGCGTGAGCTTCTTGACCTCGTTGCTGTCCTTCTGGATCCGCAGGATGTCCTCCTTGGGCAGGTTGCTCCAACCGCCATAGCCGACGATGTCGTACTTACCCTGCTCCCACTGCTGGATCGCACTGGATTGGGACGCGGCTCCAGGATCGCGCTGGTCGATGTGGATCTTCTTGAGGACTGGCTTGGGCGAACCCCACCAATTGTCCACGGCAGCAAAGTCGACCGACTGCTTCGAGGTGTACCCGGTCATCTTGAACGCTCCCGTTCCGACCAGGCTGGTAGGAGTCTGCCACCAGTCGCGCGGGTTCTTGGAAATCGCGTTCTTGTCCACGACCATGCCGGTGGTGCCCTCGAGCGCGACGGCCGAGACGAACCAACCGGCGGTCGCCGAGAGGTGCACCTTTACGGTGTAGTCGTCGGGCGCGGTCAGACCCGCCATTGTGGTCTTGGGATCCTTGGCCTCGAGCAAGGCCTCCACAGCCTTGTTGAACACCTGGGTGGTGTTCGGGTCGGCCTTCGCCTGGGCCTTGGTCGGCTTCAAGTTCTTGACCGCCTTGGCCACGGCACTGAAGCCGTCGACCGCACTGAGGTTGCTCGCGTATGGACCCTGGAGCGCGGCGGCGCGGTTCCAGGAGTACAGAAGATCGGCTGACGTGAACTTGTCACCGTTCGAGAACGTCACGTCCTTGCGCAGCTTGATGGTGTAGGTCAGGCCGTCAGCCGAGATCCCACCGTTGCTGGTGGTCGGAACCTCGGTGGCCAGGTCAGGCTGGATGTTGAGGTCATTGTCGAACTTGAACGGCCCGTTGAAGACGTTCTGCGCGATCTCGGAGTCGACCTCGGCGCTGAGTTCGGCCGGGTCGAGGGTCCCGAAGTCGCCGAAGACGGGGAACTTCAGGGTCTGGTCGGAGGCCAGAGCCGTGCTCGTTCCGCCTCCACCGTTACCGCATGCGGCGAGCCCCATGAGGCCCACCACGCCCAGGGCGCTCGCCCTGAGCTTGAACTGAGAAAGAAGCAAACCACTCCTCCTTGTTAGCCGGTCTTCCCGAGGACGCCGCCGCAACCAGCGGCAGCGATTGGCCGAGCTTTTTCGGTGCTGGTCACTCCTCGAAGTCTGCTGACTGCCATCCTCTTCCCGACCGCGAAGTCGGGGCGAGAGTGCGCCGATGGCAGGTGCGGCCACCCCTGGGCCGCTTCGGTACTCCAGCCGCAAACATATGGGCCGGGCCCTGGTTTGTCAAATCGGTGCGGCGCCGCGGGGGTCGTTTTGGTGGCCCTGGACGCTCTCTGATCAGGGCTTCTTCAGGTACCAGTCGGCGTAGGTTCTGACGTTCCGGCCGTAGTCGACGTTGACCAGGGTCCCGCTGCCGACGCCGCCGACCCGGCTGTCGAACCCCTGGACGGTGTTGTCCGCCCAGAGGAAGTAGGTGACGACGTCGTCGCTGAGGATCTTCTCGATCTGGCTGAAGATCCTGCGGCGCTGACTGCGCGTCCGCGCCGGGTCGGAGGCCAGCGTCGATCGCTCCAGGTCGATCAATCGGTCGAGTTCGGGGTTGGAGTATCCCGACCAGTTGACGCCGCTGGGGTTCTTCTCGGGCCGAAGCTGGCTGGAGTGGAAGATGTAGTAGTCGTCGGGGTCTGGTCCCGTCGCAAAGCCGGAGAGCGCGATGTCGAACTTGCCCTGCTTGAGGGGGTCGAAGAAGACGTCGAAGTCCGCCGGGGAGACCTTGAGCTCCATCCCGATCGCCTTGACCTTGGTGGCGATCTCGGCCGCGGCCCGGTTGCGGACATCGGCGTCCCTGCGCACGTAGAAGTCGACGCTGAAGCGCTTCCCACCCCTGGTCAGGATGCCGTCCGCCCCGGGCGTCCAACCGGCGTCGGTGAGGAGCTGGCGCGCCCTGTCCAAGTTCACCCTGTAGCGCACCGCTGCGTCGCTGTCATACGCCCAGGAGGTGGGCAGGATGTCCCCCCAGGCAACGGTGCCGGCCCCACCGGTGACGTCCTTGACCAGGGCCTCCTTGTCGATCGCGTAGGCGAACGCCTGCCGCACCCGTTTATCGCCGAAGAGGTGGTCAGGACGGTCGTTGAAGCGGACGTCGTAGTAGCCCATGTCGGGGTACTGGCGGACGAAGGTGCCCGAACCCCTGAGCTGCTTGATCTCCGCATGGGGCGCGTCCGGCTGCCAGTTGACCTCAGCCGACAGCAGGCTGGTGGCGGCGCTGGAGGCGTCGGGAATGATCCTCTCGACCAGCCGGTCGAAATGTGGGCGCCCCCCGTAGTAGTCGGTGTTGGCGCTGAGGTCGACCTCCTGGCCGGCGATCCGCTTGTCGAACTTGAACGGCCCCCCGGTGACCGTGGGGCGGGCGCCGATGGGGTCCTCCTTCATGCGCGCCGGATCGATCAGCCCGTAGACATGGGCCGGGGCCACGAAGGTGACCAGGCTGTTGGCCAGGAAGGGCGCGTAGGACTCGGTCAAAGTGAACCGAACGGTGTAGTCGTCGACCTTGTCGAGGTGGTCGAGCTTGTCCCAATCGAACAGGACTCCAGTCACCAGGTTCTTGTTGCGCTGGATGCTGACGGTGCTGAGGACGTCATCCGCGGTTATGGCCTTGCCGTCGGACCACTTCGCGCCATGCCGTAGCGCCACCGTCCAACGCTTGCCGCCGTCCGCAATGGTGGGGAAACCGCTGGCCAGGTCTGGGACCACGCTCATGTCGGGATTGAGGGCGTAGAGCATCGGGAAGAGCGGGGCCACAGCGCGTCGCGACACGGTGTCAGCGGCGACGAAGCGGTTGAGGGTCGCAGGGTCTCCACCGAGGGCCACCGTCAGAGTGCCCCCGTTGGTCGGGCCCTGGACTGCGCCCTGGCAGGCACTGGCGAGGAGCGCGAGCACGGGCAGCAGCCAGCGCAGGCGGCGGGCGGGCGTCATGCCCGAAAACTTAGCAGCGGCCCCGATGGCCGCCCTGCAGGACTCTAGAAGTGGTCGAGCAGGCTCCGGCGGTGCTGCACGAATTCGTCGCGGGTGATGGCGCCGTCGCGGTACATGCGGGTCACCTCTCGGATATCGCCCACCAACTGCACCAGCGGGGCCTCGATGGTGCCGTCCGCGGCCTGGAAGCCGATCGGCCGACCGTCCCAGCTCTTGAGGAAGAAGAGGGCCTTCAGCGAGGTGTAGGGAATACCGACCTTCTGCATCGTGGCCTTGTCGGCGGAGTAGAGGGTTACGAGCATGCCGTACCGGTGCCGCTCCAGTCCGCCGTTGAGGTAGCCCCGCATGACCTCACCGTCCTGGAATCGCAGGGCCACCATCTTGTCGGCGGTCTCGGCGTGGTCATCCGCGGGACCTGAATCGAAGTTGATCTTCTTGACGGCGGGCAGGGGGATCCAGGCTCGCGAGTTGTTGCTCGCCCCGGCGACGTCGATGTGGAAGGCAGGGGTGTCCAGGCTGACGTCGTCGGCGGTGCCCTCGATCACCTCGTCATCGAGGAACCGGACCGTGAGCCTGTTGGAGGCATTCATCTCAGCCATCTCTCTGCGAAACTCCTTCCCTGGTGCTGTGCCTTTGATCCTGCTTGAGCGGTTGTGCGCTCGGATGTGTAACGGGGACCGCCTGCGGAATCTTGCGTGGCCCAGTCGACTGTGACAACCCCCCACGAGGGCATGCGGGATACAATCCGGCCCACGAATTCAAACGTGAACTTGGGGACCGTGCCGCAACCGACTGCTACATCGAAGCCATCGGACGTCGAGCTGGTCCGGGCCTTCCAGGCCGGCAGCGTCGCCGCCTTCGACCAGATCTTCCTGCGCTACCACAACGCCATCAGCGCGTTGACCAACCGGTTGGTCCGCGACCCGCTGCTGGCCGAGGACCTCGCCCAGGAGACCTTCTTCAGGGTGCTGCGCTCACTGGACCGCATCGACGAGGGCTTCAACTTCTCGGCCTGGATCCATCGCATCGCGACCAACCTCTGTTACGACGAACTGCGTCGCCGCAAGCGAGCCCAGGGCCCCACGAATACCGAGGAGGGCCCTCGCGCGAGCACCACGGTGCTGGGCGTGGAGGACCCCGAGGAGGTGCTGCGGGCGATGGCCAGCACCGACCAGGCCGGGCTCCCCGAGGACGCGCTGGCGATGCGTGAACTGCGTCGTGAGGTCTGGGACGTCGCCGCCAGGCTTCCCGAGAACTACCGCATGGTGCTGAGCCTGCGCGAGCTGCAGGGCCTCTCGTACAACGGCATCGCCAAGGTGATGAACCTCTCCGACAGCGCCGTGGAGACCCTTCTGCACCGCGCCCGGCGGCGCTTCAAGGCCGAGTTCATGTTCATGTCCTTCGACGAGGCCGTGGGCGATGAGAAATGCGGCCTCCTCGAGGAACTGCTCGCCGTCTTCTCCCCGCGCAGCCTGGCCCGCGAGCAGCGCCGTCTGGTCAACGACCACATCCGGACCTGTCCCCGGTGCCGCGCGCTGGGCTCCAAACCTGCGCCCGACGGCGTTCCGCCCGATCTAGATCTAGATATCGAGTAGCGCCGCAGCCTCCGCGAGGCGACCGGCGGCGTCGGTGCGCAGCGTCCCATGCTCCGCGGGCGGCGGTACCGTGGTGACCCGGTCGAAGGCGTCCTCCAGCGCCGCCTCCCAGCCCGCGCCGGTGGAGCCCACCAGGGCGATGCTGCCGACCCCCAGCCTGCGCGCCACCCTCCCGGCGGCGAACGGCGCCTTGCCACGGAGGCTCTGGCCGTCCAACCGCCCCTCCCCGGTGACCATGGCCGCCGCGCCCGCCAGGCGGCCCTCGAAGCCAACGCGGTCCAACACCAGGAGCGCACCCGGGGTCAAGCGGCCGCCCAGGAAGGCGGCCAGGCCGGCTCCCAGGCCGCCGGCGGCGCCCGCGCCGGGGAGGGCGGCGACGTCGACGCCAAGGTCATTGCGGATCCCCTCCGCCAGCCGCGCCATCCCCTCCTCGAGAACCTCCACCTGGGCGGGCGAGGCGCCCTTCTGCGGCGCGTACGTCATCGCCGAACCCCGTGGGCCGAGGAGGACATTGTCGACATCGCAGGCGACGGTGACCTCGACCATCAGCCAGGCCGGGTCGACGGCGGATGAGTCGATGTGGGCCAGGCGCCGCAACGGTCCCCCACCCTCGGGCAGTTCCGCGCCGGCGGCGTCCAGGAATCGATAGCCCAGGGCGCGCGCCATACCGGTGCCACCGTCGGTGCCGGCGCTGCCACCCAAACCCACCAGGAACGACCTCGCTCCTGACTGCCGGGCCTCCCCCAGCAGCTCCCCTAGTCCCCCGCTGCTGGCGCCCAGGGGGTCGAGCTGGCCGGGAGGCAGGCGAGCGATGCCGATGGCCAGGGCGGCCTCGACGATGGCCGCGCCGCCCGCGTCCGGGGGCTGCAGCCCGTAGGCCGCGGCAAGGGGAGCGTGCACCGGCCCGCGCACAACCGCCGAGCGTCGGTCACCCCGGAGCGGACCCTCCAACGACTCCAGGAAGCCGTCTCCGCCGTCGGCGATCGGCACCAGGTCCAGCTCCGCCGCCGGGTAACGCCGGCGCAGGCCGGAGGCGATGGCCGCCGCCGCCTGCCGAGGTCCCAGCGTCCCCTTGAACGCCGTCGGCGCCACCACGATCTTCAAATTCGCGGCCGATCGGCGCCCACTGCGGCCCGGCTCAAGGGCCAGGCGCTCTAATAGACGGGGTGGACCCAGTCGAGGCGCTCCTCGACGCGCCCCTTGACGACGTCGAAGTAGAGCTTCTGCAGGTCCTGGGTGAGCGGACCCGGCTTACCGTCGCCGATCTGGCGGCGGTCGATCTCGATCACCGGCGAGACCTGGGCGCCGGTGCCGCAGAGGAAGACCTCCTCGGCGACGTACAGCTCGCTGCGGTCAATCGAGCGCTCCAGCACGGTGAGACCGAGGTCCTCGCGGGCCAGGGTGGTCATGACCCCCCGTGTCACCCCCTCGAGGATGTTGTCGCTGGGGGGCGGCGTGATCAGGACGCCGTTGCGGACCATGAAGAGGTTCTCGGCGCTGCCCTCGCTGACGTGGCCGTCCTGGGTCAGGACGATGGCCTCGTCATAACCGTTCTCCAGGGCCTCGGTCTTGGCCAGGGCGGAATTGATGTAGATCCCGGTGACCTTGGCGCGCGCCGGTGCGGCGTTGTCGTCGACGCGACGCCATGAGCTGACCATGCAACGCGTGCCGGCGTGGATGTCGACATAGTCGCCGAAGGGGGCGGTATAGATCGCGAAGGAGTCCCGCAGGCCGTGCAGGCGCACGCCGATCTCCTCCGCCGACTTGAAGGCCAGGGGGCGAATGTAAACGTCCTCGCGGTAACCGTTGCGGCGCACGATCTCGAGCGTGGCCTCGACCATCTGCTCGACGCTGTAGGGCAGCTCGATGCGGAGGATCTTGGCGGAGTCCTTGAGGCGCTTGAAGTGCGGCTCCATGAGGAGCACGAAGAGCTGCTCCTGCGTCTCATTCCAATACGCCCGGATGCCCTCGAAGCACCCGGTTCCGTAGTGCAGGGCGTGCGTCATCAGCCCCAGGTGAACGTCCTTGTACTGCTTGACCTCCCCGTCGAAGTAAACCCACGTCTCGGCCTGTGAGGGGGCGCGGTAACCCTCTTTCTGCTCCGCGGTCATAACCATGGTCCTTAGCGTACCGCCATCCGATCGAGGCAACAGCGATGACCCGTTTTGGTAACCGCGATGTCCAAGCAGGCGCTTCCTTCTCTATAGTCAGGATCGAAGCCACCTCCGTATATGAAAGAGCCAGGGCGTCTGTCGCAGTTCCTCCCGGACGCCGCGGTAGCTGTTGCCGCGGTGCTGGCGGTCGCGGCCGCCATCGTCCCGGCCCCGGCCGTCACCCGCATGGGAACCCTCGCCGCGGCGCTCGTCCTGATCGCCCTGGGATGGCTCTGGACGATGCGCGACCAGCGCCACCTGCGCGAGGACTCCGAGAGCCGGCAGGCGCGACTGGTGGAGGAGAAGCAGGAGCTCGAACGGCTTCTCGACACCGCCATGACCGCCCAGCGCGGCGCCGGCCTGCCGCCAGACATCGCCAGCATCCTCACCGAACTGGGTAAGTCCCTGCGAGGCGACGTCGCCGCCTGCTACATGCTGCACGCCGACATCGGGGTCCTGCGACCGGTGGCCGGGGCGTACGGGGTGGGCCCCGGGTCGCTGCACGATATTCGCCTGGTCAGCAGCATGGACGACCCTCTCAGCACCGTCCTGTCGACCGGCGAGCCCCTGCTTCGATCCGGTCCGGCCGCAGCCTCCCCCCGCATCCTCCCCAAGGGCTATGGGGCGGGTCAGACCCTGCTGGCGCCCATGCTGGTCGAGAACGAGCCCGTGGGTGTGCTGGTGGTGGGGGTGCCCGCGGACGAGAAGCTCTCCGACAAGGACGTCGACCTGGCCATGGCCACCGCCTCCAGCTGCGGCGTCTCGCTGGAGAACGAGCGGGTGCTGCGCAGCAGCCGCCAGCAGGTGCGCCATTCGACGGTCATCAAGGAGGTGGCGCTGGCCGTCAATTCCACCCTCGAGCTGAGCCACGTGCTCCACCTCTTCCTGGGCAAGGCCCGCGGAATCGTCGACTACGACCGCGCCTGCGTCGTCCTCTTCGATGCCGACGACTACAAGATCGAGGCTCTTGTCAATGCCGCAGGGGAGCTGGAGCGGCGGTCGGCGCAGCAGACTCGCGGGATCCTTGCCGGGAGCGTCTACGAGTCGGTCAAGTCGGGGACGCTCCACGTGCGGCGGGCACTGGGACCGGACGACACCTATGCCACCGAGGCGCCCTCCGAGCACCGCCTGGGCGTCGAGTACAGCGAGGCCCTGGTGCCCCTTCGGTCGAAGGGTGAGGTGGTGGGCTGCGTGGTCTTCCGGGCGCCCCAGGCGCAGGGGTTCCCGGACTCCGTCCACGCCGCGCTCTATGAGCTTGCCAACCTCGGCGGCATGGCCATCGCCAACTCCATCACCCATTCCGACACCGCCAGCCAGGCCCGCCACCTGGACCTCCTGCTGGGCTCGCTGTCGGAGATCTCGCGCATGTTGACGGCCACCACGGAGGGTCCCCAGGCACTTGAGCGCCGTGCCGTCGAGACCGTCGCCAGCCTCTTCGACAGCCGGGTGGCGGTGCTCAGCCGGGTGGAGTCGGGGACCCACCACGTGGTCGCCACCTTCGGCACCCAGGACCCTGTCTCCAGGGGCCAGGAGGTCGAGGTGGTCCCGGGCGCCGGCCTGCTCGGCCTGGTTGCGCTGCAGCAGGGCACGATGCGCCAGGACCAGATGATGGAGGCCGACCAGCTGCCACCATTGGCGGACACCGGCCGCGGCCTGAGCTGCGGGCTGGCCGCGCCGATGTTCATTGATGGCGAGTTCCAGGGAGCGCTGGCGGTGTTCGGGCAGCGGCCCTACGACGAGAGCGAGACCGCGGTCCTCACCACCGTTGCCAACCAGGTCGCCGTCGCGCTGCGCAACGCCGAGCTCTTCCACCGCAGCCAACGCTCCCTGGCGGAGCTGGCCAACCTCCACGAGGGCCTGCAGGCGATCGCGTCCAGCCTCGACATGGAGCAGGTCCTGAAGGCCATTCTGACCAAGGCCGCGGCGGTGTCGGGCGCCCAGATCGGTTCCATCATGGTGCTCGAGGAGGGCCGTCTCCACCTTCGCGCCACCGTCGGCACGGACGGTCCGACCGCCCAGAACCTGAGCTTCGGACTGGGCGAGGGCATCGCCGGCAAGGTGGTCCAGACCGGCCAGCCCATCCTTGCCAACGATGTCGCCAACCACCCTGACTTCCGCCGCCCCGAGGCTGCCCGGATCCTGCCCAAGGCGCTCCTGTGCGTGCCCATGCGGCTCGGGGACGAGGTCATCGGCGTCATCAACCTCTCCAATTACCTGCGCATCAACGTCTTCGACGAGGACTCTGTACGGGTGGTCGCGTCCCTGGCCAGCCAGACCTCTGTCGCGGTCGAGAACGCCCGCCTCTACCAGCACCTGCGGTCAGAACGCGACCGCCTGATCAGCCTCGAGGAGGTCCTGCGCCAGGATCTCGCGCGCGATCTCCATGACGGCCCGGTCCAGCGCCTCGCAGGAATGGCGATGAACATCGAGGTCATCAAGTCGCTGCTGGTCAAGGACCCCGACCGCGCCCGCGACGAGCTCGGCGAGCTGGACAAACTGGTGCGCCTGACCATCAAAGAGGCTCGCACCATGCTCTTCGAGCTGCGCCCGCTGGTCCTGGAGACCCAGGGTCTCCCCGCGGCCCTGGAGTCCTACGCCGAGCAGTTCGAGGCCACCAACTCGCTCCGCGTCGAACTCGACCTCGAGGAGGGACTGGACCGCATGCCTCCGGCCGTCGAGCAGACCATCTTCTCCGTCGTCCAGGAGGCGATGGGGAACTCGCGCAAGCACGCCAAGGCCCAGGAGATCACCGTCAGCCTGCGCATGGACGGCGACCGCGTGGTGGCCAGTGTGCGCGACGACGGCAAGGGCTTCGACGTCGAGAAGACCCAGGAGAGCTACGCCCAGCGCGAGTCACAGTCCCTGGGCCTGGTCAACATGGTCGAGCGCGCCGAGCGCATCGGCGGCAAGCTCAAGCTCGACTCCGCCCCCGGCCGCGGCACCACGGTCAGCATCACCGTCCCCCGTCGCCACCTCGAGGTCCGCGCCAGCTAGACCTGCGGCGGTTGAACCCTCCTTTGAGCCTCTGAGGAGGGGAAATATGCGCTGATAAACTGCGGGAAATGAGCTTGCGCCGACCGGGCAGCCTGAGATGGCTTCAGCCGGGTCTCCATATCAAGCGCTGGCTCCTGCTGGCCGGCCTCAGCGTGTTTGCCCTCAGCCTGGGTGCCAGCTACGCGCTGCGCGGCTTCTACGCCACCGGTTTTCGTCTCCCCCAGATCTTCCGAGTCGTCACCCTCAACTTCCTCCCCAAGCCGGCCCAGGCCGCGGTCTTCGCGGCAATCGGCCTGGCGGCGCTGATCTTTGCGCTGCGGCAGTTGAGCCGGGCCATGCTGGTGCCGTTCCTCAAGGGCGACGAGGACCTTGCCGACGTCTACTACCGCCACCGCACCATGCAGAAGGGCCCCAGGATCGTGACCATCGGCGGCGGCACCGGTCTCTCGGCCCTGCTGCGCGGAATCAAGGTCTACACCGCCAACCTGACCGCGATCGTGACCGTGGCCGACGACGGCGGCTCCTCCGGCAAGCTTCGAGAGCAGTACCGCATCCTGCCCCCCGGCGACTTCAGGCAATGCCTCACCGCCCTGGCCGAGACCGAGCCGCTGATGACCGAGCTGTTCCAGCACCGCTTCAGCCAGGGGGCCCTGGACGGCCATGCCTTCGGCAACCTCTTCATCATGGCCATGGCCGAGATCACCGGCGACTTCGAGCACGCCCTGCGCGAGTCGGGCAAGGTCCTGGCGGTGCGCGGGACGATCCTGCCCTCCACAGTCCAGGACGTGACCCTGGTGGCCGAGCTGGTGGACGGGCAGGAAGCGGTCGGCGAGTCCCGTATCCCGCTCTCGCTGATGCCGATTCGCCACGTGTACCTGGAGCCGCGCCACGCCCTGATCAACCCCGAGGCCGAGCAGGCCATTCTCGATGCCGAGCTGATCACCGTCGGCCCCGGCAGCCTCTTCACCAGCATCCTTCCCAACCTCCTGGTCGAGGGGATGGTCAGCACCCTCAAGAAGGCCCGGGCCCCCAAGGTCTACATCTGCAACGTCGCCACGCAGCGGGGCGAGACCGACGGGTTCAGCGTGGCCGACCACCTCGAGGCGCTCGAGAACCATGTCGGTGGTGATGTCTTTGACTATGTGCTGGTCAACTCCAACCTCAACTACCCACTCCCCCCCTCAGCCCAGGCCGCCGGGGCCAAGGTGGTCAACTTTGACCGCACCCGGGTCCTCAAGCATGGCGTGCGGGTGGTCATGGCTGACGTCGTGAACGAGGGCCTGAGCACCCACCATGACCCGGACAAGCTGAGCCGGGCGGTGATGAAGCAGGTCTTCCGGAAGGCACTGTAGGCACCGGCGCCGTGCCGGACGCGTGGGTGCCCTCAGGCTGAGGCGACCGGCCGGGGGCGTGACGCCCAGGGGCCGTAGCGGCGCAGGCCCAGCACCATCCAGGCCAGCAACGCCGCGGCGGTGAGCTGGATCAGCAGCGCCACCACCGGCTGGCTCACGTCCCCGCCGTGAAGTATTGCGCCACCCAGGCCCGCGAGGCTGAGCAGGGCGAGCGCGGAATTCACCGCCATGATCGCCATGCAGAGATAGAAGACCGTCGAACTGGTGCCGCGATAGGCGCCCATCGCCAGCAGGACCTTGACCAGCACCCAGACCACCACGCCCAGCAACGCCGCGTAGAAGGCAACCTGGGTCACGCGGAGGGCGTCGTCGGAGCTGACCTGGCCGCTTCGCACCTGCGCGAAGGGGTAGGCAAGCTGGGTTATCGCGTCCCGGTGCTGGAACAGGGAGACGAGCGCGAGCAGGGCTGAGATCACCAGCCATAAGGCCACCGCGACGCGCATCGGGTAGGACCGCTCGGACGCCTCCAGGACCGTCGCCGGGCCCGTCTCCGGGGTGAATGCGAAGGTGCCCGTCGGGGCGGCGCCACCGCTGGGGATCCCACGGGCCTCGGGGACCACGTCGAGCGGATCGGGCTCGGAACCCCGGGCGTCGAGCCGCGCACCACAGCGGTCGCAGTACCGCGCGACACCGCTCTGCTCTGCCTGGCAGCTGGAACACCTCATCGCCGGAACGGTAACCCAACCATCGCTAAACTCTCGCAGCCAAACCGCGCCAGGGCGCCGTGGTCCCTGACACTCCCAGGAGGAACGCCCGCTTGATCGCCGAACAGCTGACCACCGAGCAGAGGGAGATCGTGGGCATGGTTCGCACCTTCGTCGAGAAGGAGATCATGCCCGTTCAGCACGACCTCGAGCACGACGACATCTACCCCGAGGACATCGTCAAGCAGATGAAGGAACTGGGTCTCTTCGGGCTGGCGATCTCTGAGGAGTTCGGCGGCGGCGGGGTGAACTTCAAGACCTACGCGCTCTGCATCGAGGAGATCTGCCGGGGCTGGATGTCGATCGCGGGAGTGATCAACACCCACTTCATCACGGCGTACATGATCGACCAGTACGGCACCGACGACCAGAAGCAGCGCTACCTGCCGAAGATGGCGACCGGCGAGTACCACATGGCCTACTCGATGTCCGAGCCCGGGGCCGGCAGCGACGTCCAGGCCATCCGCACCCGCGCCAGAAAGGACGGGGACGAGTACGTCATCGACGGCGAGAAGATGTGGGTCACCAACGGTCAGCGCTCGACGCACGTGGCGGTGCTCACCAAGACCGACCCGGATGCCAGTCCCCCCCACCGTGGCATGAGCTGCTTCATCGCCGCCAAGGGCCCCGGGCTGGAGGTCAGCAAGAAGATCGAGAAGCTCGGCTACAAGGGGGTCGAGACCACCGCGCTCTCCTTCGCGGACTACCGGGTGGCGGCGGCCGATCTCCTCGGCGGGGTCGAGGGCCAGGGGTTCAAACACATGATGTCGGGGATCGAGGTGGGGCGGATCAACGTCGCCGCCCGCGGCGTGGGCGTCGCCCGCCGGGCCTTCGAGGAGGCCATCCGCTACTCCCAGGAGCGCCAGACCATGGGCAAGCCGATCGCCCAGCACCAGGCGATCCAGTTCCACCTCGCCAACATGTACACCAAGATCGAGGCGGCGCACCTGCTGACGATGGCGGCGGCGGAGAAGAAGGACCGGGGCGAGCGGGTGGACCTCGAGGCCGGCATGGCCAAGCTCTTCGCCAGCGAGACCTGCTACGAGGTCGCCACCGATGCCCTGCGGGTGTTCGGCGGCTACGGCTACTCCAAGGAGTACCCGGTCGAGCAGCTCTACCGTGACGCGCCGCTGCTGATGATCGGCGAGGGCACCAGCGAGATCCAGCGCATCATCATCGCCCGCCGCCTGCTCGAGCTCTACAAGACGAAATGACGCAGTTCGGCAGGTACTTCGAGGAGTTCGAGGTCGGCGCGACCTACAAGCACTGGCCCGGCAAGACCGTGACCGAGGCCGACGACATGCTGTTCTGCGC
>DAINSI010000050.1:0-16783 GCA_036741395.1 Candidatus Dormiibacterota bacterium
CTAGCTCCACTCCTTCCCCGAATTTCAGGGTTCCTGTGGCGCGGCGCATCGGTTCAGCATCGAACGTCGCAAGATGATTGCCGGGGCTCCGAGCAGCACCGCGGCGTAACCGACCAGCATGGCGACGATGAATGCATCGACTGCCGGCGCCGATCGCGAGACGCCAAGGCCGGCGGCGGAAAAGACCGCCCAGTCGTTGAACCAGTGGGCGAGGATGACCGGCAGCACACTGTGGATGCGCAGCGTGAGCGCAGCGAAAAAGATTCCCACAACCACGGCGGCCGTCGCCTGGAGAACAACAAAGCTTGCATTCGCCCCAAGAAATGCGTTCGGGATGTGAGTGAGCCCGAACAGAAGTCCGGTGGCGAAGACTGCACGCCTTGGTCCGAACGGTAAGAGGGCCTGCAGCATGAGGCCACGGAAGATCAATTCCTCGTTAGCTGCGACTATCAGCGTTCCGAGCGCGAGCGTGAGTGCAACATGCAAACTCGGAAAATTGGGCGGGATGAGCGCCATGGCCGGGAGGGCAAGCGGCAGCCCCAGCAGGAACAACAGGTAGGGATCGCGCCATCTCGAGGGACGGACGAACCCACAGCGCCGCCGCCACGTCAACCCAACCACGAGGCCGACCGCGAGGATCAAGCGCGCAACGGCTGCCGGGTCAGCAGGGGGCGCGACGTGCGACCAGAATCGATCTATCCGCGGCGCGGCCGACACCAGTACGGCGCCTTCCAGCCCTACGACGAACCAGACGGGATGCCCCTTCACGAAGCCCGGGAGGTTCAAATCACCCTCGGTGACAACCCAGCTTCACCGACCCCGATCGCTAGCGTCGCAGTCCGGCGTTGGGGTAGCCACGTAAAGGACGGTATCGCGGCACCTGGGCGCCGCCTACTTGGCCGCGGCCATCGGCTGGACCTTGCCGTCCTTGTCGGTCTTGCCCTCACCAGCCTCGATATCGGCCGTCGTGGAGATCTGGTTGCGGCCGTGCTCCTTGGCCCAGTAGAGGGCGCGGTCGGCGCGCAGGATCAGCTGTTCGCCGGTCTGCCCGTCGACCGGGAAGGCACCCACCCCACCGCTGATGGTGACCTTGAGGGTCATGCCCGGCCGCGAGGTGGATTCGAGGATGGTGTCTCCGATCGTCTTGCGCAGCTTGTTGGCGACCTGCACCGCGTCCGCGACCCGGGTTTCGGGCATCAGCACGACGAATTCCTCGCCGCCGTAGCGGACCACGAAGTCGGTGGCACGGACGCTGGAGAGCATGATGCCGCCGATCTGCTCCAGCACCTCGTCACCCACGTTGTGCCCGTAGGTGTCGTTGACGCCCTTGAAGTGGTCGATGTCGGCGATGATCAGCGCCAGGGGCTGGTTGCTGCGGTGGGCCCGGCGCAGCTCGCGAAGCAGGATCTCCTGGAAGAAGCGGCGGTTGGCGAGCCCGGTGAGCGGGTCCGACAGCGAGTCGCGCTCGGAGTCCCCAAACATCCGGAACGCCAGGATCACCAGGCTGCCGATGATCAACGCCAGCAGCAGGGTGTTGAAGAACTGGTTGCGGGTGAGATCGTTGACCTCGGCGGTGAAGGTGGCCTGGTCCTCCACGACCATCACCGTCCAGCGCTGCCGCTGCACCGGCGAGTAGCCGATGACGTCGTTCTCGCGCGTCCCGAGCAGGTGGGCCTGCGTAAAGCCGGGGTCGCCGGTGCCCCCGCTGATCCTGTTGGCGAGGTCGTCGAGCTTGAGCGACGCCACCTTGTCGAGGTTGAACTGCTTGCGGACAGATTCCGCCTGCACCGGGTCCAGGGAGCCCAGGGCCTGGTAGTTGAGGTTCGGGTTCCCGCTGTTCGCCAGCACGATTCCCTGCTGGTTGACGAGGAATCCGGTGCGGTGCTGGCTGGTGAGGTCCTTGCTGAACAGGGGCGCGGCGACATGGTCCGGCGACAGCCGGATGGCGGCGACCCCCTGGATCTTGCCGATCGCGTCCCGTACCGGCATTGAGACATACATGATCTGCGTGCGGTGATCCTCGGCGAGGCTGATGTCCGAGGTGTACGGCTGGTCCGACGGCGCCACCGCCCCCCGGATGAAGAACTCCTTCTGGCTGAAGTCGGTACCCTGCTCGCCGGCACCGCTGGATAGCACCACGTGACCGCTGCTGTCGAGAAGCAGGAAGAGGCGGTAGTCGGGGTCCGCGGCCAGCGGCGGAACCAGGCGCTTCAGCAGAGCGCCGCCAAGGGCCCGCTGGTCGGCCGGGGGCGCCGACATGAACGTCACCGTGTCCGGGTCGGTCGCCACCTGGGTGGCGTCGCGCCGGTACTGCAGGACCTGGCTGTCGACCTGGATCGCAACCGAGCCGGCCAGGCTGGTCTGGAGTTTGCTCTGGGCGTTGGTGAGGACCTCGGTGCTGCGTTGCTGCGTGAGCCAGGCGAGGGCGAAGATCGCCACCATCGCGAGGATCAGGAAGCCGATCATGAGCTTGGTCGACAGCCGCCAGTCGCGGATGTTGTGGAGTTCGGTGCTGACGCGACTCGCGCCCTTCATGTCAGCGACTCGGAGAGGGCTGGGGGGCCGACGACTTCTCGAACTTGAGGATGGACTGCACGATGTTGGACTCGGGCTTCAGCTCGGTGTAGTAGAGGACGTTCTGGCGGTTCACACGGACGAAGTTCTTGGAGCCGTATAGCTGCCCGCAGGCCGACGCTCCGACCTGGCAAAGCACCGGCTTGAAATCCTCAGGCCGGGGGCTGGGGATCGGCTTGCCCTGGGCGTCGTTGGCCAGGTAGGTGAGGTACCAAACATCGTCGACTGCCAGTTCCGAACTGGAGACCGAGGTCAGGTGGCCGACGAACGCGGGTTGGTTGTTGGTGAGGAACACCGCCGTCCAGGCCTTGGGGTCGATGATCGGGCCCGGGGCGGGGTTGGTCTTGACCAGCACGACCACCGCGATCAGCGCCAGGTTGAGGGCGACCGAGATTGCCAGCAGGGCGAGGTTGGGAACGTTGCGGCGGGTGCCCGCGCGCTCCCCCCCGAGCGTTGCATCGGCCATTGGCGGGCTTACCTTACCACCACGTAGTAGACGGCGTTACCGAGGATGATCGCGTTCGCCGGGAAATGAACGGTGAAGGTGCCCTTACCGCTCAAGTTGACGGCCAGCGTGTCCACGTAGAAGGCGCCGGCGTTGAAGCTGGGTGTGACGACGACCTCCTTGGGCACGCCGGTGACCTGGGTCTGGCAGACGATCAGGGAGGGGGCGGCCATCGCCGCCGGGGCCGCGCAGGTGCCCGTGAAGTTGCCGCCGATGAGGTCTCCAACGAGCGTGGCGTTACCCGTGATCGTGGCGTTACCGTTGAGCGTGGTGGTGGTGGCGTTGACGGTGAACGCCGTCAGCGGGGTGATGGGCCCAAGGGTGATGGTGCCGACGCCAGTCTGCAAGATCGTGGCTCCGCCCTGGGCGACCGTGAGACCGCCATTCAGCGTGGTGAGCTGGCCGGCGGCGACGGTCAGGGTTCCGTTGAGGATGGTGGACTGCCCGGCGGCAACGGTGAGGCCCGCATTGAAGGTGGCCAGGCCGGTGTTGAAGGCCGTGGTGCCATCGAACGTGGTGGCCCCGGTGAAGCTCGCGCCGCCAACGACCCGCAGGGCGTTGACCCCGCCAACCGTCGAGGTCAGTGCCGCTGTGACCGGGCTCCCCAGAAGGCCGGTGTTGGTGACGTTGAGGTTCGCAGCCTGGCCGGCGGCCGGGCAGGCATTCGCCGGCACCGCGCAGTTCTGGATGTAGCTGTTGCTACCGGTGGCCGGAGCGACGGCGGCGCTGAGCGCGAAATCGGCCGCGGGGTGGCCCTCCAGGTAGTTGGCATTGAGGTTGGTCACGAGGTCGTGCGAGGCCACCAGGAGCGGCGGCGAGGGCGTGAGTACGCAGGCCCCTGGGATGGGCGGGCAGCCGCCGCCGGGGGTGGTCGAGATCAGCTGGTAGCCGGTGATCGTACCGGTCGCGCCGGCCGCGAAGTTGGCCGTCGCCGTGAGGTTGCCCGTCACCGACACGGTGCCGCCCGCCGCGGTGATGCCACCGTTGAGGTTGGAGACGCCAACCGCGGTGAGCTTCCCGCTGGTGCTGGTGTCGCCGCAAACCGTGAGCTGGGCCCCCGGAACGAATGGGCAGCCGGAGCCGACCGTCGTCGCGCCCAGCAGATTGGCGACCCCGGTGACCGTGGTACCCGAGCCGTCGATGACCACCTTGTTGGCGCCGTCAGCGAGGGTAACGACGCCGCCACCGCTGGTCAGCGCCCCTGTCACGGCGACCGTGAGGTTGGCGGATGTCAGGTTGAGGGGTCCCCCGTTGCTCGTGCTGATGCCGCCGTTGGCGTTGATCACCCCGGCGGCGGTGAAGGCACCGCTATCGGTCAGGCTGCCGGTGGTGAGATTCCCGGTGACCCTGGCGTCACCGCAGACGCTGAGGGTCGGAGCCGGCCCCGCGGGGCATCCAGCCGGCGCCCCAAGGGTCGTCAGGCCGCTGACGTTCGCGGTGGTGCCGTTGAGGGTGGTGAGGTTGCCGGTGCTGCCGTTGACCGTGGTGAGGTTCCCGATCGCGGCGGTGATGGTGTTGGCCGTGAGCAGCGGCGCCGTCACTGCAACCGTGCCATTGGCCGACGTCAGGTTGAGGGGACCGCCGTTGCTGGTGCTGATGCCCCCGTTGGCGTTGATCACCCCGGTGGCGGTGAAGGTGCCGCTATCGGTCAGGCTGCCGGTGGTGAGGTTGCCGCTGACCCGGGCGTCACCGCAGACGCTGAGGGTCGGAGCCGGCCCCGCCGGGCACCCACCCGGCGCCCCCAGCGTCGTCAGGCCGCTGACGTTCGCGGTGGTGCCGTTGAGGGTGGTGCCGTTCACAGTTGTGATGTTTCCCGTCGTGGAGTTGAGCGTGGTGATCGTGCCGGTGCTGGCGTTCAGGGTGTTGGCGGTGACCGTGCCGCTGAAGTTCCCTGTCGTCGCATTGACGGTGGTGATGTTGCCGGTGGTGATGTTGCCGGTGGTCGAGTTCAACGTCGTCAGGTTGCCGGTGCTGCCGTTGACCGTGGTGAGGTTCCCGATCGCGGCGGTGATGGTGTTGGCCGTGAGCAGCGGCGCCGTCACTGCAACCGTGCCATTGGCCGACGTCAGGTTGAGGGGACCGCCGTTGCTGGTGCTGATGCCCCCGTTGGCGTTGATCACCCCGGTGGCGGTGAAGGTGCCGCTATTGGTCAGGCTGCCGGTGGTGAGGTTGCCGCTGACCCGGGCGTCACCGCAGACATTGAGCGTGACCGGTGGCGCGGCCGGACACCCCAGACCGGTGACCCCGAGGGTGGTCAACCCGCTGAAGTTGGCGGTGGTGCCGTTGACGGTGGTGATGTTGCCGGTGGAAGAGTTCAACGTGGTCAGGTTGCCGGTGCTGCCGTTGACCGTGGTTATGTTGCCCGTGGTCGAGTTCAACGTGGTGATGTTCCCGGTGCCGGCGTTGACCGTGTTGGCAGTGATGGTGCCGCTGACACCGAGATTGCCGGCGACGCTGGAGTTGCCGGTGATGTTGGCGCCTCCACCGAGGACGGTGAGGCCGGCACCCGCGGTGATCGTGCCCCCGGCATTGACATTCCCGCTGATGCCGGCGTTGCCGGTGACGGTCACCCCGGCCTGCAGGGACGTGGGCCCGGCGACGGTGAGCGAATTGTTCAGCGATGTGGCGCCGCCGACGGTCAGCGGCCCGCCGATACCCGCGCTGTTGGCCACGGTGAGGTTCTGGACGTTGAGCTGGGCCAGGGTGGTGGTGCCGTTGACGTTGAGGTTGCCGCCCACCGTGGCGCTACCGCCGATGGCGGCGTTACCGGCGATGGTGCCGTTGCCGGTGGTGTTCAGCGTGCCCAGGGTGGCGGTTCCGGGAACCGCGAGGTTGCCGTTGAGGGTGGTCAGGCCGCCCACGGTGAGAGGGCCGGATATTGACCCGGCGCCGTTCACCACCAGGCCGCCGCTGGTCAGCGAACCCACCGAGAAGGCGCCCGCCTTGACCTGAGGGGTCCCCGACACGTCGATGTAGTAGCTGGCCGGTTGCCCCGACAGCAGCAGGCTGTTGTTGGCGTACAGGTTGGGCACCAGGGTGCTGCTGGTGACCACCAGCGGGGGGCGGCCGTTGGCGACGGTGAAGATGCCCTGGGTCGCCGTCAGGGTCGACTCGAAAAGGGCCGTCCCGGTGCCGTGCAGCGAGCTCAGCCGCGTCGAGCCATTGGCGACCAGGTCGTTGAGGGTGGTCGGACCCGTCACATCGAGGCTGCCCGACACCGTGGCGTTGCGGTCGACGTGGAGGTTGCCCTCAGTGCGCAGGCTGCCGGTCTGGGAGCTCCTGTCGGTGGGCGCGAGCTTCTGACCGCCCCCGATCACGCCCGCCGCGTAGAGGCCCGCAATGAGCAGGGCGACGACGGCGAGGATGAAGGCGGCGGCTGAGAGTTGGAAGGTTCGCTGGGTTGTCACTTAACGTGTCTCACCTTGGTCCCAAGTGGCCGCAGCATAGCAACCACGCCCCTTCGCGGGAACCGGTGTCCCAGCAATGTGACGCCACTGTCACGGGTAAAGCACAGGCCGCCGGATGCATACTGGGGAAGGTTCAGGAATGTCCACTGAGGAGTTCAGCGCCTATCTCAAAGAGCGCTGCGCAGTGCGCGGCCTGTCCCTCCACAGGCTGGCGGTGCAGGCTGACCTCAATCAGATCTATTTCTACCAGTCGGTGAACAAGAACAAGGAGAACCCGCCTCCCTGGGTCCTGCGGCGGGTGGCGCCGCTGTTGGGAGTCCCCTACATCGATCTCCTGGTGCACGCCGGCTATCTCAACGACGTGGAGATCTCCGAGTACACGGCCGGCGCCCCCGCCTCCTGAGCTTCTTCGGCCGCTGCATCGCCCACCTCGACATGGACGCTTTCTACGCGTCTGTCGAGCAGCTGCGCCGCCCCGAGCTGCGGGGCAGGCCGGTGGTCGTGGGTCACGACGGCCCCCGAGGGGTGGTCGCCGCGGCCTCTTACGAGGCGCGGCGCTTCGGGATCCGCTCCGCGATGCCCTCGGCGACGGCGCGACGTCTCTGCCGCCAGGCGATCTTTTTGCCCGCGGATTTCCCCGCCTACCGTGAGGCTTCGACGCGGGTCTTCTCGGTGCTCCGCCGCTATACCCCGGTGATCGAACCCCTGGCCCTCGACGAGGCATACCTCGACCTCAGTGGCGACCGCGACGCCCGCGCGGCCGCCGAGGCAACCGCTCGCAAGCTCAAGGCCGAGGTACGCGAGGCCACCGGCGGGCTGACGGCCTCGATCGGCGTGGGGACCTGCAAGGTGGTCGCCAAGGTCGGCAGCGACCTCCGCAAGCCCGACGGGATGGTGGTGGTGCCCCCGGGGGATGAGGCCGCGTTCCTGGCACCGCTGCCCCTGAGGGTGCTGCCGGGGCTCGGTCCGGCGGCCGAAAAGCGCCTCCAGGGGCTGGGCCTGCGAACCGTGGCCGACCTGGTCGCACTGCCGGAGGATGTCCTGCGGGGCCGCCTGGGCAACTCGGCCGCCGGCTTCCGGGCGCTGGCCATTGGGGACGATCCCCGACCCGTGACCGTCCCGGGGATGCCCAGGAGCATCTCCCGCGAGGTCACCTTCGAGAAGGACGTCGAGGATCCCGGCCGGCTTCGCCAGGCGGTCCGGGCGCTGGCCCAGGACGTGACCCGCAGCCTCCGGGTGCAGGCGCTGTGGGCCCGGACGGTGAGGCTCAAGATCCGCTACCAGGGCTTCGAGACGCATACGCTGCAGGCCACGGTGGGGTCCGGCACTGACAGCGACCGGGAATTCCTGGCCATCGCCGACCGGCTGCTGACCCAGGCCCTCGCGGGGGGGCGTCCGGTGCGCCTGATCGGGATCGGGGCTGCCGGCCTCGCCGAGGCCGGCCAGCCTGACCTCCTGGACGGCGCCGGGGCCCGGGACCGAGCCCTCGACCAGGCCATGGACGAGCTCCGTCAGCGCTTCGGGTCTGAGGCCGTGCGCCGCGGGCCGACTCCTGCCGGGCGGCAGCTGGACTTCCGCCGCGAGGACCTCGATGCCGTCCAGGACGCCCCCGCCGACGAGCCGGGTGGGTACAGTTAGGCCACAATGCCCCAGACCGTCATGCTGGTGGACGATGATCCCCAGCTGCGCCACGTGGTCTCGATGTTCTTCGAGCTCGAGGGATACAACGTCATCCAGGCCCAGGACGGCCGCGAGGCGATCTCGATGCTCTCGGAGTACGTCCCGGATGTGATCCTGCTCGACCTGATGATGCCGGACGTGCCGGGCCTGGAGGTCTGCCAGCACGTGCGCGCCACCAAGAACCTCAAGGACATCCCCGTGGTGGTCTTCACCGCCGCCGACATGAAGGAGGATGAGCTCCGCGCCGCCGGCGCCGATCGCTTCATCACCAAGCCCTACAGCCTTGAGGGGCTGCGCCGCGTGGTGCGCACGCTGATCAAAGAGCGCGCGGGCTCGAGGGCCAGGTAGCGCCGGCTCGCGGGCTGAGCCACCTCGACCGCCTGGGACGCTCCCGCATGGTCGACGTGTCATCCAAGGAGGTCACCCGGCGCGAGGCCCGCGCCGCGGCCAGCGTGCTGATGTCCGCGGAGGCGTTTGCCGCCGCCCGCTCCGGCAACCTCCCCAAGGGCGACCTGGTCGCGGTCGCGCGCCTTGCCGGGATCATGGCAGCCAAACGGACGGCCGACCTCGTCCCCTTCTGTCACCCCCTCAGGCTCACCGACATCGACGTCGAGGTGACCCTTGACGAGGCCCTGCCGGGGGCCCGGCTGGAGGCTTTGGTGCGCTGCGTCGACCGAACCGGGGCGGAGATGGAGGCGCTCACGGCCTGCGCTGTCGCCGGCCTCACGGTCATCGACATGGTCAAGGCGGTCGACCCGTGGTCAACGCTTGCCGACGTACGAGTGCTGGCGAAGTCGGGTGGACGCAGCGGCAGCGGCGCCAGGAAGCGCTAGCCGGGCTCAGTGCCGCCCGCCGGCCAGCTGGTCGAGAGCGTGCGGGATCAGGGGCAGGACAGCCTCGAGGCTCTCCACCGCCCCCGCCGGGCTCCCCGGCAGGTTGATCACCAGGCTCCGGCCCACGACCGCGACGACCGCCCGCGACAGCACCGCGCGCGGTGTCTTCTCCCGACCTGCCCGGCGCATCTCCTCGGCCATGCCCGGCACCAGGTACTCGGCCAGCTCGGTGGTCACGTCGGGGGTGTGATCGCGCGGGCTGATGCCGGTGCCGCCGGTGGTCAGCACCAGGCGGGCGCGGGCCGCTGCCGCGCCGATGGCTTCGCGGATGTCATCGGGGTTGTCGGGCACCACCTGCACCACCTCGACGTCGAACCCCTGTACCCGCAGGCGATCTGCGACCGCGGGACCGCTGCGGTCCTCAGCAGCGCGGGCGGATGCGCGGTCGCTCACTGTGATCACCGCCACTCTTGCCATGGGCCGATGCTAAGGGCCGGGGCGGAAAGGAAAGACCCGGCCCGTGGGGGCCGGGTCTTTTCTGGGTTAGGGAGGGATGATGCCTGCTAATGCGATCATCAGCCCACAGGCGCCCGCTCTCCAACCGGCTTTGGGCAACAATCCTGTGCCAGGTCTGCGGCCGGCTGAGCTCAGCCGACCAGGCTCATATCGTTACCCCGGCGAGCCTGGGCGCCACCTCCCACCGCGGGCAACCGGCCGGTGCCGGCGAGCATCGTGGCCTGACGGGGCAGCGTGATGCTGAACACCGTCCCACCGCCCTCGCGGCTGCTGACGGTGATCCAACCACCCTGGACCGCGACCAGCTGGCGCACTATGAACAGTCCCAGGCCGCTGCCGCCGATGGACGCCGTATCAGGGCCTTGCACCCGGTGGAACTGCTCGAAGATGTGCTCCCGCTCCGCCTCGGGAATGCCCATGCCGCGGTCGGCGACCCAGACGCTGATCGAGGCGTCGTCGGATGTGAAGCCGACCTCCACCTCATCCGCGTCGGGTGAGTACTTGACCGCGTTCTCGACCAGGTTCCGCAGCACCACCAGGAGCTTGTCTCGGTCGCACAGCGCGATCAGCGACTCGGTCGGCAGGTGAAGGGTCAGCCTGTGACCGACGCGCTCGACCTCGGGCAGCTGGGCCTCGACCGCGTGTCGGATGGTGGCACTGATGTCGGTCTGCTCGAGGTTGACCTTGAGGGTTGGCCCCTCAGCGCGCGAGGCCTCCAGCATCATCTTCACCAGGCGATTGAGCTCGGCCATCTTGATCCGCAACTGGGCCATCGGCCGTGTCCAGCCGTCGGGGACCTCACCCAGGGAACCGTCCTCCATCATGTCGACATAGCCCATCAGCACCGTGAGCGGGGTGCGCAGCTCGTGCGAGACGGTCTTGAGAAAGTCCGACTTCATCTGACTGATCTCCTCCATCCGCACCAGGGCTTCGATGGTGGAGCGGTGGGCGCTGGCGTTTTCCATCGCCAGGCCCAGCTGGTTGACGATCGCCGAGGCGATCCCGATCTCCTCGTCGTTCCAGGTGCGGGGGCCCGTCGTGGCCAGCAGGACGACCCCCGACGTGGCCCCCTTGACGAAGACCGGCAGCACCAGCCGGGACTGGATGCCCTCCTCAAGCCGGGAGGGGCGAATCTCGGGGTGATCCCGCTTGAGCGCGGTGGTCGACTCCACCCGCAGCGGCTGGCCCGTGCGCAACACCTGCCCCAGGGTCCCCTCCGACGCCCGCGTGGTCTCCTTCAGCGGTGCCTGGCCATGGAAGGCCAGCAGGGTCAGCTGGCCGTCCGACACCTGGCCGCCGCGGCGGAACATCCAGGCCATGTCCAGTTCGAGGTCGCGCGCCAGGCTGGCCAGGCTGTGCTCGGCGATGGCCTCCCAGCGCTTGGAGGTGACCAACTCCTGTCCCACCTTGGTCATGGTCTCGAGCATCTGGCGGTGTCGCCGTTCGCGCTGGTTGAGGAGAACAACCAGGCTCTCCGATCGCTGCGCCCATTCGGAGGCCGCGATGGAGACCACCGTGACCAGGACCAGGGCCGGGATCGCAACGGGGAGTGCCTCCTGAGAGCGCTTCGCGATCAGCGCCACCGAGATCATGCCCAGGACGGCGAAGCCGGCGACGCCGATTCCGATCCAGCGTCCGAACAGCCACGCCGACATCGCGATCGGGAAGGCGTAGAGGATGATGACCCCGTAGGCCACGTTGACCACCAGGGCCATGGACAGCAAGGTCAGGCAGACGGTGGCGCCGAGGATCACCGAGGCCGACTCGTCAGCCGGAACCAATCGCAGCGAGGAGAGGTGGAGCCCCCCCGCATCACGGGTGAGTTGCGACCGCCCTCCGGCCCGTTCCATTGCAATAACCTCTGTGTTAGAGCGCCAGTATCATGTTTGCTGATGCTCAGTATGTCCCTCTAGCCTACCAGCCAGTACCAGCCACCATATAATGAGCGCCTTCGTGAACAGGGTACGGAGAGATTGATGGAAGAAGCGGCGCGGCGAACACAACTCCACCAGCTCGACACGATCCTCGACGCCCTGGAGCGGCTCAACCTCGCCGACAGTAAGCGGTTGCCCTCCGACGTCCGCCAGGATCTCGAGGCCGCGGGTATCCACGTCCCGGCGCGGCCCAACATCACCGACCTGATCGAGCGCGTCTGGGAACTCCAGGAGGAGTACCTCGACCGGGACGATGGCGGTGAGCATCGCGGCCTCGCCGCCCGGCGACCGGCCACCAACTGAGCCGGCGCCGCCGATCCGGCCCCAAGCGGCGGCTGCTAAGGTCCGACCGACCATGTTCTCGATCGTGTGGGGCGTCGGGAACCGTCGCACCCCGCTGGTGCTGGCGGCGGTCCTTGGTCTTGGCGCGTGCACCGGCTCGGGGCCGACCACGCTGGTGGGATCGCAGAGCGCGGCGCCCCATGACGCCCAGGCCGCCGGCAACGCCGTAACCCGGGCCCAGGGCCTCTTCTTCACCAACCGCTACACCGATGCCGAGGCCTCCTTCCGCGACGCCGTCCAGCGCTACCCCTGGTCGGCGGACGTCCATGCCGCCCTGGCGCTGTTTCTCAACTACCAGCATCGCTACAGCGAGGCGGCCGGCGAGGTTGCGGCTGGTCGCAGCGTCGAACCCGGCTCGGCCTTCGCGGCCGCGGTCGACATCCGCATTCACGACTGGTCGGCGTTGGGCCAGGACCAGCTCAAGGCGGCAGCCGCCCTGGGCGCCGAGGCCGTTCGCATCGGCCCACGGGTCGCGCTGGCCCACACCTTCTATAGCGAGGCCCTCGCCGACAACGGTGACACCGCCGGCGCACAGCGCCAGATCGACCTCGCCGCCCCGCTGGCCAGAAGCGTCTACGACCGCTCGGAGCTGGAGCGCGAGAAGGCCAACCTGGCCCTCGACACCAACGACAAGGCGGCCCAGCTGGCCCACCTCAAGGCCGCGCACGACCTCCAGCCGGGATGGGCCGAGCGCACCCGGGAGCTGGCGGAGTATGACTTCGTCAACGACAACATCGCCGAGGCCGTCGCCCTGGTGCGCCAGGCCATCGCCATGGCCCCCACCGACGCCACTCTGCGGCTGACGCTGGGAAACTCCGCGCTGGTGCGCCAGGACGTGCCGCTGGCCGACGAGTCCTTCACCGCCGCCAACGACATCAAGCCGCACGACCCGCAGCTCGAGTCAACCCTGGCGATGACCCACTTCACCCTCCATCACAATGTCGCTGAAGCGGAGAAGCTGCTCCGACAGGCCGTCACCGACGCCCCCGGGGATGTCACGGTCGCGTCGCTGCTGGAGGGTTTCCTGCGCTACGTCAAGGGCGACGCGCATGCCGCTGACACGGTCACCGTGGGGGCGGCGCCACGGGAGCCGCTGGACCCCCGCGCCCCCTTCCCCACCAGCCTGGCCGAGGTCCGTCACCATGAGCAACAGGGCGCCCTGGATGCCCTCAATGCCATCCGGGCCAGGGCTCACCTGACGCCCGTCCACCTCGACGACCGCATCACCAACGGCGCCACGGCGCACGCCTACTGGTGGCTCTTCAACCTCTCCCTGCCCGAGGTCAAGGGCCTGGGAATCCATCGCGAGGTCCCCGGTACGCCCGGCTTCACGGGCGTCACCATGCGCGACCGCTCCAGCCGCTTCGGCTACCCATCGGCCTCGATGTCCGAGGACATCACCCACCGCGGCGACCCGGCGGCGGCGATCAAAGACTGGCTGGACAGCGTGTACCACCGCTTCCCCCTGATGATTCCCACCCTCGACGCGGTCGGGTTTGGCGAGGCGGTGGGTGGGGGACTGCCGATCGATGTGCTCGACATGGGCTACCTCAACGACTTCGGAGACCCGCGCCAGGTGGTTCCCTACCCGGCCGAGGGTCAGGATGGCGTCCCCGCGGTGTTCCTCGGCAACGAGCTCCCCGACCCGGTGCCGCCCGGCGGCAGGTACCCCACCGGCTACCCCGTGACCCTCAACTTCAACCCCTACGTGGCGGTCACCACCTCGGCCTCACAGATCCGCGACGCCGCCGGGCAGGTGGTCGACAGCTACGTTCTCCCCGCCACGCACGCGGATGAGAACGTCCTCACCATCCTGCCCAAGGCACCGCTGCAACCGAAGGCCACCTACCAGGTGCACGTGACCGGGACCATCCAGGGGACCGCTTTCACCCGGGACTGGAGCTTCACCACCGAACCCTGATCCTTACGATTGATCCGTGCGCCTGCGGATGCCGAACCGTTTGATGTGAGCAAGCCCGCGGCGCTACCGCGCCTGCAGGATCCGCCGGCCCGGCTGACCGAGCTGCTGGCCGCGGTCAGGGACGGCAGGCCCCTCCCGGGCCCGGACCGCGAGGTGGTCGATCGCTACGTGGCGGTCGCCGGCGACGGCGACTGGAGCGCGGTCGCCGAGGCGGTCGTGGGTGCCGAGCTGGTCGACCGTGGCTTCCGTTTCCACCATGTGACCGGCGACGGGGCCTGCCGTCGTGACGAGCTCCTGCTGGGCGACTACTGCCTGGTCTGCGCCGCCGAGCTGGTCACCCGCCTTGGTCGCTCCGACGTGGACCTCGAGTTCGCCCGGGCGGCGATGGCCGCGGCCACCGGCGAGGACTACCGCGACCCGCTGCGGCGGGCGGTTGAGTTCGCCGTCGAGCCGGAGGGCGCGGCGGTGCTCAACACCGCCAGGGACGCGCCGGTCCGAGGCGTGGACAGCGCGACGGTGCTCAAGGTGATCCAGGATCGGCTGCGCGAGGTGGTGGCGGGCGACCCGCCGGCGATCGGGGCCCCCATGGAAGCGATGCTCGCCGCCGGCGGAAAGCGGCTCCGGCCCCAGCTGGCGTACCTGGCCTCGACCCTGGGCGGCGGCCATGACGCGTCGCGGGCCGCGACCCTGGCCTGCGTCATCGAGTTCATCCACAACGCCACCCTGGTCCACGATGACCTCGTCGACGAGAGCCCCCTCCGGCGCGGCATGCCGGCGGTCCATGTCGCCTTCGGTGACCAGGTCGCCGTCCGCGTGGGCGACTACTACTTCGGTCGCGCCGCGGCGCTGCTGGCCTCGCTGACCAACCCCGAGACGACCAGGCTGGTCGTCGTCGCGGTGGCACTGGTCTGCCAGGCCCAGATCGACGAGTTCAGCTCGCGCGGGATGGAGCACCTCGACGAGTCGCGGTACCTGCAGATCGTCGAGGGCAAGACCGCCGCGCTGTTCAGCGGGGCGTGCGCCGCGGGGGCCGCCCTCGCGGGCGCCGGGGATACCGTCGTCAGCGCCATGGCCGACTACGGCCAGAACCTCGGGGTCGCCTTCCAGATGGTCGACGACGTGCTCGACTTCTCGCCGGCGTCCGGCAAGGCGCTGGTCCAGGACCTGCGCCACTCCGTCGGCCTGCCACTGGTCTATGCGGCCGAGGACCCGGACGTGCGCAGCGCCCTCACCGACCTGCTGCGTGACGAGGAGTTCGACGCCAATTCCGCGGTGCGGATCGTGCGTGGAAGCGGAGCCCTGGAGCGCACCATGGCCCGGGCTACGGAGTACCGCGACCTCGCGCTGGGGGCACTCGAGGCGGTGCCCGACGGGGCCGCCAGACAACGCTTCCATGACATCGCGGTGTTCGCGGTGTCGCGCACCTCATGAGCGCGCCAATGACGGTGCGCACTCGATGAGCGCGCCTGCTGCGGCTGCCAGCACGCCGCTGACGCTGTCGCGCCTGCTCTACAACTGGCGCTACTCGATCGCCACCTGCAACTGCCCGCAGGGCAGCGACATCGACGGCATCACCCGTTGGCTGGTGCTGACCCGGGCCTGCGTCCAACCTATGACCCTGATCGCGGTTTTCACCGCCGGCCTGCTGGCGGTGCGCGCGCCGGGCTTCAACGCCTGGCTCTTCGCACTGGCGGCGCTGGGCGCGGTGCTGGCGCACGCCAACAACAACCTGATGAACGACCTCTTCGACCTCGACGTGGGCAACGACACCAAGGAGTACCCGCGGGCACTCTACGCGCCGCACCCCATCCTCTCCGGGATGATCACCCGCCGCGGGCTGATCGGGGCGGTCCTGTTGATCAACCTCGTGGACTTCCTGATCATGGTCGTCCTGATCTCGCAGCGCGGCTGGCTGGTGCTGGCCTTCGCGCTGGCCGGGCTGTTCATCAGCGTGAGTTACACAGCACCCCCCTGCGCCTTAAGGAGCGGGGCCTGGGGGAGCCTGGCGTGTTCCTGATCTGGGGGCCGTTGATGATCGGCGGGACCTACTTCGCCGCCACCGGGCACGTCTCCTGGCAGGCATTGCTGGCGTCGATACCGTACGGCCTGCTGGTCACCTCGGTGCTGATGGGGAAACACATCGACAAGCTGCCGTGGGACGGTCCCAGGGGGGTGGGTACGCTGCCATATCTCCTCGGCGAGGCGCGCGCCCGAAGGGTCACCGAGGTGCTGATGCTGGCGTTCTACCCGGTGGTGGTGGTGCTGGTGGTGGTGGGCGCGCTGCCGATCCCGGCGCTGCTGATCTTCCTCGCCGTGCCGCGCCTGCTCGAGGTGCTCAGCTACTACCGGAAGCCCAGGCCCGAGGCCCCCCCGCCCAATTACCCGGTGTGGCCGCTCTGGTACGTCGCCGCCGCCTTCCTGCACACGCGACGCGCCGGCGGGCTGATGGTGCTCGGCCTGCTCATCGGCGCCATCCTTCCCGTACTCACGCTGCACCTCCTGGGCTGACGCCGTGGCCGGCCTGCCGCAGCGCCGGCGCCTCTCAGGGGCGCGCGAGCCGACGAGTTAGGAAGCCCTTTACTTCTCATGGCGGGCGGACTAAGTTTGATGCCTCTGATGACCCTGACCAGCACACCCCAATCCGCCAACGACGACCCCACATTCCCCTGCCCGGTGTGCCTCAACACCATGGTGCCCGGCGCCACCCACACCCCGGGCAAGGCCAAGCAAGGCGCGGGCAGGGTATGGGTTCTCGACGCGGGCCCGCCGGCGCTGGTCGAGTGCACCCGCTGCGAGGGTCGGGGCGTCCTCGACAATCGCCGTAACCGCAGGGACCGCCGGCTGGGAAGCCGGGACAGGCGAGACTAAGGGCCCTCCGGCAAATAACCTTTACAAAGACCGCGGCAGGCGGCCGCCAGGCAGCCGGTCGGAGCGTCGCGGCGAAGAAGAGGGTGGCACTAGGAGAAGCGCACCTGAGGTGCGTGACGACGCCGGGCCGGGCCCCTCGACGCCCGCCCCGGCGTTCCGAGCCGACGAGATTTGTCAAGGTTATTTACCGGAGGGCCCTAAGG
>DAINSI010000051.1:0-12831 GCA_036741395.1 Candidatus Dormiibacterota bacterium
CCGGTGCGCTCGACGCGCTTGAGGAACTGCTTGGGGATGATCTGGTCGGTGTCGATGTTGGGCTGCAGCAGTGGCGCGACCACCCCGGTCTCCTTGACGAAGGGCTTCATGCCGGCACCAGTGAGGCCAGCCGGCGGACGTCCACGAAATGGCCCTCGATGGCGGCCGCGGCGGCCATCGCCGGGCTGACCAGGTGGGTCCGCCCTCCCCTGCCCTGCCGGCCCTCGAAGTTACGGTTGGAGGTGGAGGCGCAGCGCTGGCCGGGCTCGAGGATGTCGGGGTTCATGCCCAGGCACATCGAGCAGCCGGCCTCCCGCCACTCGAAGCCGGCGGCGCTAAAGACCCGGTCCAGGCCCTCGGCCTCGGCCTGCAGCTTGACCTGCGCGGAGCCCGGCACCACCATCGCGTGCACCCCGTCGGCGACCCGGCGTCCCTCGACCACGACGGCCGCGGCGCGGAGGTCCTCGATGCGGGCATTGGTGCAGCTGCCGATGAAGACGCGGTCCAGCCGGATGTCCTCCACCGCGGTCCCGGCGGTCAGGCCCATGTACTCCAGGGCCCGCGCCGCCGCCTCGCGCTCCGAGGGCTCACTGAAGCTGTCGGGGTCGGGCACCGCGTCGCTGACGGCGACCGATTGCGCGGGGTTGGTGCCCCAGGTGACGTACGGCACGAGGTCGGCGGCGTCGATGCTGATGGACCGGTCGAAGGTCGCCCCCTCGTCGGTCTTGAGCGTCCGCCAGGAGGCGACGGCCGCCTCCCAATCCTCGCCCCGGGGTGCGTAGGGCCGGCCCTCGACGTAGCTGATGGTGGTCTCATCGGGCGCGATCAGCCCCGCCCGGCCGCCGCCCTCGATGGTCATGTTGCACACGCTCATGCGCTGCTCCATCGACATCCCCTCGACGGTGCTGCCGCGGTACTCGAGGACGTAGCCGGTGCCGCCGTCGACGCCGATGCGGTTGAGGATCCCCAGGACGACGTCCTTGGCCGTCACCCCGAGGGGGAGGTCGCCGTCCACGCGGACCTCGAAGGTCCTGGGCTTATTCAGCCGCAGGGTCTGCGTCGCCAGCACATGCTCGACCTCGGAGGTGCCAATGCCCAGCGCAAAGGCCCCGAAAGCCCCATGTGTCGAGGTGTGGCTGTCGCCGCAGGCGATCACCGTGCCCGGCAGGGTCAGGCCCAGCTCGGGGCCGATGATGTGGACGATCCCCTGGAACCGGTGGCCCAGCCCGAAACAGCTGACGCCGAAGTCCTCGCAGTTCTGGCGCAGCACCTCCATCTGCCGGCGGCTGATCTCCGGGGCCGCGTCAACCCCACCCTTCGTGGGAACGTTGTGGTCCATGGTGGCCACCGTCTGCCGCGGCCGGCGCACCCGACGGTCGTTCAGGCGCAGGCCCTCGAAGGCCTGGGGCGACGTCACCTCGTGCACCAGGTGGAGGTCGACGTAGACCAGGGAAGGCTCGCCCTCCTGCTCGTGGACCAGGTGGGCCTCCCAGACCTTGTCAAAGAGCGTGCGCGGGGCCACTACGGGGTGCCGGCGGCGACGGGGGCCCCGCTCGAGGTCTCGGGAGTCATCTTCTTCTCGTCGCCCAGCTCCACCAGCTTGTTGAGCGCGTTGAGGTAGGCGCGGGCCGCGGCGACGAGGATGTCGGTGTCCGAGCCATGCCCGGATGCGACGTGGGGCCCGCGGCGGACGCGGACATTGACCTCACCCAGTGCCGAGATGCCCTCGGTGACCTCCTGGATGCGGAACTCCTTGAGCTCGTTGTCCACCTGGACGATGTCGTTGATCGCCCTGTAGGTGGCATCGATGGGGCCGTCGCCGATCGCCGCGGCCTCCCTGACCTCACCGTTCTCGAAGGCGATCCGCACCGAGGCGGTGGGCTTGAGCCCGGTGCCGCTCGATACCTGGAGGTGCTCGAGCTTGAAGGTCTCGGTGGACATGCGGGCCTCGTCGGCGACGATCGACTCCAGGTCGCGGTCGGTGATCTCCTTCTTCTGGTCGGCCAGCTTCTTGAAGCGGGCGAAGGCGCGTTTGAACTCCTCGTCGCCGAGCTCGAAGCCCATCTCGGCGATGCGCACCTTGAAGGCGTGGCGGCCCGAGAGCTTGCCCAGCACCAGCTTGCCCTCGGCGCCCACGTCCTGGGCGTCGATGATCTCGAAGGTCCGGACGTTCTTGAGCACGCCGTCCTGGTGGATGCCGGAGGCGTGGGCGAAGGCGTTGGCGCCGACGACCGCCTTGTTGGGCTGGACCATCATCCCCGTCAGCTGGCTGACGAGGCGGCTGGTCCGGTAGATCTGGCCGTGGTCGAGCTGGGTCCAGACGCCGTAGATGTCAGGGCGGATACGAACCGCGGTGGTGACCTCCTCGACGGAGGCGTTGCCGGCACGCTCACCGATACCGTTGATGCAGCCCTCGACCTGGCGGGCGCCGGCGCGAACCGCCGCCAGCGAGTTGGCCACGGCCATGCCGAGGTCGTCGTGGCAGTGCACGGACAGCACCACGTCGCGGAGCCTGGGCACGCGCTGGTAGAGCCAGCGCATCAGCTCGCCCCACTCCTGGGGGTCGGCGTAGCCCACGGTGTCGGGGACGTTGATGGTGGTGGCGCCGGCCTCGATGGTGGCGGCGATGATTTCGGCGAGGTACTCCTTCTCGGTACGGCTGGCGTCCATCGGCGAGAACTCGACGTCGCTCGTAAAGGTGCGGGCCAGCTGCACGGCCTCGACGGCGCGGTCGAGGATGTCCTCCAGCTTGCGGTTGGGGTCGGCCCAGCTGACCATGTCGCGGTGCAGCGGCGACGTCCCCACGAAGGTGTGGATGCGCGGCTTTTTGGCCCCCGAGACGGCCTCGGCACAGGCCAGGATGTCCGACTGCGGCCAGATCCGGGCGAGGCCGCAGACGGTGACGTTGTCGACCGCCTCGGCGATCGCGCTGACGGCCGTGAAGTCGCCGGGTGACGCAGCCGGGAAGCCCGCCTCGATGACGTCAACGCGGAGCCGCTCCAACTGCTGCGCCACCTGCAGCTTCTGGTCGATGTTCATGGCCGCCCCGGGCGACTGCTCGCCATCGCGAAGGGTGGTATCGAAAATAATGAGCTGATCGGCGGGCGCCGCCATCACCTCATTCGGGATGGGTACGTCGGCGTGGCCGTTGCTCTCGGTCACGACTTCACCTCGGCCGCTGTTGCGACGTCCGGCGCGGTCTTGGCTCCCAGCCATGACATCTTGGAGCGCAGCTCCGCCCCGACCGTCTCGATCTGGCTGTGCTGGTCGGCCTGCTTGAACTCCACGAAGTTGGGCCGGCCATTGGCATTCTCGGCGATCCAGTTCTTGGCGAAGGTGCCGTCCTGGATCTCGCCGAGGATCTTCTTCATGGTCTCGCGGGTCTGCGCGTTGACCACCCGCGGGCCGCTGACGTAGTCGCCGAACTCGGCGGTATCGCTGACCGAGTAGCGCATGTAGTTCAGCCCGCCCTGGTACATCAGGTCGACGATCAGCTTGAGCTCGTGCATGCACTCGAAGTACGCCAGCTCGGGCTGGTAGCCGGCCTCCACGAGGGTCTCGAAGCCCGCCTTGACCAGGCTTGACACGCCCCCACAGAGCACCGCCTGCTCGCCGAAGAGATCGGTCTCGGTCTCCTCCTTGAAGGTCGTCTCGAGCACCCCGGCCCGGGTCCCCCCGATGCCCTGGGCATAGGCCAGGGTGCGGGCGCGGGCCTTGCCGGTGGCGTCCTGGTGAACCGCGAAGAGACAGGGCACGCCCTGCCCCGCGGCGTAGGTGCTGCGGACCAGGTGCCCCGGGCCCTTGGGGGCGACCATGCTGACATCGACCGACGCCGGCGGCTTGACCTGGTTGAAGTGGATGTTGAAGCCGTGGGCGAACATCAGCATGGCACCCTCCTTGAGGTTGGGCGCCACCTCCTTCTCATAGAGGTCGGCCTGGCTGGTGTCGGGGACCAGGATCATCACCACGTCGGCGCCCCTGACCGCGTCGGCGGGCTCCATGACCTCCAGGCCCGCCTCCTTGACCGCGGATCGGCTGCGGCTGGCCGCGGGCAGGCCGACGACGACGTCGTGGCCCGACTCCTTGAGATTGATAGCGTGCGCGTGGCCCTGTGAGCCGAAGCCCAGGATCGCGATCCGGGCGCCGTCCAGGGCGGAGGCGTCAGCGTCGGCGTCGTAGTACATGCGTGCGGGTGCGTGCGTCATCTAAATGTCTCCCGTGGTGTCCGCCGCGGCGGCGCTGACCTTGCGCTGGGGCACGCGCGCCTCCGGCTCCTCTGGGTAGTCATGGTCGTGTTCCCGATCCACGAGGCGCAGCCGCGCCGTGTTGCCGCGCACCATGGCGACCGCGCCGGAACGGGCGATCTCCTTGATGCCATAGGGCTGGACGAGGCTGATGAAGTCGTCGATCACCCCCGCCGGGCCGGTCAGCTCGACGATCAGGGTGTTGCTGGCGACATCGACGACGCGGGCGCTGAACATCGAGACCAGGTCGAGCAGCTCACCGCGGCTGCGCGCGGGGGCGTTGAGCTTGATCAGGACCAGCTCCTGGGCCACCACCCGCTCGGTGGTGATGTCGTCGATCTTGATCACGTCGACGAGCTTGTAGAGCTGCTTCATCGCCTGCTCCGCCTGCTGTCGACCGACGTGGACGGTGATCGTCATGCGGCTGACATTGCCGTCGTCAGTTGGGCCAACAGAGAGCGAGTCGATGTTGAAGCCGCGGCGGCGGATCATCGACGCCACCCGCTGCAGCACCCCGGGCTTGTTCTCGACCAGCACCGACAGCAGGCGTGCCTGGAGATTGGGCATGTCAGTGCGCCTCCACGTAGTCCAGCAGGCCCTTGCCCAGCGGGATGATCGGGTAGACATTGGCGTCGGGGTCGATGACGAACTCCATCAGGACCGGGCCCGTGTGGGCCAGGGCCTGGTCGAGCATCCCCTCGACCTCCTCCTGCTTGTCGGTGCGCAGCCCCTTGATGCCGTAGGCGTCCGCCAGCTTCATGAAGTCGGGGCGGTGGGTGAGGTCGACCTGTGAGCGGATGCCGCCGTAGAAGTCGTCCTGGAACTGGCGCACCATCCCCAGGCAGTAGTTGTTGAGGATCAGGATCTTGATGTCGACCTGGTTCTCGGCGACGGTCGCCAGCTCCTGCATGTTCATCACGAAGCCGCCCTCACCGGTGACGCAGAAGACGGTCTTGTCGGGCCGCGAGAACTTGGCCCCGATCGCCGCCGGGAAGGCAAAGCCCATGCAGCCAGTCCCCCCGCTGTTGAGGAACAGGCCGGGCTTTTCGTAGTCGAACCAGAGCGCCGCCCAGATCTGGTTCTGGCCCACGTCGGCGACCACGATGGCCTCCGAGTTGGCGCGCTTGTACATCGGGATCAGGACCTCCTGTGGCTGCAGCAGGCCGGTCTTGTTGAGGTACCGGATGGGGTGCTCCTCCTTCCACTGGTCGATCTGCGTGAGCCACTCGTGCTCGCGCTTGGGGGCGACCATGGGGATCAGCTCTTTGAGCACCGCCTTGGCGTCGCCCACCAGGGGAACCTGCGGCTTCAGGTTCTTGCCGATCTCGGCGGGGTCGATGTCGATGTGGACGATGTTCTCGACGTTGGGCGCGAAGCTGGCCAGCTTGGTGGTGACGCGGTCGTCGCAGCGCATCCCGATCATCATCAGGAGGTCGCAGTTGTTGACCGAGAGGTTGGTGTAGGGCGCACCCATGAAACCCACCATCTGCAGCGCCAGGGGATCGCGGAGGGGGAAGGCGCCGGTGCCCAGCAGGGTCCAGCCCACGGGGATGTTGGCCTTGTGCGACAGCTCCATCAGCTCCTGTTCCGCACCCGAGATGAGCACCCCCCGGCCGCAGAGGATCATTGGCCGCCTGGCCTCCTTGATCAGCTCCGCCACCTTTTTGATCTGCACCGGGTTGCCCTTGTAAGTGGGGTTGTAGGAGCGCATGTGGACCGGCGCGGTGGGGTAGGTGAAGTCGATCGTCTGCTGCTGGATGTCCTTGGGCAGGTCGATCAGCACCGGGCCGGGGCGACCCGTCCGGGCGATATAGAAGGCCTCCTTGATGGTGGCCGCGAGGTCGTTGATGTCGGTCACCAGGTAGCTGTGCTTGACCACCGACATCGTGGTACCGATGACGTCGGACTCCTGGAAGGCGTCGGTGCCGACCGCCGTGGTGGCGACCTGGCCGGTGAAGGCGACCATCGGCACCGAGTCGAGGAAGGCGGTGCAGAGGCCGGTGACCAGGTTCAGCGCGCCCGGCCCCGAGGTGGCCCAGGCGACGCCGACGGCACCGCGCCGTGCGCGGGAGTAGCCGTCGGCCGCGTGCGCCGCACCCTGCTCGTGACGGACGAGGATGTGCTTGATGCGGTCGGCGTACTCGGGCAGCACCTGGTAGAGGGGCAGGTTGGCACCGCCGGGATAGCCGAAGATCGTGTCCACCCCCTCCTCCAGCAGGCACTCCATGACGATCTGCGCGCCGCTCAAGGTGCGCGTCTCGTCCGAGGCAGCGCGGCCGTTACTGGCGGGTACGTGGGGCTCGATACGATCCGTGGTCATATCAGCCGTAGAGGTCCTGGATGTCTTCCCTCGTGTTCTCGTCGGCGATCAGCTCGTGGAGCTTCTCGTCGGTGGGCGGTTTGTCGTCGCCCTCGACCTTGTTGAAGACGCGGTTGACGACACGCTCCTTGGGCGCGTGTCCCATATCGAACATCCGGGCCTGGAGCTTGAGCTGCTCCTGTTGCTTGTCGGTCATTGGTCACCTCCTCGGCTCCGGTCGGGGCCAGCCGGCGGAAAATAAAAAAGCCCCGCCCCCAGACGCTGGGACGAGACTTCCAATAGAAGATCCCGCGGTACCACCCGCATTGCTAGCTCAGAGCCAACCACTCTCAGGTCCGGTATCGAGGACCACTTCGGCCGTTGCTACTCCCCGCCGGCGCGGGTTTCGGTCGGCTGCTCGGGGGCGAGTTCAGAAATCCTTGCGGCTGCCGGCTTACACCTGACCCGGCTCGCTGAAGCCCAGGGACCTCTTACTACTCCCCGTCATCGCTCTATTCGTATGTGAGGGTCGAGTCTATTCGGCGGTGACGCGGGGTGTCAATTCGCCAAACAAGTCTTAACCTGACGTTTACAGGTCAAGCGGACCCCAGGCGGTCGAGCTCGATGAAGAAATCCGGGTACGAGACCGCGGCGACGCCCGCCCCCTCCACCTGGGTCTCACCGCTCGCCAGCGTCCCCGCCAGGACCAGGGTCATGGCCATGCGGTGATCCCCCAGCGCCGAGACCGCCCCGCCGCGAAGCCGCGTCGGGCCCTCCACGACGAGGTCGTCGCCCTGGACCGCCAGGCCCGCCCCCAGGAGCCCCAGCTGGGAGGCGATCGCCTCGACCCGGTCCACCTCCTTGTGCCTGAGCTCCGCCAGGCCCCGGAAGCGCGTTTCGCCAGCCGCCACCGCGGCCGCCAGCGCCAGGACGGGAACCTCGTCAACCAGGGACGGGATCTCCGCTGCCGTCACCTCCGTTCCATGCAGCGCGCTGGAACGGATGACCAGGTCGCCCACCAGCTCGCCGCCCAGCGGCCGGGGGTTCTCCACGCCCACGTCTGCCCCCATCCGGGAGAGCACCTCCAGGAACCCGATCCGGGTGGGATTGAGGCAGACGCCCCGAATGATCAGCTCGGCATCCGGGTGGCAGGCCGCCACCACCGCCCAGAAGGCGGCCGACGACGGGTCGCCGGGCACCGCGAGCTCGAAGGCCTCGATCCGCGAGGGGGGCTGGAGGGTGATCACCTCGCCGACCTCGAGGTCCACCCCGAGCCGGCGCAGCAGCATCTCGGTGTGGTCGCGGGTTCGCACCGGCTCGCGCAAGGCCGTCACGCCGTCCGCCTGCAGAGCTGCCAGCAGCACCGCGGTCTTGACCTGGGCGCTGGGCACGTCGATCTCGATGGAACCGCCGCGCAGGCGGCTCCCGGTGACCTCCAGCGGAGCCGTGCCCCCGGCGGCAGTCCGGACGTCGGCGCCGAGCAGGGCCAGCGGCCGGGCCACTCGAGCCATGGGGCGGCGACTCAGGGAGGCGTCGCCGACGAGGCGGGCCTCGAGCCCCGGCGTCGCCGCCAGGGCGCCCGCCAGGAAGCGCATGGTGGCGCCGGAGTTGCCACATTCGAGGTCGGCCTGCGGCGGAAGGAGCCCCCGCAGCCCCACACCCACCACCCTGGTCGCGCTGTTCACGTCCTTGATCTCCACGCCGAGCTGGCGCAGGCAGGCCGCCATTGATTCCTGGTCGGCGCCGCGGGCGCGGTGCTGAAGTGTCGACGTCCCCTCGGCGAGCGCCGCCAGGACCAGCGCGCGGTGGGATATCGACTTGTCGCCGGGAACTGTGACCTCACCTCGGAGGCGGGCCACCCCGCGTGCGACGTGGGTGCTCAAGTCAGCCCGGCTCGGGGTGGTCGGCGGCCCAGCCGTCCCGGATCGCGCGAGCGGTCACCAGCAGGTCGAGCAACATCGGGTCCTCGCCACGGGCCATGGCGGCCTCGAACATGTCGAGGGCCTGGTGCAGCGACTGCCAGGCCCGCAGGACCTCCTCGCGGTTGAAGCTGGTGATGGCCGCGTACATCTCCGAGTTGCCGGCGCCGAGACGGCTGATGTCCCGGAACCCGGACGAGGCGAGCTCGGCGGCGTCCGCCCAGTCGGGGTCTCGCCCCACCGACAGCAGGTAGGCCGCGCTGAGCAGGAAGGGGACGTGGCTGACCAGCGCGACGTAGCGGTCGTGCTGGTCGGGTGCCAGGTTGAGGGGGACGGCGCCGATGGCACGGACCGCGTTGAGGAAGTCCTCGAATGGCTCGGCCGCGCCGACCACGTGGGGGGTGAAGACCCAGGGCCGCCCGCGAAAGAGGTCGGGGTCGGCGTGACCGATGCCGCTCGCCTCCTTGCCCGCCATGGGATGGCCGCCGAGGAAGGGGTTGCGGGCCTGGTCCAGCGCGCGGACGGCGTGCTCGACGACCACGCTCTTGGTCGAACCGACGTCGGTGACCCGGGCGCCCTCGGCGAGATGCGGAATCGCATCCTCGAGGACCGCCGCGGTCACCGCCAGCGGGCAGGCCAGCACCACCAGGTCGGCCTCCGCAAGGGCCGACAGGTCCGTCCCGGCGGCGTCGACGGCGCCCATCGCCACGGCCTCGTCGGCGCTCTCCCGGCGACGGGCCACCCCCATGACCGCGACCCCCGGCAGGTAGCGCTTCAGCCCCAGGCCCAGCGATCCCCCGATCAGACCCAGGCCGACAATCGCGACGCGCCGCAAATCAGTCCAGGCTGCGGCCCACGGCCTCGGCGACCTTGCGGACCGAGCCCATCAGCTTGGCGAAGTTGTCGAACTTGAGGGACTGGGGGCCGTCGGAGTAGGCCTCGGCGGGGTTGGGGTGGACCTCGATCATGAGGCCGTCGGCGCCCGCCGCCACCCCGGCGCAGGCCATCGCCGTAACCCAGCTCCACTTGCCGGTGCCGTGGCTGGGGTCGACCACGATGGGCAGGTGGGACAACTCACGGATCACCGGGACGGCGTTGAGGTCGAGGGTGTTGCGGGTCATGGTCTCAAAGGTGCGGATGCCACGCTCGCAGAGGATGACCTGGTAGTTGCCGCGGCTGAGGATGTACTCCGCCGCCAGCAGCCACTCCTCGATTGTCGAACTCAAGCCCCTCTTGAGCAGGACCGGCTTGCGGACCTGGCCCACCTCGTAGAGGAGGTTGTAGTTCTGCATGTTGCGGGCGCCGATCTGGAGCACGTCGGCCGCGTCGGCCACGGCGGCGACGTCGCTGGCGGCCATCACCTCGGTGACCACCGGCAGGCCGGTTTCGGCACGGGCCTCCTCGAGCAACCTCAGCCCGTGGGCGCCCATGCCCTGGAAGGTGTAGGGCGACGTCCGCGGCTTGAAGGCCCCGCCGCGCAGGAAATGCGCGCCCGATTCCTTCACCGCGCGCGCCGTCGACATCAACTGCTCGCGGCTCTCCACGGCGCAGGGACCGGCCATCACGAAGAGGTTGTCGCCGCCGACCTGGACGCCGCCCACCTTGTAGATGGAGTCCTGGGGGTGCCACTCGCGGCCTGAGAGCTTGAAGGGCTTGGTGATGGGGATGATCTGCGACACCCCGGCCATGTGCACCAGCGAGTCCTTGATCTCGATGGCGTTGGCGCCCATGACGCCGATGATGGTGGTGGCCTCGCCCTCGGAGCGATGGGCCTTGAAGTTCAGCTTCTCGATCTGCTGGACGACGCGGTCGACCTGCTCCGGCGTGGCATCGTGCTGCATCACCACGATCACTGCGGCACCCCCTCCCCCGCCCCGGCACGGCGCAGCTCGTCCGTGGCGCGGCGCAGTTCGTCGAGGTCCTGCTTGATCGCCGCGGCGCCACGCAGGTAGGCGAAATGCATCGCCGAGGCGGCCTTCTCGGTGTTGATCATGACCAGGACCCTGATGCAGCGTGCGATGCTGCGCGGGTTGTCGGGGTCGACCTCCATCTCGTGGCCGCAGAGCAGGGGGACCTCGGTCCAGCCCAGCTGGCGGACCGCGATCGCGGGGAACTCGGAGTTGACGTCGCGGGTGGTCGTGAACCAGGCGCCGGCGATGTCCTCGGGATGGATGTCATTGGTCTCGATGAGCTGGATCATCATCTCCCGGGTGGCGGCGATGACCTCCTCGGCCGAGTCGCTCTCCACGGTGGTCGCCCCCCGTATGCCCCTAACTGCCAACCGCGGGACCTCCTCTCAACTGTGTGACGAAGGCGGCGGCGCTGCCGGCCGGGTCGTCCTCGGTTATGTGGTCGATCAGGGCGCTGCCGACGATCGCCGCGTCGACCTTGCCCCGCAGGCGCTCGAGGTGTTCGCGGCTGGAGATGCCGAACCCCAGGGCGAGCGGGGTGTCGGTGAGGGCCCGGATGCGCTCCAGCATCTCGTCGACCTCTCCCGCCAGGCTCGCCCGGCTTCCGGTCACCCCCGTCACCGAGATGCAGTAGATGAAGCCCGTGGCCAGCCGGGCCACCGTCCTCATCCGCTCCTCCGTGCTCGTCGGGGCGATGAAGAGTATCAAGTCCAGGCCTGCCTGGCGGCACGCCACGTGGATGGTCTCGGCCTCCTCCATGGAGAGGTCGGCGACGATCAGGCCGTCGATCCCGGCCACCGCGGCGTCGGTGCAGAAGCGGTCCAGCCCATAGGCCAGGATGGGGTTCAGGTAGCCCATGAAGACGATCGGCGCCTCGACACGCGCCCGGCATTGGCGGGCGGTCTCGATGCAGAACGGCACCGTGACGCCGTTCCGCAGCGCGCGCTGCGAGCTGGCCTGGATGGTGCGCCCCTCGGCCAGCGGATCCGAGAAGGGAACGCCCAGCTCGATGATGTCCGCGCCGGCACCGACCAGCCGCTCGACGATCGCCGGAGTGTCATTTAGGTGCGGGAAGCCGGTGGTGACGAACATCGACAGGCCCAATCGCGCCTCCGCGCGCAGTCGCTCGAAGACCGGACCGAGGCGGCTCATGCCCGGCTACGCGCCGAAGCTGCGGACGGTGTCGATGTCCTTGTCGCCGCGGCCCGACAGGCACACCAGGGCGGGTCCCTCGATGCCACCCTTGAGGACACGGGCCACCGCGTGCGAGCTCTCCAGCGCGGGGATGATGCCCTCCAGCAGGGTGGTCACGTGGAAGGCGTCCAGGGCCTCGGCGTCGGTGATCGCCTCGTAGGTGACCCGACCACTGTCGTGGAGCTGGCTGTGCTCGGGGCCGACGCCAGGGTAGTCCAACCCGGCGCTGATGGAGTGGGTCTCCAGGACCTGGCCGTCCGCGTCCTGGAGTAGGTAGCTGAAGGAGCCGTGCAGGACCCCGGGGCGGCCGCCGCCAATGGTCGCGGCGTGCTTGCCGGTGAGGATGCCGGCCCCCGCGGCCTCGAGCCCGACCAGCGTCACGTCCGCGTCGGCGATGAACGCCTGGAACATGCCGATGGCGTTGCTGCCGCCCCCGACGCAGGCCAGCACCGTCCGCGGCAGCTCTCCGTTGCGCTCGAGGTACTGGGCGCGGGCCTCGGTGCCGATCACCGACTGGAAGTCGCGGACCATGTCCGGGTAGGGGTGTGGCCCCACCGCCGAGCCGATGATGTAGTGGGTGTCGCGCACGTTGGTGACCCAGTCGCGGATGGCCTCGTTGGTGGCGTCCTTGAGGGTCATCGATCCCGACTCCACCGGCTCAACCTCGGCCCCGAGCAGCTCCATCTTGTAGACGTTGAGCGCCTGCCGCCGCATGTCCTCGACACCCATGTAGACCAGGCAGTTGAGCCCAAAACGGGCGCACACGGTGGCGGTCGCGAGGCCGTGCTGGCCGGCGCCGGTCTCGGCGATGATCCGGGTCTTGCCCATGCGGCGGGCCAGCAGGATCTGGCCCAGCGCATTGTTGAGCTTGTGCGCGCCGGTGTGCAGGAGGTCCTCCCGCTTGAACCAGACCTGGCACCCAACCCTCTCGGAGATCCGCTCCGCGTGGTATAGCGGGGTTGGCCGGCCGCCGAAGTCGCGGTTCATCGTCGCCAGCTCGGCGTCGAAGCCGGGGTCGGCCCGGGCCTCCGCGTAGGCCTGCTCCAGTTCGTGCAGGGCCGGCATCAGGGTCTCGGGGACGTACTGGCCGCCGAAGGCGCCGAAACGGCCCGCCTTCGAGCCGGTCTCGGAGTCCGTCTGTGAGTTGAGGTCAGGCAACCCCGACCCCCTCCTCGGCCCGGCGGGCGACGCGGATGTACCGGCGCACCCGGTCGGGGTCCTTGACGCCGGGGGACGCCTCGATTCCGCTGGCGCTGTCGGCGGCG
>DAINSI010000051.1:12841-16736 GCA_036741395.1 Candidatus Dormiibacterota bacterium
GGGCTGGACTCCAGCCGACTCGACGCGTCAACCCCCCAGGGCCGGACCTGGCGCACGGCGTCGCCGACGTTGTCGCCGGAGAGACCCCCGCTGAGCAGCAGGCGGTAGCGCAACCCGAGGTCGGCAGCCCACTCCCAGGGGAAGGTCCTGCCGGTGCCGCCGGCGCGGCCCGGGGCGTGCGCGTCGGCCAGCAATAGGCCGCCTGGGGGCCAGGCCACGGGCGGCGAGCCGACCCGAGCCGCGGTGATCTCGCTGCCCAGGCGCACAGCCTTGATGACCGGCATGGGCAGGTCGGCACTCTCAGCCCACGTCTCTGCGCCGTGGAGCTGGACCACCGTGAAGCCCACCTCACCGGCCACCTCCTCGACCTCGGCGATGGGACGGTCGACGAAGACGCCGACGGCGTCGACCGTTGGCGGCAGCTCGCGCACGATCGCCCGGGCCTGGTCGACGGTCAGCGTGCGCGGGGTCCCCGTGGCCATGATGAAGCCCACCATGTCGGCCCCCTCCGCCACCGCCATCATGGTTGTGTCCAGCGCGGTGTTGCCGCAGACCTTGATGCGCACTACAGCTGTCGCGCCGGGGCGGTGCCCAACAGTTCCGCGGCCATCTCACCGGGGTCATCCGCGGTCATCAGTGCCTCGCCCACGAGGACCCCGCGAGCGCCGGCCTGCGACGCTGCCACCGCCTGCTCGCGCGTTGTCACCCCGCTCTCGGCTATCAGTGGGACCCCCGCGGGCAGGGCCGCCGCGACCCGCGCGAACTTGCTGCCATCGACCTCGAAGGTCGCCAGGTCGCGCGAATTGACGCCGAGCAGATCGGGTTGCGCCGCCAGCGCGCTCTCCAGCTCGGACTCCTCGTAGACCTCGATCAGGGTCTGGAGGTTGTGCTCCCGGGCCACAACCGCCAGCTCGATCAGCTGCGCCGGCGCCACGATCCGGGCAATCAACAGGACGCAGTCGGCGCCGGCGGCCGCGGCCTGCAGCACCTGGCGTGGGTCCACGATGAAGTCCTTTCGCAGCAGCGGGATGGTGATCGACTCCCGCGCCTGGCGAAGGTCGAGGAGGTCCCCGCCGAAGTCGGGGTTGGTGAGGATCGACACCGCGCTGGCCCCCGCCGCCTGGTAGCTGTGGCAGTAGTCGAGCAGCGGCGCGTCCTCGCGCAGCGGACCCTTGCTGGGCGACCGCCGCTTGAACTCGGCGATCAGCGCCGGGTGCGGACCCGTCTCGATGGCGGCGCGGAAGTCGCGGCTGCGGTGCGCGCGAGCCTGCTCCCGCAGCGCCGCCTCATCCGCGGGGGCTTGCGCCAGGTGCTCGCGGACCCGCGCCACGATGGCGTCGAGGATGTCCGGCATCTATGCCCGCACGCCGACGCGGGCATGGCAGAGGTCGAGGAAGTTGCGCAGGAGCTGGTGGCCGCCCTCGGTGAGAATCGCCTCGGGGTGAAACTGGACGCCCTCGACGGGGTGCTCACGGTGGCGCACGCCCATGATTACGCCGTCATCGGTGCGCGCTGTCACCTCCAGCGCCGCCGGGATCGTGGCGGGGTCGATGACCAGGGAGTGGTAGCGCGTGGCGGTCAGGGGGCTGTTCAGCCCGACGAAGACGCCCCGGCCGTCGTGCTCGATCGACGACAGCTTGCCGTGCATCACCCGGGGGGCACGGACGATGCTGGCGCCGTAGGCCTCGCCGATGCACTGGTGCCCCAGGCACACCCCCAGCACCGGCAGTTCCGGGCCCAGCTCGCGGACCAGGTCGGTGCTGATCCCGGCCTCGGCCGGCGTGCACGGCCCAGGCGAGATCAGCACCCCCAGGGGCGACCGCGCCGTGATCTGGGCGAGCGTGATGGCGTCGTTGCGCACCACCTCCGGGGTCTCGCCGAGCTCCCCCAGGTACTGCACCAGGTTGTAGGTGAAGGAGTCGTAGTTGTCGATCACCAGCACGCGCCCGCTCATGAGAGGCGGGGCTCGTGGGCCAGGGCGACGGCGCGGCGCAGTGCCGCCAGCTTGTTCTCGGTCTCCAGCAGCTCCTCCTCAGGCAGTGAGTCGGCCACCACTCCCGCCGCCGCCTGGAGGTAGGCGTAGCCATCCTTGACCACCGCGGTGCGGATGGCGATGCAGGTGTCGAGGTTGCCGGAGAAGGCGACGTAGCCGACCGCCCCGGCGTAGACCCCGCGGGCTTCGGCCTCCATCTCGGCGATGATCTCCATCGCCCTGATCTTAGGAGCGCCGGTTACCGTCCCCGCGGGGAAACAGGCCCGCAGCGCATCGAAGGCGGTCATGCCCTTCGCCAGGCGCGCCGTCACCCGGCTGACCAGGTGCATGACCGCGGAATACTTCTCGATGAAGAAGAGCTCCGGTACCTTCACCGATCCCACCTCGGCGAACCTGCCCACGTCGTTGCGGCCGAGGTCGACCAGCATCAGGTGCTCGGCCCGCTCCTTCTCGGAGGCCAGGAGCTCCTGCTCCAGCTCGGCGTCGCGCGCCGCGTCCCGCCCGCGCCGGCGGGTCCCGGCGATCGGCCGGTACTCCACCTCGCCGTCCTCCACGCGCACCAGGATCTCGGGCGACGTACCCACGATCGCGGTCCCGCGGCGCAGTTCGCCGGCGTGACCGGGCAGGCGCAGGTAGTACATGTATGGCGACGGGTTGACGGTGCGCAACACGCGGTAGAGGTAGAAGGGGTGCGCGGTCATCGGCACCCGCAGCCGCCGCGACACCTGGACCTGGAAGATGTCCCCGCTGAGGATGTACTCCTGGCACCGCCGGACACGCTCCTTGAAGGCCTCGGCGGGGATGTTCCAGGTCTCTCCCTCCCGGGCGTCCTGGGACGCGCTGCCCTCGGTTCGTCCGTAGTCCGGCCCCGGCGGGTTCTCCACGCTGTCCAAACGCGCGGCCATCGATTCGATGCGGGCGACGGCGGCGGCGTAGGCATCCTCCAGACGCATGTTGTCGACGATGCGGACGTGGCTGATGATGGTGCGGCGGTGCAGCAGGTGGTCGAAGACCACCAGGTTGTCGGTCAGGAAGAAGACGGCGTCGTTGATCTCGAGGGGGTCCTCCCCCGGCTTAGGCAGGTCCTCGAAGTAGCGCGCCGCCTCGTATCCCATGTAGCCCACGAGGCCGCCGGAAAAGCGCGCGGGGAGGTCCGGGGGGGGCGCCTGTCGATAGCCCTCGATGACCCCGCGCAGCAGTTCAACCGGGTCCTCGAAGGTCTGGGTTCGCGTCTGCCCGTCCTCGAGGATTTCGGCCTGGCCGGCGTTCAGGGTGATTGACGCCAGCGGCTCCCCGCCGATGAAGGAATACCGGCCCAGGCGCTCGCCACCTTCGACGGACTCCAGCAGGAAGCCCGGGCCATCGCGGTTGAGGCGCCAGTACGCGGCCACCGGGGTTTCGGTGTCGGCGAGGTCGCTGCGGTAGATCGCCACCAGGTTGTGCTCGGCTGCCAGGCCGCGAACCTCGTCGAGGCCAGGCTGGATCACGCCCCCGAGGCCGGTCACCCCGACTTCAGGAATTCGCCGATGCGGCGAAGGCCCTCCTGGAGATTCTCGATGGACTGGGCGTAACTCAGCCGGATATAGCCCTTGCCCATGGGACCGAAGGCCGTCCCCGGGAGCACCGCGACCCCGGCCCTGGCCAGCAGGGCGTCAGCCAGCTCCTTGTGGTCCCAGCCGGTCCCCGTCACGTTCGGCATCACGTAGAAGGCGCCGCCGGGGCGATGGCAGCGGATCCCCGGGATGGCGTTGAGGCCGTCCACGACCACGTCGCGACGGCGGCGGTACTCGTCGACCATGCGGTGCACCGCCGCCTCGGACTCGGGCGAGTCCAGCGCGGTCATCGTCGCCACCTGGATGAAGGCGGTGGCGCAGGAGCTGCTGTTGATCATCAGCGTCTCCA
>DAINSI010000052.1:0-2002 GCA_036741395.1 Candidatus Dormiibacterota bacterium
CGACTGGAGCGCCTCGAGCGCGTCGACGCCCCCACCGACGACCGCGCCATCCGCCTTCAGTTCGGGGCCCCGCCGTCAGCCGCGCTGGCGATTCGCAGCAGGGGATTCGTCGCCGGCTTCCACAACGACGACGGCTCGACCTTCCCGCTCGTGGAGGTGCCGAATTTCGAGATCCAGTCGGGTGCCCGCGTCGCCATCGTCGGCGCCAACGGCTCGGGCAAGTCAACGGTCCTGCGCACCCTCACCGGCGAGCTGGAGACGCTGGCCGGGAGCATCACCTACGGGTCCCGGGTGCAGAGCAGCTACTACGACCAGCACCTCGGCGACCTCCCCCCCGAGCGCACCCTGGTGGAGGTCCTGGCGGCGGCCCATCCGCTCTCCGAGGAGAGCGCGCGCAATCACCTGGCGCGGCTGCTGTTCCGCGGCGACGACGTCTACAAGAAGGTGCGCCAGCTCTCCGGCGGCGAGCGCAGCCGGCTCTCGCTGGCCCGGCTGATGCTCGACCAGGGCAACCTGCTCTTCCTCGACGAGCCCACCAACCACCTCGACCTGCCCTCCCAGGAGGTGCTCCAGGACGCGCTCCTGGACTTCCCCGGCACGATCGTCTTCGTCAGCCACGACCGCGAGCTGATCGACACGCTGGCGACCCAGACCTGGTGGCTCGAGGGCGGCACGATCCACGCCGCGCCGGGCGGCTACCGCGACCGGCCGGTGGACTTCGCGGCAGCCCCCGCGGGGGGTATGGCGCTGGAACGGGGCAGCCGGATGGCCGCCCGGCTCGTCGTCGGCGCGGGCAGCAACGGCAAGACCGCCGGCAACCTCAATGACGTCAGGGTGGACGCCGCCCAGGTGCGCGCCGACGCCGCCGCGGCCCGGCGCGAGAAGGCGGCGGCGCAGAAGCGGGTGACGGCGCTGGAGAGGGAGCTCGACGCGGCGGAGACGCGCATCCGCGAAATCGAGACCCGGCTCGCCGATCCCAACCTCTACAAGTTCCCCATGGAGGCGGAGATCCTGGGCCGCGAGCACGCGGGCGTCCACGCCCGCGTCAGGGACCTCTACTCGGACTGGGAGGCGGCGACCGCCGAGCTCGAGGCCCTGGCCTGACCGACCGCCGTCGTTCTAGGGCAGACCCACCCCGGTGGCCTCGGCGCTCACCTGCCAGAGGCGCTGCTGAACCTCGGCGTCAAAGGCCTGCGCCGACGGGCGGCGCATCCGCCGCCTCGCGAAATATGCCCCATTGATGTCGGCGACGCCCGGTGCGCCCGCCAGGTAGATCGCGGTGTCGGCGCCCCTGGCGGCGGTGGGGAAGAACGGCCCGAAGACCGTGAACGCCAGCGCCGCGATCCGCGACCGTCGGTAGAGGCCGGTGTTGATGGCGCCGGGGTGGAAACAGTTGGCGGTGACGCCGGTGCCGTCGGTGCGGCGAGCCAGCTCCATCGTGAACATGATGTTCGCCAGCTTGGAGTTGCAGTAGAAGGCGAACGAGCTGAATCCCTTCTCGCCCTTGAGATTGCCGAACTCGATGACCCCGGTGCGGTGGGCCACCGAGGCCACCGTCACCACCCGGCCCGCGCCGGTCCGCTGCAGGTACTCGAGCAGCAGGTTGGTGAGCAGGAAGGGCGCCAGGTGGTTGACCGCGAAGGTCATCTCGTAGCCTTCGCGGGTCAGCTCCAGCCTGGTCATGAGCACCCCGGCGTTGTTGACCAGGACATCCAGCTCGTGGTGCCGCCGCTGCACCTCCGCGGCCATCTCGCGCACCGCGTCGAGGGAGGAGAGGTCGGCGGCGACAGCCTCCAGCCGGACACCCTTGACCTGCGTGCGCACCCAGGTGGCCGCGGCCTCAGCCCGGGACCGGGTGCGGCCGTGGATGATGACGTGGGCCCCCCGCCGGGCCAGTCCCCTGGCGATCTCCAGGCCTATCCCGCCGGTGGCCCCGGTGACCAGGCAGGAGCGGCCCTCGAGTGGGTCGGTCAGGAGAACGCGCGGTCCGCGCGGGCGCGGT
>DAINSI010000052.1:2102-16408 GCA_036741395.1 Candidatus Dormiibacterota bacterium
GCGCGGTCCGCGCGGGCGCGGTTCCCGTTGAGACAGGCCTTGAGCATGGCTTCCATTGTCGGACTCCAATCCTCCCGTCGAGATGGGAAGCGGGGATCAGGCCAGCGAGACGGTCCCCTGGGGCTCCGGCGCCTGGGTGTCGGCGACCAGGTCCCACCAGGCCAGGACCTCAGACGTCCCCAGGACGCTGCCCATGATCGCGCCCTGGACCAGCCCCTCGCCGGTGACCGCCGCGACCGCCAGGGCGACCACGTCGACGGCGTCGACCACCGAGTTGACCTGGTAGCAGAGGCGGCGCTGTTCCGGGCCCTGGTCCTGGGCCATGTAAGCCCAGGCGCCGAGCATCACGTTGCGAATCCCGAACAGCCGGGCCAGCAGGCGCAGCGCCCCGTTGTCCTGGTCCTTGGGGATCCCGAAGGCCAAGCGCGCCAGGCCGGGCAGCAGCAGCAGCGTCCCTCCAACCGCCACGCGCGCCGCGGCCGCGCGGATCGCACGCTCGCGTTCGGTGTGGGTGCCAATCAGGAACGGGGAGCGGGCCATCAGGGCACTATATGGGTTCTGGCGCAGCGAGGCGCTTCACGTACTCCTCGACCCGCGGCAGGCGTCCGCCGGTTAAGCTCAATCGATGCTCGACCCTGAGGAGACAAGCGAATGGGAAACGGCGGCCCCGCGCGCGCTCACCGACGAAGACTGGAAGCGCTTCGAGGGCTACATGGCGGAGATCTTCCAGTCGTTTGGCATGGACCTGCAGACCCCAGGCACCCAGCGAACGCCGGAACGGTATCTGCGCGCCCTGTATGACTCCACCGCGGGGTACGAGGGCGACCCCAAGCTGCTGACCGCGTTCCCCACCGAGTGCCACGGTGGCCCCGATTGCAGCATCAGCCAGATCATCGAGGGGCCGATCACCTTCTTCGCGCTCTGCGAGCACCACGCGCTACCGTTCTATGGCACCGCGCATATCGGGTACATCGCCCACGAGAACATCATCGGAATCTCCAAGCTGACCCGCCTGACGCGCGTGTTCGGACGCCGCTTCACGGTCCAGGAGCGGATGGGGGCGGAGATCGCCGATCGGCTGATGGAGATGATGCAGCCCCACGCGGTGGCGGTCCACATCGAGGCCGTCCACCTCTGCACCCAGATGCGCGGCGTACGCGAGGAGCAGTCGCGGACCACCACCACCTTCTGGCGCGGACACTATGAGGACGAGCCGGCGCTGCGCGAGGAGTTCCTGGCCACCGTGCACCACGACCACCCGGGACCGCGCTGACCGCACTCCAGCCCCTCCAGCTCCTCGCCGACGACCCGCGGGCCGGCGACGAAGCACTCCCGCTGGGGGAAGAGCTCGCCCGGGTCTACGGCGGCCGGCTGGCGCTCAAGCCGGAGGCGCTCTTCGCCAACTTCGTGCAGTCGATCGACGGCGTGGTGGCCATGTCCGGGGTCGACTCCTCGGGGCCGGTGCTCAGTGGCAGGAGCGCCGCCGACCGCTTCGTCATGGGCCTGCTGCGCGCCGCCGCCAGCGCGGTGATGATCGGCGCCGGGACGCTGCGTGACACACCCAAACACCACTGGACCGCGGAGCACATCTACCCCGAGCTGGCCTCCGATTTGACCCGGCTACGCGGCGCCCTTGGGCTTCCCGAGCGGCCGCGGTTGGTGGTCATCACCGGGAGCGGCGCGGTCGACGTCGGCCACCCCGCGATCCGTGAGGGCGCCACGTTCCTGACCACGGACGCCGGCGCCGAGCGCCTCAAGGACATCATCCCCGCGTCCTGCGACCTGCGCTCGTGGCCAGCCGACCGGGTGCCGCTGCCCGAGGGCGTGGCCTGGCTGCAACAGCAGGGGCACCGGCGCATTCTCAGCGAGGCGGGCCCGACGGTGATGGGCCAGCTGCTCCAGGCCGATCTTTTGGACGAGCTCTTCGTCACGCTGTCCCCGGTCCTCGCGGGCCGCGACGGCGGCGGGCGCCCAGGTCTGATCGAGGGAATCACATTCCTCCCCGGCCGGCGCATCCAGGCCTCGATCAGGAGCATGCGACGCAGCGGGGACTACATCCTGCTCAGGTATTCCCTGGCCGAACCGAGCTAGCTGAGGCTAATTGGCCCCGGCGATCGCCTCCCGAGCGCTGGCGAGGTGGCGCCGCGAGTGGCGATCCGTGGCGCCCAGGACATCGGCCACGGTGAGGTGAATGCCGTCGGCCGGCCCGTGCGCCCCGCCGCTGCTGAGTTCCTGTGGCCCAAGGTGCCGGATGGTCGCGGCGAGCGCGGCGCCATTGGGCTGCGCCAGCTCGATGACCTGCTCCCGGCTGACGCGGGCGTAGGTGTTCGCGTGCTCGGCATTGGCCGCGTCCAGGGTGGCCGCGGTCCCCGGGACATCCGTACCGCCGCGGAAGCGTTCAATCCAGTCCTCACCGAGGGCGAACCCGTCCGCCACGTGGTGGGTCAGGGCCGCCACCGTCCAGCCCTCGGTCACGCTGGTCGCCTGCCAGGCGGCGTCACCGCAGGATCGGACCAGCTCCATGAGCTCTTCGACCGCCCGCTCGATGCGCCCGGCCGCCTCGTCCGGGCTGACATTTTCCTCCGCCATGAGGCCACCAGCATAGAACGGTCCTGACCGCGCCCGGCTATGTTATTGCCGTGAGCACTTTGCCGCCGGGATCCACGCACGAAAAGTGGATGCAGCGCCTGCCGCGCCGGGACTTCCTGCGCTGGGGCGGCGCGCTGGCCGCTGCCGCCGCGACGCCCCTGGCATTGCCGCGGTTGGTCAGCGCGGCGCCGCCGCTCAAGGCGCCCGGTAGCCTGCCCTTTCCGACCCACGCGGCGGGCACGCCGAACCTCCTCCCGGGCATGGCCAACATCGAGCACATCGTCATGGTGATGATGGAGAACCACTCCTTTGACGCCTACCTGGGGATGCTGCCGTGGCGGGTCCCGTCGCGGGCCGGCCGGGTCAATGGCTTCCAGCGCCTCGGCGCCGACGGACGGCCGCTGGTCTTTCAGACCGACGCCCAGAACAACGTCTTCCGCAGCTTCCCCGCGACCGACCCCTGCCAGCTCGACGGCTACCCGCACCCCCAGGGACCCGGCAACAACCAGGGCTGGGACGGCAGCCACCAGTCATTCAACGGCGGGTTGATGGACGGCTTCGCGCGGGCCGATGGTGAGGCCGCGATGGAGTACTGGGATGACCAGCACCTGATTCCCTTCTACTACGACCTGGCGCGGTACTTCCCGGTCTGCGACAACTACTTCTCGTCAACCCTGGCGCCGACGTATCCCAACCGGGTCTTCTTCTTCGCCGCCAGCGCCGGCGGCCTGACGGCCACCGACACCCCTCCGCCGGCGTCGCTCAGCCTCCCCTTCGGCAACATCTTCACCCTGCTCGAGGAGAACGGGGTGGACTGGGGTGGCTACTACACCAACCTGCCTTCGCCGGGACTGCTGGGCTACACCTTCGCAGCCCAGCGCGAGGCGCCGGCGGTCAGTCCCATCGACCATCGGTCCCACCTCTTCGGCGCCGGGGGCGACCTCAACGGGACGCTGGCGCTGGTCGAGCCGCGGTTGCAGCTCAGTTCGGTGGGCCTGCCCGGTGGGCTGCAGCCGGTGACGATCATCGAGGAGGACTTCCTCTACGGCACCGAGGAGCCGCCGCAGAACATGCTCGCCGGACAGTACTTCGTCTACCGCGTGCTGCAGCTCTTCATGAAGTACCCCAACGTCTGGGCCAAGACCATGATCATCCTCAACTACGACGAGGCGGGCGGCTTCTACGACCACGTCCCGCCTCCGCTGGCCCCGGCCCCGGGCGACGGCCATGTTGCCGGTGACGGTGAGCCGGCCGGGAGCGCGCCCGCCAACCTCTATGGTGACCGGCTCTACACGCGGCTGGGTTTCCGCGTCCCGGCCATCGTCATCTCGCCGTTCGCCAGGGGTAACTTCGTCTCCCACACGCTGTACGACCACACCTCGGTGATCACCACCATCCGCGCCAAATGGAACCTTCCCGCGCTGACCTACCGCGATGCCAACGCCAACCACATGTGGGACTGCATGGTCACCGGGAGCCAGCCCACCTTCGACCCCGCCGGATTCGGCATCCAGAATTTCACGGCGCCGCCCAACTCCGGCCCCAACGGCCAGGCTGTCCTGGACTCCATGGACTGCACCAACAACAAGGCCCGGACCGCCGCCGAGTTTCCCCCTGCCGTGAGCGGCCCCGACGCGGCGCGGGGGCGGGGCACCGCACCGGGGAGCGGCGGGAGCGGCCCGGGGGGCGCCGCGAATGCGGGGACCCCCGGTACCGGGACCGCACCGCCGGGACCCATCATCCTGGCGTCAGCGGCGGTCACGGCGGCCACCGTCGCCGGGCTCCTCCAGCGCCGGCGCATCAAATCCGACGCCACCGGGGATGATCCCCCGGCCTGACCAGGGCGAGGCTCTCGCCCTCAGTCCGGACGCTTCCTCCCCACCACGTAGTCCAGCGTCATGTTGCGCTGGATCCGCCGGGCCAGCTTCAGGTAGATCCGGAAGTTGCGGTAGTGCTCCTCCCCGACCAGCGCCTTGATCCGCTCGCGGCTCTGGTACATGTTGGCCAGCCAGTGGTCGATGCTGATCTCGTACTGCCGCCGGGGGATGTGGTGGACCGACATCTCAAAACCCGCGGCATAGCCCAGCTGCAGCTCCTCGGCGAGCAGTCGGTAGTTGCCGGTGTCGCCGTAGATCTGGCTGACGAACTCCCCTCCCCGTTCCAGCTGGGCGTGCCGCGGGTGGCTCAGATGGAGCTCCTTGTTGACCATCACCCCGGTCTCCGCGAGCCAGCCGTGGCTCTTCTCGAAGAACCCGCCGAGGTCGTTGAAGTGGACGATCACCTCGTCGGTGACGACCGCGTCGAACCGCTCGATGGGGTTGTACTCCTGCCAGTGGCAGACCTCGATTCGCACGTTGGCGCCCTCGCGTTGGACGCGCTCCTGGGCGGCTGCCTGCTGGGTCGGTGAGAGGGTGAGCCCCACGCCCTCGAGGTCGTACTTCTTACAGAGGTACGTCAGGGGACCGGCCCAGCCGCAGCCGACATCGATGATGCGCATCCCCGGCTTCAGGCCGGCGAGCTCCGCGGTGCGGTCAAGCTTGCGCTCCTGCGCCGTGGTGTCGTCCTCATCGGGGCTCTCCCAGAGGTTGCACGAGTACGCATTCCAACGCCCACCGGTGATCAGGTAGAAGAACTCGGGCGGCTGCTCGTAGTGAACGTTGGTCCGCTCCTGGTCCTCCGCGACGGAGTAGGAGTGGTAGAGCTGGTGCTCTGGGTTGGTTCCCTGGACGTCGGCCAATATCTCCCTCCATGACCCGGGCGGGCGAAGCCACACGTTCGCCGAAGTCGCCTCATAGTAGCGGTTGTCGATAATCAGGTCTGCTCGTTCGTCGTCTGGGATAAGCGGCAAGACAGTGGCCCGCCGTTGGAGGAAGACCGATGAATTTCATGCCTCGATGTCGCCGACCTGACGCTGCCGCCGCGGTGGCTATAGCCTGAGGCAATGCAGGCCGCGCTCCCCGCCGACGAGACGTCCCGGCTGGCCGCGCTGCGCAGCCTCAACATTCTCGACACCCCACCGGAGGAGCGCTACGACCGGGTGACCCGAAGCGCTGCCCGGATGTTTGCGGCACCGATCGTCCTGGTCAGCCTGGTCGACGAGAACCGGCAGTGGTTCAAGTCCCGCATCGGGTTGGCCGACCGCGAGACCCCGCGCAGCGTGTCGTTCAGTGCCCACGCGGTGCTCAGCAACGAGATGCTGGTGATTCCTGACGCAGCTGCCGATGAGCGCTTTGCCGACAACCCGATGGTGACGGGAGAGCCGCACATCCGCTTCTACGCCGGCCAGCCCCTGCGCACCCCCGACGGCCAACCCGTGGGCACCCTCTGCGTCATGGACCGGGTGCCCCGGGAGTTCGACGAGGCCGACCGCGCCACCCTGCGGGACCTGGCGGCCTGGGCCCAGTTGGAGGTGAACGGCCTCGAGGCGGGCCGCCTGCTGGCCCTCCACGATGTCACCCTGGCGCGGGAGCTTGAACGCGCCAATTCGGACTTCGTCTCCACCGTGGCCCACGAACTGCGCACGCCATTGACCGCGATCATCGGCTTCGCGGACCTCCTCGACAGCGATTTCTCACCGGGACCGGACGCCGTCGTCGAGTACACCGGCATCATTCGCAACAACGCCCAGCGGCTCGACACCCTGGTCGGCGACCTGCTTGACGTGTCACGGCTGGAGTCCGGCCAGATGCGCCTGAAGTTCGAAGACGTGCACCTGTCCGAGGTCGTGTCAGGCGTGGCGCGCACGCTGCGGCCGACGTGCACCGCCAAACACCAATCGCTGCATGTGCGGCTCCCGGACGGGTTGCCCACGGTCCACGTGGACCGCCGCCGTGTCGGGCAGGTCATCACCAACCTGCTGACCAACGCCATCAAGTACACCCTCGACGGCGGAGAGGTCCGCGTCGCCGCGAAGGCGACCGAGGACTACGTCGCGCTGACCGTCGTCGACTCCGGGGTGGGGATGACCGTCGCCGAGCAGTCCCGCCTCTTCAGCAAGTTCTACCGGGCGCGTAACCCGGCCACCAAGGAGGAGCCCGGCATCGGCCTCGGCCTGGCGATCACGAAGTCGCTGGTTGAAGCCCAGGGCGGCCGGATCGCCGCCGCCAGTGCGCCGGGGAAGGGTTCGACCTTCACCATCGAGCTGCCCCGCCGGCGGGCGCCGGCGAACGACCGCGAGGACGACGGCTCGGACGTCCGCAGCGACAACAAGGCCTGATGCATTAACGTGCCGGCGGTGACCACCTATGCCCGCAGCGGGAACGTGAGCCTGGCCTACCGCGTCGTCGGAGAGGGCGATGTCACCCTGGTCGTGGTCCCGGGCTTCGTCAGCCACCTCGAGATATCGTTGGAAAACCCGGGGATCCGGCGGGTGATCGAGCGCCTCTCACGGTTCGCGCGCGTGGTCACCTTCGACAAGCGCGGCACCGGGATGTCCGACCCGGTCAGCGATGTACCAACACTCGAGGAGCGCATGGATGACGTGCGCGCGGTGATGGATGCGGCCGGCGTCGAGCGCGCCGTGCTGGTGGGTGTGTCCGAGGGTGCGCCGATGTGCATCCTCTTCGCCGCGACCTACCCGCAGCGCACCCAGGCGTTGGTGCTGGAGGGCGCAATGGCTCGCTCGACGTGGGCCGAGGACTACCCCTGGGCCACCCCCAGGGAGGCACTCCTGGAGGCGGCGCAGGAGTTCACCGCGCCGGCATGGGGCACGGGTGAGAACCTCGAGGTCTTTGCGCCCTCGCTCGCCGACGACACCGCGATGCGGGAGTGGTGGGGCAAGAACGAGCGCATGGGCGCAAGCCCGGCGATGATGTTGCAGCTCTTCGAGATGTTCCTGGAGACCGACGTGCGCGACGTCCTGCCGCTGGTACAGGCGCCAACCCTGGTCCTCCACCGGCACGGCGACCGTGTGGTCAACGTCGGCGCCGGGCGCTACCTCGCCGACCATATCGAGGGCGCGCGGTTTGTCGAGCTCCCCGGCAATGACCACGTCTCCTGGGCGGGGGACATCGACCGCGCTCTCGACGAGATCGAGATCTTCATCACCGGCGCGAAGTCGGCGCCGGAGCCGCCCGACCGCATCCTCGCCACCGTGCTCTTCACCGACATCGTCGGCTCGACCGAGCGCGCCACGGCACTGGGGGACGCCGCCTGGAAGGCGGTCCTGGAGCGCTACTACACGGCGGCGCGGGAACAGGTGGAGCGCCACCGAGGGCGCCTGGTCAAGACCACCGGCGACGGTCTGCTGGCGTACTTCGACGGACCGGGACGCGCCATCCGGGCTGCGCAGGGAATGGCGGCGGCGTCGCGGGAGCTGGGTCTGGAGACCCGCGCCGGCCTCCACGCCGGCGAGTGCGAGCTGCTTGGCGAGGATATCGGCGGGATCGCGGTGCACATCGGCGCCCGCGTTGCTGCCCTGGCCGGGGCGGGAGAGGTCCTGGTGTCTTCGACGGTCAAGGACCTCGTCGCGGGCTCCGGACTCACCTTTGATGACCGCGGCGAGCACCAGCTCAAGGGCATCGAAGGAAGCTGGCGGCTCTTCACCGCGCGGTGACGCCGGCCCGCGAGGCGAGCGGCCTTCGCCACGCATCGCATACGGCGTACGACCGGGCCCAGCGCGTGGCGTCCGGTCGAGTCGGGTTGGTTATCGGCTTCGTCTGGGCGGTCGCCGAGGCCACCGTCTGGCCGATCATCCCCGACTTCGCCGTCGTCCCAATGGCCGCGGTGGCGCGGCTGCGGGGCTATGTCCCCCTGGCCGGATGCGTCCTTGGGATGGCGGTGGGCGGGTGCCTCAACCTGCTGTTCTCATACACCCATCCGACGCAGGCACACACCCTCCTCGCCGCCCTGCCATTGGCCCGCGCCGACCAGCTGGGCTACGTGTCACGCGTGCTCACCGTCGTGGGTCCGCACGCGTTCCTGTTCCAGCCCTGGAGCGGGGTTCCCTTCAAGACCTGGGCGGTCGCGGCCGGTGGTCTGCGCCTCAACCTGTTGGTGGTCATCCCCGCGTTCATCGTCGGGCGGGGGTTCCGGGTCGGCTTCTTCTCGGTGGTCGCGGGGGGGCTGGGCCTCGCGCTGGGGCGGTTTGTCCGCGACCACTTCCTGGTGCTGCTGGCGCTCTACGTCGCGCTGTTCGCGGTGGGCTTCTGGCTGGTGATCGTCAGGGGCTGATCACCCTGGCACCGGCGTCTTCAGCGAGCCAGGGTGACCGCCGGGAGGGCTTCCGCGATCACCTCGTAGGTGTCGACCGTCTCGAAGATCGCGCCGGTCATCCGCGCCGCCTGGCTGCGGCGGTCGTTGGAGGAGGCGCCACTGGCATCCGCGGCTGCGGCGTCCTCCCACAGGGTGATGGATATGCCGGTGCCCTTCTCAGGTTCGGCAAGGAAGAACGCGCCGCGAAAGCCCGGGATCTCACGCAGGGCGGGGATCGCGTACTCCTCGATGTAGAGCTTGGCCTCGTCGGCCGGCGAGCGTTGGGACGTGGTGACCCTGGCAACCATTTCCAGAACCTCCTGTATGTATGCGCTGGAACACGCCGGCCAGGCGCCTTGTTCCCGCGACGCATCTCCGAACCCGACCACCCCGGGCGGCTGAGGGCCTTGCCGGAGCTCCCCTGCTCGTCAGGATGCCCGGCTGATGACCACCATGCCGACGATGCCGACCACGTAGAGAACCAGCACGACCAGCGAGTCGGGGCCGAGGCGGAGGAACTGGCGTTTGGGGCGGATGATCAGCCCGGCCATGTAGACCGCGGTGAGCAGAATGGCGAGGACGGCGAGGAAGGCGTCGGTCTTCGCCGCCTTGCCCAGGACCGACTCGCCCGCGACGATGGTCGCGGGGAAGAAGAGGACCGGCAGGAAGGCATTGCCCCCGAAGATGTCGCTGACGGCGAGCTCGAAGTCCTGGATGCGGACAGCCGCCAGCCCGGTCGAGAGCTCAGGCAGCGCAGTTGCCGCGGCCAGCACGGTGCCGCCGAAGACCGCACCGTTGATGTGGACCTGGTTGGCGATCGCGTTGCCGCTCACCTCCAGGCCGACGCCGGCAGCCAGCGTTGCCACAGCGGCGGCCGCGAAGATCCCGAGCACAACCGCGGTGGGCCGTGGTTTGCGGGCCTTGCCCCGGCGCTGCCGCGCGGCGTCAGGGGCGTCCACGGTCTTCCAGGGCAACTGCTTCGCGGCGCGCCGCACCAACCAGAGGCCCGCCACCCAGAGGAGCAGGATCAGCAGGGCGCTGGGGTCGATGCGGCCGACCACCACGCCGCGGGGCAGCAGCGTGGCGCCGATGGCCACCGCCAGCACCGCCATCACCAGGGTGCCCTCCAACACCTGGACCAATGAGGCGGTCACGTTGGTCAGGGGCCGGCGAGGGACCCCGAAGCCGTCAAGCGCGACCAGGACCAAAGTCTGGATGGCGATGCCGCCCAGGATGTTGCCGGTCGCGATGTCGAAGTTGTGCTGCGCCGCGGCGGTGCTGACGATCGCGATCTCGGGCAGGTTGGTGGCAACCGCGAGCAGGATCAATCCCCCCAGGGCCTGCCCCAGCCCGAAGTGCGCGTCGATCTCGTCCGTGGTGTGCGAGAGCTGGATGCCGGCCACCCAAACCAGGGCGGCCGACGCCGCGAAGATCCCGGCGAGCACGAGCAGCGGCAGGTGCTCGACGTTCAACTTCGCCACCGTCTACGAACGACGGCCAGGGTCACGACGGCGGCGATGGCGACGACCGCCACAATCGCACCCAGGGCTGCGCCAGGTGGGGCGACGTAGGTGAGCAACAGCAGCACGCCCGCGCAGAGGGACCGCGCCGATCGTCGCCAGGTCTGCCTCACCGCCATCCCACTGACAGCGTAGCGCCCAACGGCCCGCCCGTTAGTCCCGGCGGCCGGCGCCGCATGGCCATTAGCTCGCTCCTGTGCTGAGGATCACCTGTGTGGCGCTGGCCTTGGCCAGCAGCTTGCCGCTGGCGACGCTGGTGAAGACCGCCTCGCAGTGGGCCATGCGTGAGCCGCGATTCACCACCGTCGCCTCGCAGCGGACCACGTCGCCCCCGCGGGCGGGGCGCAGGAAGCGGACGTCCAGTTGCGAGGTGGCGATGAACTCCCCCTCCTCGAGGACGCTGAACATGACCACGCCGAGGAGGCTGTCGGCCACCGCCGCGAAGTGGCCGCCGAACACGGTCCCGGCGGGGGTGACGAACTCCTCGGGTACCGACCACTCGGCCCAGACGCGCCCGGTCTCCCACCCCTCGATGGGAGGGATCCGCATGATGTCGAGGAACTGCGGCTTCTCTGCCGTCCGGGCGACGATCGCGTCGAGCATGTCGGTGTAGGTGCTCACAGGCGAGATGGTAGTTGCCTGCCCGCCGCGTCAGCTCCGCGCACGACGGGATCGTCCCCCTCCAGCCACGCCAGGTGCCGCAGGCCATGCTCGATCACCTGCGTCGCCTGGATCGCGTCTGGGGCCTGGGTCGCCTCCGACCGAGCCAGTTCGGCGCGGGCCACGGGCACGCCCGGCTGCGCCGGGTCGAAGCCGTCGGGCATGACGATGACGAAGCTCAGGACCACCCCTCCCCGCGCGGTTCGCCACGACGTCGAATGCACCAGCTCGGGCGCCCCGAGGTTCTGGCGGACCAGCCTGTTGACCTCCACCACCGGGTCCTGGTCCGCGCCGACCTCGATATACCAGGGTTGCGGCCCGCATGGGCCCACCAGCTCGAGCCCCCCATCACGCAGCCGGAGCACGAAGAGCTCGGCCTGGACGGGTCCCATGGTGGTCCAGCTCATGGTCGGGACTAGGGCTTGCTTTTCTTCGGCTTCTTGGGCTGCTTGGGCGGCATCGCCGAGGTCTTCTCGAGCGCGAGTTCGATCCATTCCCGGGTGCCCTTGTCGTCGGATCGCCACTCGTCGTTGAGGCACACATAGCCGGTCATGACGCGGCCGGGCATGGGCGCGAAGTCCGTGCCGCCAGAAGCCATGAGGCTGTCGCGGTCGGCGCCGGTGACGCGCACGAAGAGCTTCTCGCTGAACGTCCCCGAGAACATGTTGCCGTTGACGAAGGCCGCGATGTGGCCGAACATCGGCCGCACCGTCACGCCGGGTGCTTCGGGCACAAGGCCCCGGAAGGCCTCCTTGACGGCGTCGGTCGGTTTCGGTGCCGGGCTCACCCGATCAGGATAGAGCGTCGCCAGGCGGCGAGACTGGGCGCCGGTTCAGCGCCCGGACCTGCCGTGGGGGGTCGGGGTCGGCTTAGCTCCACCCGCGGGCCCTGATCCACCTCCGGACTTCGTCGCGGGGGCCGTCGCCGCCGGGTTGGCGGGCGATGTATTCGCCGCGGGCGCGGGTTGCGCACTTGCCGACGTGGGTGCCGAGGAGGGAGTGGTCCTTGGTGAGGCATCCCTGGCCGCGTCAGCCAGCAACTCCGCGCTGTCCAGCCGGCGGAGCGCGGGGATGGACGGATCCGCGGCGAAGCTCGCCGTCTGGGGGAGCTCGGCAACGACCGTGTCGTGGTGTCGAAGCCCCACCTCGAACCCCATGCGGCTGGCCCCGAGGAGCAGGTACATGTACAGGGGAGAGGCCAGGATCAGCAGGCCGCGGATCATGACGCGACCATCTGGATGACCTCGACGATGGGCGTGTCCGACGGTCCCCCGACCGAGAATTCCGCCTGGACCATGTCTCGCAGCTGGGGTTTGATCCGTCTGAAGACCTCCACCATCTCGGGGTCGAACTGCGTCCCGGCGCTGGCCTCGATCGCCGCCGCGGCCTTGGTGAAGGTGAACGCCTTGCGGTACGGGCGATGCGACGTCATGGCGTCGAGCGTGTCGGCGATGGCGGTCAGGCGGGCGAGCACGGGGATGGCGTCGCCGGCAAGCTTCTCCGGGTAACCTCGGCCATCCCAGCGTTCGTGGTGATGGAGCACGATGTCCAGCACGTCCCCGTACCAGCGCAAATGCTGCAGCATCAAGTGACCCACCACCGGGTGCATCCGCATCTCAGCTGCCTCCTCGTGCGTCAGCCTCCCCGGCTTGCTGAGAATCCGGTCGGGGACGCCGATCTTGCCGATGTCGTGGATCAAACCGCCCCGTCGCACCGTTTCGACCTTTTTCGCGGAGAGGCCGGCCGCGGTCGCCAGCTCGACGCTGTAGGCCGTGACCCGCACCGAGTGCCCATGGGTGTAGGCGTCACGCGCATCGATCGCGGCGGCGAGCGCGCGCACCGTTTCCTCGGTGTTGGCCGCCACTTGATCGGTCATCTCGCGCAGCGACGCGGTCATGGCGTTGAAGTGCGTGGCCAGCTGACCAAGCTCGTCGTTGGAGGCCACCAGCGTAGTGTGCTGGAGGTTGCCGGCGGCGACCAGGTCGGTGGCCTGGACGAGCCGTGCCAGGCGGCGGGTGATGCGACGGGTGACGAACAGCCCGGTGGCCACTGTCAGCAGCAGGGCGGCGAAGAAAACTCCCACCAGGAACAGGGGCAGGCTCCCTGCTGCGGCGCCCACGACGGCTGCGGGCACAACGACCGACGCGTAGGCCAGGACCGACCCTCGGAGAACCACGGGAACGAAGAAGGCCTCGGCCCCAACCGAGGCTCCGGACATGCCGTGGTGCACCGCGGCCGGGCTACTCGAGACCTGGCTCAGTCCAACACGGTCGGAATCCGAGATCTGTCCGGCCGCCGGCGGGAACGCGCTCGACGCGGCCAGCGACCGTCCCTCAGGTGAGAAGACGGCGGTCTCGAAGGATCCCGACCGGCGCACCTGGGCCACCAGCAGGGCCAGGGGCTCAGCGACGACGATCGCGCCGACGGTATGCCCGGCATTGCTGATCGGACCCACGGTGTAGAGCAGGGTGCCGCCGGGCTCGGCCATCACGCCGACGTACTTGGGGCCCTGCTCGTCGCTGATGCCCTGGAGAGCCTGCGCGACGTGGGGCCAGGCGAGGAGCGAGCGGCCACTGGTGCAGCGACACACGGCCGGACGATGAACATCGGCGGACATTCCCAGCACCTCGCGGCCGCCAGGATCGACGACGCTGGCCTGCAGCGGGTCGGGGGCCTGGTTGGCCACGGCCGGGTAGAGGAGATCCTGCAACGCCGCCCTGTCGCTTTTTTGCAACGCGGCGGGAACCCCTGCGGTCCCGGCGAGGAGACGGAGGTCGGTGAGCTGGCGCTGCTCGAAGGAGTCGAAGGCCGTGGCCACAGCGTCCTCCTCCTTGATCGCGAGGGCGTCGAGGCGGCTGGAAGCGGAGGTTGCCAGCTGCTGGCTGACCAGGGCCGAGGTCAGCAGACCGAGGACCAGGCTGAGGACCACGAAGGGCGCGATGACCTGGACGCCCACGGAGATGCGGAGTCGCCGCCATGGTGCCGGACGGCGCCTGCTCATCAGGGATGTCCCCCATGTGATGTCAGCGAGGGCCAGGGCAGCGCCCGCAAAGGTGGCGCTTACGTTAGCAGCATGGCACGCTTTTGACCGGGACCTTCACAGGAATTTGCAACGGTATTGATCACCCCGCGGCGACATCAGATCACGGCAGGCTGCGCGCCGGCCGACATGGCGCGTTGGCGTTGGCGCGCTAGTGAGGCGTGTGTCCCGGAGGTACACCGCCGTGTCCCGGGATGGGCATTCCGGCCCTGCCCGGGCTGAAGCCGCTGGCCCCCGGCATAGCTGACGGCGGCGGTGCGCTGACAGGCGGCGGCACCTTGCCCGGGGAGGACGGCGGGGCCGCGG
>DAINSI010000053.1:0-16133 GCA_036741395.1 Candidatus Dormiibacterota bacterium
TGATCAGGATGTCGACGCGACCGTGGTCGCCGATGACCTTCTGGATCATCTCGCCACAGGCATCGGTATCGGAGAGGTCGGTGGGGTAGACCCAGGCCTTGCCGCCCTCCTCCTCGATCGAAGCCTTCAGCTCGTCGAGCTTCTCCTTGGTGCGCGAGACCAGCATCAGGTGCGCACCGCTGCGGGCCAGGGCCCTCGCGGTCGCCTCGCCGATGCCGCTGGAGGCACCGGTGATGACCACGATCTTCTCCTCCAGGGCGGCGCGCAGGTTGCGCTCGTTGGGGAGCTCGGGGTCGAGGTGACGCTCCCAGAAGTCCCAGATCTTCCAGGCATAGGTGCGTAGCGGCGGGACCTTGATGCCGCTGCCCTCCAGCGCGCGCTGCGACTCGGTGGCGGTGAAGAGCGCGCGGTTGCTCATGTAGTCCAGGGCGGTCTGGGGAATACGGATCCCCTCCAGGACCTGGTCGCGCAGGCGCTGCACCGCGGGGATCTTGCCTATGGCCTTGGTGATGTCGTCGGGGATCATCGAGGTGGCACGGCGGTCGAAACGCATCGTGAACTCGGGGGCGTGGCCGGCGCGGGCGAACTCATTGAGGGTGTCGCCCAAGGACAGGGGCTTGGGGTCGACGATGTGGAAGGTGCGCCCGTCCAGCCCATCCTTGTGCCCGATGTGGTCGATGGCCCTGGCGACAAAGTCGACCGGGACGATGTTCAGCGCGAAGCCCTCGGGGCCGATCAGCGGCGCCCAGTTGGGAAGCGACTCGCGCAAGCGCTGCATGATCTTGAAGCCGTAGTAGGGGCCGTCGATCTTGTCGGCCTCGCCGGTCTCCGAGGAGCCGATGACGATGCCCGGACGGTAGATCCGGAATGGCACCGTGGCCTCGCTCCGGACGATCTTCTCGGCCTCGAACTTGGTGGCGTAGTAGGGATGCCCGAGGTCCTGCCCCTCGTCGAACATCTCCTCGGTGAACTCGCCCTTCCATTTGCCCCCGGCGACAGCGATCGAGCTGATGTGGTGGATGCGGGTGGCGCCGACGTTGTTGGCCAGCTTGACCACGTTGCGGGTGCCCTCGACGTTGGCCAGTCGGTTGGCCTCCTCGTCGGCCTCGAGGTCGTAGACCGCGGCGAGGTGGTAGAACTCGGCGCCCTTGAGCTCCTCGCGCTCACCCTTTGCCACACCGCACTCCGACTTCGTGATGTCGCCCTCGCAGACGTGGATGCGCTTCTTTGCGCCGAGCTCATTGATCCGCGACTCCATCTTCTCGCGGGAGGCGGGACGCACCAGCACGTGGATGTCGCCGTCACGCTTGAGCAGCTGATCGACCAGGTGACGGCCGATGAACCCGGTCGCACCGGTCACCAAGTACTTCATTTCGCTCTACTCCTCACTACGACGACCCCAGAGCCGCAAGGATAACGGGATCGGGTCTCAGCGGTTGCGCAGCGCCCGCAGCCCGCCGGCCGCGACCAGCACCGCGAGGACCATCAGCGACGCCCACCCGGCCGGTGCCGCGGGCAATTGCGGCCGATAACCCGCGGAGGTGTTGGGCAGGTTGGTGGCGCCGCCGTGGGCCACGACGTTGGGCGCCGGGGTGGTGGTGGTGCTCGCGCCCTTGACCTGGCAGCTCGGCAGGACGGCGTCGTTGGCCTGCGACGGGAACTCCTTGAGCACCCTGACCGAGGTGGCCCCGGCGCTGTCGGTCTTCAGCTGGATGCAGGTGACCCCGGTCTCCTGGTCGGCGCCACTGGTCAGCAGGCGGCCGTCGAAGTTGGTGCTGGAGGCGACCTCGTAGACGCCGTCCGGGACCTTGCTGATGTCGATGTACTGGGCCGGCAGGTCCCAGGTGTAGATGTCGCCCCAGCCCGGCGAGATGCCCATGAACTCGGGGGTCCCTACGTACTGCGGCGACGGCCCGGCGGCCTGGCTGCCCGGCGAGGCGTATCCGTTGGGGACGTTGCAGGTGGGGAAGCTGAAGGTTCGCGGACGCTGCATCACCGCGGGCATCCCGAAGGTGTAGTTGTCAACGTCGATGGTGCAGAAGCCCACCTTGCGCGCGATCGAGACCGGGGTGGCACTGGGCCGGCCTCTGGGCACGGGGATCGCGTTGGGGTTGCCGTCGGGCCCGACCGCGAAGAGCTGGTAGCGGCCGAAGTTCTGGTAGTGGAAGTGCATGTGCTGGGTGTGGAAGACGCAGGGCCCGGCATCCCGCAGGCTGGTGGTGGAGTCGGTGGAGAGCACCTCCTGGTTCATCAGGCAGCCCCCGGAGAGCTCGGCGGGGACCGGGAACTGCTGCAACGCGGTCTGCAGCGCGGCGGCGTCGTAGTTGAACTCCAGGCTCAGCGGCCCCTCGCCGACGTTGCGGGTGGTGTTGTCGAAGCGCAGGCACTTGGTGCTGCCGAACTGGACGGTCTCGTCCAGGTAACAGGAGTTGAGCAGGGGGCCGGTGAAGGTGCCCTGGGGGGTGTAGCGCCATCCCGTGGGGTTGGACGGCACCGGCGGGATGTCGCTGACGTGGAAGTTGCTGGGGGCCACGGTCTGGATCTTCGGCAGCATCGGGCGCTTGCCGCCCTGGCGCTGGCTGGGATCGAGGAACAGCTGCGCCTGGCCGCGGTAGCGCTTGTCGATGCCGCTGCTGTCGAAGTCGGTGTAGAAGGCGACCACCTTGACCGTGTAGGTGCTGTGCCAGTGGGTCGCGTTACCCGTGACGGCGCCCGCCGGCGGACTGACGAGCACCGACTGGGAGTTGGAGTCCAGGTCCACGCCGCAGGCCGCGGCGCCCTGGCAGAGGGGGTTCGCCGGGTTGCCGCTGGTGCCGTCGACGTAGAGGTTCCACTGGTCGAAGTCGGTGGGCCACCTGGTGCTGACCAGCAGGCCGTCCCCGGGCTGGATCGGGTATTGCTGCAGCTTGTTCAGACCCGGCGGCGCCGGGTTCCGGGGGGCCTTCAGGGCGTAGGGCAGGTCGAGGTCGACCTGGAGGGTGAAGATGTCGCAGACCTTGGCCTGGGCCGCGCCCGCGGTGCAGCTGGAGTCGGTGGCCGGGTTGTAGCCCTGGGCGGTCGGGTCGTTGTAGCTGCCGCTCCACTTGATGACCTCGGTCGTCGAGGTCAGGTGCTGATTGGGGAAGTTGTCGGCGCGGGCGGCAGGCGCGAAAGCCAGCACCGTTGCCACCAAGGGCAGCAGACCAGCGACCTTCCAGCGCAAACGCAACAGCCTCACCTCATATGCGTCGCGCCAGATCGCAGCGCGACACCGAATCCCTGGGGCAAATCTAACCAGATCACCCTGGGCCTCACTCAGTAAGACGTGTGCGCGGCCCGGTTCCTTGCGCCCGGGGCGCGAAGGGGGGCGTCAGTCGGGGATCAGCACGACCTTGCCGGTGGTCTTGCCCGAGGTGACGGCCTTGAGCGCCTCGGGGGCTTTGGAGAGCGGGTAGGTGGCCGAGATGTGCGGCTTGATCTTGCCCTCCTCGTAGAGGCGGAAGAGCTCGACCGCGGTATCGTCGATCAGCGCCGGCTTGTGGAGCATGTACGCGCCCCAGTGCAATCCGACCACGGCGTAGTTCTTGACCAGGACATGGTTGGCCCTGGCCTCGGGGATGCGGCCCGAGGTGAACCCGATGACCACCAGGCGGCCCTCGAAGGCGATGCACTTTGTCGAGCGATCGAAGACATCGCCACCGACGGGATCGAAGATGACGTTCGCGCCCTTGCCGCCGGTGAGCTGCTTGACCTCATCAGCGAAGTCCTGGGTCTTGTAGTTGATCGCGTGGTCGGCGCCCAGCTGTTTGCAGAGCTCGACCTTCTCGTCCGAGCCGGCGGTGGCGATGACCGTGGCCCCGGCGAGCTTGCCCAGTTGGATGCAGGCGGTGCCGACGCCACCCGCGCCGCCGTGGACCAGGAGCACCTCACCGGTCTTGAGGTCCCCGCGGACGTGGAGCGCGAAGTAGGCCGTCTGGTAGACGACGTTGAAGGCCGCCGCGTCCTCGAAGGACATGGAGTCGGGGATCTTGCGGGCCAGCATCGGCAGGGTGTCGGCCTCGGTCGCGTACCCACCCATGCCGACCTTGTTCATGGCGAACCCGGTCATGATGCGGTCGCCGGGTGCCACGGGCGAGCCCTCAGGGGCGGAGACCACGGTGCCGGCCACCTCGCCGCCGGGGGTGAAGGGGAATTCCGGCTTGGTCTGGTACGTCCCGCCGATCATCAGGGCGTCGAAGAAGTTGATCGCGGCGGCCTCGATCTTGATCCGCAGCATGTCGGCCGACGGCTCGCCGAGGTCCACGTCCTCATAGGACATCGAGTCAGGGTCACCCCAGGCGCGCACCACCCACGCTTTCATCGCCGGGCGATCTTAGCCGGGATCCATCGTGGGATTAGTCGGCCCCTGGCCTTTCGCCAGGTGGCCCGCCGGGACGCCCGCCCATCTGCCTGATCTTTTTCGGCAGCAGGAAGATCAGGAAGAAGGCGATGCCGAACTCCACCGCGTTGTAGACCAGCGACCCCTGGATGGTGTCGCTGAAGTTGCGCTTCAGTGCCGCTGCGGCCGACTCGCTGAAGATCCGCCGCGCGGCGAGGCCGAGGCGGGGGCCGACAACCGCCAGCTGTTGCGGGGAGACCCCCAGCTGCTGCGGCGTGGGTCGGTAGTTGACGGCCGCCTTGCAGCTCGGCGGGTTCTCGGTGGGGTCCTTGGCGGTGGCGCGGTCATGGAAGCACGCCTGGTACAGGCCGATGAACCGGTCGGCCACGGGGCCGGGTGCGCCAATGGCGGCAAGCTGCCGTCGCATCTCCGGCGCCTGGTCGCGGGTGACGCGGTCGGCGTTGCTGCCCAGCAGACCGAAGAAGATGACCCCGATGATGGCGATCCCCATCGCCCCCCCCATCTGCTGCACGGTGGTGATCACGCCCGACGCCGAGCCGGCGTCCTTGTTCTGCACCGCCGCCAGGATGAAGTTGACCGACGGCGAGACGACCAGGCCGAGCCCCATGCCAGAGATGAACAGCGCGGGGATCAGCTCGGGTCCCTGCAGGCCGGGGCCGGCCAGGTGCGCGGTGAGGATGGTGGCCAGGACCCCCACGACGGTGGCAACCCCGCCGATGCTCAAAAGGTTGCGCCCGAAGCGCGTGACGTACCTCGCGGCGACGCCGGAGAAGACGCCTGACCCGACGGCGAACGGGATCGTCGTAAGACCGGCCTTGAGCGGATCGAACCCCAGCCCGATCTGCAGCCACAGGGTGAGGCTGAGGAAGAGCGCGGGCAGTGCCGAGAAGAACACGAAGTAGAGCAGCACGCCTGCCATGAAGGACGGATTGTTGAACAACGAGAGGGCCACCAGGGGGTCTTTGCCCGAACGCTCGCGGCGCCGCTCGAAAACCGCGAACAGCGCAAAGACCACAACCGACCCGGCCAGCGTCGCGAAGCTCCACCACGGCCAGCCCGCGTCGCGGCCCTCGACCAACGGAAAGGTGACCATGAAGAGCGCCAGCGAGACGATCGCCACCCCGCCGAGGTCCAGCCTGGGGGCGTCGGGGGCCTTCGACTCCGGGAGGTAGACGATTGCCGCGATCACCGCGCCGACGCCGATCGGCAGGTTGATCAGGAAGATGGGGCGCCAGTCGGTATTCGCAATGTTGAGCTTGATCAGGAGGCCGCCGACGAGCGGGCCGGTGATCGTCGCCAGGCCGATGGTGGCGCCGAAGAGGCCGAAGGCGGTCGCCCGGCGCTGAGGCGGGATGACGACCTGGATGATCGAGAAGATCTGGGGATACATCAGGGCCGCCATCAGGCCCTGGAGGACGCGGAAGCCGACGATCTGCTCGCCTGACTGCGACAGGCCGCAGAGCAGCGAGGCCAGGGTGAAACCGGTGACGCCGATGATGAACATCCGCTTGCGGCCCACGATGTCCCCGAGCCGCCCGCCGGTGATCAGGATCACGGCGTAGGAGAGCTGGTAGCCGGCGATGACGAACTGGACCTGGGCGTAGCTGGCGTGCAGGTCCCGCTGAATCGAAGGGATGGCGACATTCACGATCGAGATATCCAGCAGCACCATGAAGGCGGCGATCAGCACGATCCCGAGTGCGACGAATGGGTGCTGCCCGTCGTGCCGGCTCATGCTGAAACCCTAAGGGCCCTCGATGTCGACATACCATGAGTACCTGACATGATCGCTATCACCGGCCATGTTCGTTTTGCGATCGCGGGGGTCCAGTTGCTGGGTACCTTTGCCGCGGCGGCATTCGGCGGCGTCGGCGCCGCGATGGCCCAGGAGCGGCGCGATGTTGAGCAGGCCCGCAGCGCCCTCGGCCGGGCGGATCACCAGTTCCACGTCAGGCTGCAGCAGGCGCTGGACGAGCGCACCCCCAGCAGGCCCCTCGAGCCCCTGGCGCGGATCGAGTTCCAGGACTGGTCCAACGGACGCCAGCGCAGCTTCATCATCGACCGTCTGTTGATCGAGGACCTGGGCTGGCGGACCAACCAGGTAGACGCCCTCACCGCCACCGTGGCGGAGACCGAGACCGCCGTCGAGCTGGACCTGTCGGGGCAGCTCGGCACCGCGATCGGCGGCCTCAGGCAGGACATCGCCGCGGCGCACGCCGCGGGCGTGGGCGACGCCGGGACATATGACGATCGCAGCAACGCCTTCAGCGGGTGGGCCACCACCCTGGTCTCGCCCAACGAGCTTCGGAAGCGCCTCGCCGCGGTGGGCGCACTCGGCGCCGAGGCGCGGGCGGCGACCAGCGCCAAGATCGCGGCGGACCAGGCCGCCACTGACGCCGCTGCCGCGGCGGTGGCGGCGGCGTCAGCGGCGCTCCAGGCGGCCCGGGACAACGCCAGCTACCAGCATGACCGCGCCCACGGTGACCTCGCCCAGGCCGTGGCCACCGGGGTCCTGCGCGTCGGCGACATCGATGCCGCGATCGCCGCCATCGATGCCCGTCAGCCCCAGGCCCGGGCGATCGCCGACCTCATCGCGCTGGGAGCCGACTACGCGTACCAGGCCCGTCAACTCGAGAACGTCCTCGTCATCCGTCAGAGCACCTACAACCAATTGGCCGCGGCCCGCAGCCTGGCCGCGCGCGCAGCCGGGTTGGGGGTCGACGTCGGCTCCTATCGCGCCCGCCTGGACGCCGCCAACGCCCAGCTGGACGCCGCCCCGGACACGGGCGCGATCCTGGCGGTCGCCGACGCCATTCGAAACGTGGCCAACGGGCTCAACGCCGCTTATTCGAACGCCCTGGCTCATCCGCCGCCGCCGCCAGGGTCGGTCGTGCTCAACGTGCCCTACTTCGCCCAGATCTACTCCCTCAGCTGCGAGGAGGCGGCGCTGCAGATGGCGCTGGCTTTCGAGGGCATCAACCACAGCCAGGACGACATCCTCAACGCCATCGGCGTGGACCGGACGCCGCCGCAGGTCGATGGCAGCGGCCGGGTGATCCACTGGGGGGACCCCTACGCCAATTTCGTCGGCGATCCCAACGGCTATCGCGAGAGCGCCTCATATGGCGACCGCTCAGGCTACGGGACCTACTTCTCCACCATCGCCCGCGCCGCCACGGGCTTTGGCGGTCACGTGCTGCAGGCCAACGAGGGCATCAAACCCAACGCGCTTTACGACATGCTCAACAACCACCACCCGTCGGTGGTCTGGGTGGCGTGGGAGTATTCCCCTCACCCCATCACCACCTACGTCGCCTACGACGGCCGTACCGTGATGTACGGCGCCCCCTGGGAGCACGCGGTCACCCTGATCGGCATGTCCCCCGGCAGCGTCCTCATCAACAACCCCCACGGCGGCCAGCAGTGGATCAGCAAGGCCACCTTCGAGCACGCCTACGAGATGTTCAACCAGATGGCGGTGATCGTGAACTGAGGGCCTGGTCCACGAAGTCCAGGAGCGGCGCCGCATCCCGGTGGGCCGCGGCCGCCACCACGACGTACTGGCCCAGGCCCAGTACGGTGATCACCGCGACCACCACCGGCGGGAAGCCGATGACCACGGCCAGGACCACGATCGCCAGCACCCAGGCGATGCCGATGACGAACCCCAGCCCGAGGTGCAGCCTGCCCGTGATGAGCGTCGCCTCGCCCTCGCCCGCGAGGGTGGCGTCGAAAACCAGCGCGCCGCGCCCCGGCATCCGGCGCCAGAACGTGGACTTCCAGACTCGCAGCCGCCCACCCTGCAGCCAGGACAGCACCCCCCCGTGCCCCTGGCCCACGCCCAGGGGGTCGAACACCCGGGTCGCCGCCTGGATTCGCGCCAGCGCCTCCTCGCGCGCCAGCGGCACCTCGTAGCGGAAGGTGCCCAGGGTCATCGCCCCGCGGATGGGATCGGCCGCGGGCGTGAACTCGTACACGGTTGGCATGGTATGTGTCGACGCGCCGGCGGGGGCCAATCGGGGGGGAATGGTAGCCCCAGCGGGATTCGAACCCGCGAATCTCCGCCTTGAAAGGGCGGCGTCCTAACCGCTAGACGATGGGGCCGCCTGCTGTCCAATCGTACTTGGGCCAAGAATCGCATCGTCAAATTGGTCGCGCTCCCGGGCCAAGGTGGCGATCAAGGCCAATTTTCGCCACCCGATCGCCTTTGCGTGGCGGCGCCAGTGACAGTTCGCACAACGAACGTCACATTTGGCGATTTCGGTCTCGATCTTTTCCCAAGGCGTCCCATTCCGGAGCATCTCCGAAACCTCGCGGACCTTCTCCCCCCTTACGTGGTCGAACTGCAGCACGATTGGGTCCCCTTCGCGGCAGTCGACGCAGGGGTGGCGGCTGAAGTACTCCAGGATCCTCAGCGCGTTGCGGTCGCGGCGCACCGCCATCCACACGGCGGCCTTGGCTATGTAATCGGGCTTATTTGCCAGGTAATGGGATCGCTGGTAGATCCGGTTACAGGGCTTGCACTTGGACTGCAGACCCTTCCCATGCTTGGCGAATTCGCTCAGGTCTCGGTCCACTCCGCAGGTACGACAACGCTTGTCGGCCACCTTGTAATTCTATCGTACATTTGTTCGTACTAGAGACAGTATCCACAATGTCCACAGGCCTCCTGTTCACTCCCTGTGGAGTAACCCGGAACGCGTGTTCAAAGCCAAATGTTCTGGATTGACGGGACCAAGGCAACCGCGCACACTCTGGCGACGGCCTGCCAGAAAGCCGGCCCGGCACAGCCGGGTCACGAGCAGCCCCGGCCCCTTCGGGGAGTCGGGGTTGACGGGCCCCCTTACGGGGGTACGGCGGCGGTGGTTACACAGCCCGGGTGTCAACAGCCGGGGATGGGGCCCCACCGTAACGGCAGGCCTCTTCCTGCCCTCAGCCGGCCCCCTCAGCCGGCCATTGAGCGGATATTGAGGTAGAAGCCGACAGTGACCAGGGCGACCGCGGCGACGCCCAGGGCCAGCAGCGGGGCGAAGCCGCCGTTCTGGGCGGCCGGGTTGGTCAGGGTGGGAGAGGCGGCCTTGGCGTCACCGGTACCGAGGACGTGGTCCTGGTCGCTGAAGACCCCGCTGGTGGCCGCGATGATGCTGTCGCCGGCGTTCTTGCTGGTCTGCAGGGTGGCCGTGAAGGTGCCGTCGGCATCGGTGACGCCCGAGTCCGGACTGAACTTGTAGTCGTTGCCCGGTGTGAACAGCATCGACAGCTTCACCGCGGCGCCCTTGACCGGCTTGTCGTTGAGCTTGAGGGTGACCACCACGTTGGCGGTGTCACCGGCTTTGACCTTGTGGGGATCAGCGCTGACGTTGAAGTACACCGGGGACGGCGGCTTGATGGGCTTCACGAAGTCGTGGTTGTTATCGAAGTTTGGGGCCAGGGCACCGCCGATGCCGGTTGATGCCGGCTTGGCCCCCGGTTTGGGGGTCGGCCCGGGGACGATGGTCAGGCTCACCGGGTTACTGGAGGCGCCGGCGGCGCTCGTGACGACCACCGGGTACGCTCCCGCCCTGAGATCGACCGGCAGTTGCAGGAGGACGCTCTGGCGGCTCCACAGCAGCGCCTGCGCGGGGGACGCCCCCACTGTGGCCGTGCCCTGGTTGGCGCCCAGGCTGACACCGTCGACAACCACCTGCGAACCCGCCGGCACGTTGTTGTTCTCCAACCTGTCGAGGCGGGGAATGATGGCCAGGGTGCCCAGGGGGACGCTGGCGCCGTCGGCGCGGGTGAGGCTGACATCGCCGCCATCGGTTTCCGGGCTGATGGCGAAGCTGACGGCCTGGTCGGCCCAGCCGGCGACCGGCTCGGGGGCGGAGCCCACCGTCACCTGCCCCGACGTAGCGCCAAAGTTGAAGCCGGAAACCCGCACCAGCTGGTTGGCGCTACCCGAGGTTGGAGAGAGCCGGCCCGCCGTGGGGTCGAGGGCGATGGATGGACCGTTGACGTTGCCGAAGCCGGCGACGTTGGCCACGATGACGCCGGGCTGGGCGCCCGGCGGCACGGTCACGCCGATTTCCTCGGCACTCCAGCTCACCGCCTGCCCCCGCGCGCCGCCGGGGAAGGCCACCGTGCCGGACGGGCCGAGGTTGCGCCCTGTCAGGTTCAGGCGGCTGCCCACGACCTGGTGTGCCAGGGTCGCCGCGTCCAGCGAGGGCGGCAGGAACGAATAGTTCCCGGCATCCACCACCACCGTCGCCTGCTTGGAGAGGTTGCCCGGGTCGCCGGCGTCGACGCTGACCGGGAAGCTGGCCTGCACCTCGCCGCTGGAGGTGCCAGGGCTGAAGGTGATCGTGGTGGCGCCCCAGCTGGCGCCCTTGGCGGCCCCGCCGACGCTCAGCGTCAGCGCTGCCCCAGGCGACAGGCTCAGGGGTCGCAGGTTGGCGCCCTGGACGTTGGCGGTGGTGCCGACCTGGCCGGCCGAGGGGTTTACGGAGGCCGTCGGCTGGACCGTCACGATGGGGATGAAACCGCCTGGCCCGTTGTTGGACTCCAGGCCGGAGGGATCCGCGATCGAAACATGGGCGGCGCCCGACAGGGCCGTCGGGACTTTCACCACCGCCAGCTGGTTGGAGCACTGGCTGCCATCGGTGTTCGAGCTGGGCTGGACGCCCTGGCGCGGCGAGCCGTCCAGCGGGTAGAACCAGACCGTGGGCAGCCCCGCGACCTGGCAGTCATCCTGCTTCAGCGAGCTCGAGAAGTTCTGTCCCGACACCGTGAGGGTCTGGCCCGGGGTGACCACGTAGGCGGCCGGGCTCGGCCCCAAGCCGCCGATCACAGGGGTTGCCCCATCCGGGGTCGACGCGTTGACGGTGAGGGCACCGGCGGACCCCAGCAGGGCCAATGCCAGCAGCGACCGGAGGGCGCGCTTCACGAGGCGACGAGGTCGGCGCTGATGATGTAGCGCTGGCTGGCAAAGGCCCCGGCCCAGAGGGGGTAGCAGGTGGTGAACGTCAGGTTGGCCTTGGCGGTGTGGGCGGTCACCGTTCGGTCCTCGGCGCTGGTCACTCGAAAGCTCGTGATCCGGTAGGTGAAGCGGCCGTAATCAGTGTCGAGGATGATCTCGTCCCCTGCCTTGAGATTGGCGAACTGCATTGAGTAGGTGTTGTGGTTCGAGAGAACCAGGTTATCCGGTTCGCCCGGGTAGGCGGAACCCAGCAGGTGCCCCGGGCCACCGGAGAGGACGCGGTCGTCGTTTCCCTCCAGCACGATGCCACTCCACTTCACGGCGGGCACCGACATCTTCGCCAGGGGCTGGCCCACGGCGAGCCGCGGGCGCTGCACCTCGAAGACATTCCCGAAGGCCCCGGGGTTGCTCGGCAGAGGCGCCGGGGTGACGGCGTGGTGGCTGCGGTCCCAGGCGCCGCTCAGCTCGCTCTGGCTGGTCGCGTCGTAGGCGGCGTTGCTGCCGGCATAGACCGCCAGGCTCAGGGCGCTACCGATCAGCAGCCAGCTCAAGAGCCGGGTCAGAGAGGAGCCTGACATTGTTTGGAAGCGTAGCGGTCTGAACGCCCTGTAGCTGAACGCCCATTAAGGGATGAAGGGCCGCGGCGCATGCCGCGGCCCTCATCGGTCCGGGGTTTAGTTGGCGGCGCGGGCCCGCCAGGCCTGGAGACCGAGGCCGGCGGCCATCGCGGCCACCGCCAGGCCCGCCAGGATCAGCAGGTCGTTGCCGGTGTTCGGGGTAAGTGGCCCTGAGGTGACGGGGTTACCCGGCACGCTACCGGGGGTGAGGTTGACCTCCGAGTGGGCGACGCCCAGGTTGAGGCTGACGAGGTGGACATTGCCCGCCGCAGCGGCGCGGGCTCCCGCCGCGGGAACGCCCGCGCTGTGGGCCCCGGCAGCGGCCGGGGTGTCCGTCACACCAAGGCCGCAGGCGGCCAGGTGGAGGTCGAGGGTCGAGGCCAGGGTGCTCTGGACGCCGCTCACGAGAGCGGCGACCTGCTGCACGGTGGCGCAGTTGATGTCGGTGTTGACCTGCAGGACGGTGATGTCGGCGCGACCGTACTTGGTGCTGCCGCTCTGGTCCACGACGCCGAGGCCGCGGGTCAGGTTGACCGTCAGCAGGGGCTGGAGGCCCGCGCCGGCGGCGTTGAGGGTGTCCTCAAGGGTCTGCAGGGTGCCACTCACGGCCGAGGGGACGATGTTCAGCTTGATGCCATGGCAGGTGCTCGGGCCGGGCACGTTGACGGTGCAGCTGGTACCGGGCGGCAGGATGTCGTCAAGGGCGACGGTCTGGCCGGCCTGGGCGGCGTAGTACGTCAGGGAGTGACCCAGGAGCTTGACGTCCAACAGCGTGCCGTTGGCACTCTGCTGGGCAGGGTGAACACCGTCCAGGGTGACGGTGGTGGCGGCCTTGATGCCGTCAATGCTGGCCAGCTCGGTGCCGAGGAGGCCCTTCAGGATCGGGTCGTTGATCTTCACGACGTCCACGTGGGCCACCTGGCCGAGGCCGTTGGCGGTCACGCTGTCGCCGGTGCGGCTGAGGCCGCTGACGGCGTTGGCGCCGTTGTTGCCGACGATGTCGTTGAGCTGAAGGCCGGCGATGCCGTTGAGGGTGTCGATCAGGCCCGAGACCTGGTTGATCAGGGCATTGACGGAGTCGAGGTTGACATTGTTCTCGACGGTGACGCCGGCGGTCCCGGCGGTCCCGTTGATGAGCGGGAAGAGGGTGTCGGTGGCGCCGCCCAGTCCGAGCTTGTTGGTCTTCGTCGAGAGGACCTTCTCAGCCGCCACCAGCGCGGTGTCGAGGTGGGTCAGCGAGAGCGCCAGCTGCTTGTTGTCGACCAGGCCGAGCTTGCCACTCGGTACCAACGCGAGGGTGTCAACCGCGTTGACCGCGTAGGCATCGCTGGGGAGTGCCCGCGCCTCGAACGGCTGCAGCTTGAGGTCGGAGTTGGGGGTCAGGACGCCACCCTGGCGGACGGTGGTGAGGTCACCCTTGACGTCATGGTTGAAGTTGGCGGTGACGGACTGCAGGAGATTCACCGTGGGGCTGCCCAGGGTGCCGGTGATGGGATGGGCCAGCAGGGGCAGGTCCACGTTGAGGGTGTCGCTGAGGGTGCTGTCGCCGGCCTGCTTCTCCGCGTCGGCGATGGGGCCGAGGACGTTCCGCAGGGCCGCGACGGTGCCGTCGGGCATGTTCTGGACCATCTGGTTCAGGAGCGCGACCTCGTTGGCCAGCGACCTGGCATCGATGGCGACGGCGGTAGAACTGGCGGCGCCGTCGGTCAGCTGCGTGCCCTGGGCGGCGATGCCCCTGGCCGAAGCGCTGTCGACGGTCACGTTGATGGGAGCCGTGGGGTTCGCGAGAGTGCTGCCGAGGGCACGGTCAACCGTCTGGTTGGCGCCGAGGGGCAGCTGGTTGATCAGGCTCTGGATCCGGTTCAACCTGACGTCCAGGACGGTGCTGGGATTGACCTGGAGGGCGATCGCCTGACCGGAAGCGCTCCCGGAGTAGTACGGAATGCTGTTGCCGGCGAGGGCCGGCGCAGCGCCTGCGCTCAGGACCCCTGCAATGCCAGCCACTACAGCCAGCCGAGCCACGCGGACTGGAGTTCCTCTCACTTTGACTGATACCTCCCGCTGGAAAATTCTTCTGCTTGATTACGCGCTGGAACCTGCTTGATTCAGGTTGCGCTCAAAAATACTGACGCCGCCGAACCGAGTTTCCCGGCAGATGTCACCGGATTGTTACATTGCGCCTCTGGAAAGGGAACGGTCGGGTGGTCACAAGTTGCCCGCGACGCTTCGGGCACAATTGGGCATGCCATTCCCCGCCCTCTCCTGGCCGGTATCGCTCGCTATCGGGATCTCGATCGGCGCGGCCGGCTTCGGAATACAGGAGTCGGTCCTGCGCCGCCGCTCTGCCCGGAGAGTACCTGCGGGCGGCGCGGATACCCCCAAGCCAGCCGCGCTCAAGACTCCGCCCGCAGACGATGTCACAGCAGCCGCCCCCGGACGGCCGTCGTCAGGCACGCGAGGCCCCCGCCTGAGCCCTTCCAAAGGCTCGAAGCAACAGGCGGCACATGGCACCACCCCTGACGCTGCACCGAAGCCGCGGCGGCGCCCCTCGATAGAGGCGGGCGCTGGCGTGGCATCAACGAGCGCCACGGCGGCCGCGTCGCGACCACCAGCGGCCAAGCGGGCCAGGCCGTCCGCAACCCGGCGCGCGGGCGCGGCCGAACCGCCGGCCAAGCTGACCAAACGGGCGGAGGCCCTCAACAAGGGCATCGAAGCGATCGTCGAGTTCGTCGACGGGCCGGCGCGGCGCGCCGGCGCCACCGCCTGTGCCGACGCCCTGCTGCTCGCCGTCCCGAGGGCGGAGCGCGGCCCCCGGGTGTCCCATTTCCTGCGGGCAGCGGGCGCCAAGGAGCCGCCCGCCCGCCTCCAGGAGCTGGCCGAGGCGGCGGGGATGGAGCTGGTGGTCGCGCTCAAGGCGGTCAGCGCCGAGCTCCGCGCCCGGGAGGCGAGGTGAGCGTGCGCGTCCGCTTCGCCCCCAGCCCCACCGGTGCGCTGCACCCGGGCAGCGCCCGTACCGTTCTCTTCAACTACCTCTTCGCGCGCCGGGAGGGTGGCGCCTTCGTGCTCCGCATCGAGGACACCGACCGGGCACGCCTGGGCGAGGGCAGCCTGGAGACCATCCTCGACGGGATGCGCTGGCTGGGCCTGCAATGGGACGAGGGGCCCGGGGTTGGGGGCCCCCACGCGCCCTACTTCCAATCCGAGCGCCTCGAGATCTACCGTGCCGAGGTCGACCGGCTACTCGCCATGGGCAGCGCCTATCCCTGCTTCTGTAGCCGCGAGCGCCTCGACGAACTGCGGCAGCAGCAGCAGCGGCAGCGCAGGCCGACGCGCTACGACCGTCACTGCCGGGGACTAACCACCGAGGATGTGGCGCGCCGCCTCTCCGCGGGCGAGGCCCACGTAGTCCGGATGGACATCCCGGAGGGGCGGACGACGGTCACCGACGTGGTGCGTGGGGACCTCGAGTTCGAGAACTCCAGCCAGGACGACCAGGTGATCCTGAAGTCCGACGGCTTTCCCACCTATCACCTGGCGGCGACGGTCGACGACCACCTGATGGAGATCACCCACGTCATCCGGGGCGACGAGTGGCTGGCCTCATCACCCAAGCACGTGATGCTGTACCGGATGCTGGGCTGGGACCCGCCCCGCTTCCTCCATATGCCGTTGGTGCTGGGCCCCGACAAGACCAAACTGTCCAAGCGCCACGGCGCCGCGGCGGTGCTGGAGTACCGGGACCTGGGCTACCTGCCCGAGGCCATGATCAACTTCCTGGCGCTGCTGGGTTGGTCCCCGGGAACCGAACAGGACTTCTTCACCATCGACCAGTTGACCAGGTCCTTCGACATCACCCGGGTGCAGGTCAGCCCCGCGGTGTTCGACATCGCCAGGCTCGACAACCTCAACGGCCAGCACATCCGCGCGCTCTCCACGCAGGCGCTGGCTTCAGCCCTGCGGCCATACGTCCGCGACCTCAGCGACGCCCTGCTGCTGGCGGCGACGCCACTGATCCAGGAGCGGATCCAGCGGCTGACCGAGGCCGGGCCGCTGCTGCGCTTCCTCGTCCACCGGCCGACGGAGATGCCCGAGGACCTGGTTCCGCGGCTCAAGGACGCAGCCGAAACCGAACGCCTGGAGCAGACCATCGCGGTGGTGCAGGATGTCCGCCAGCTGTTCGAGA
>DAINSI010000054.1:0-15435 GCA_036741395.1 Candidatus Dormiibacterota bacterium
CTGGTGGTGGGCTCGTCGACCACCGAGAGGCCCCCGAGGTTGGCGAACTCCAGCGCCCCGCGGGCGTCGGCCTCGCGGTCGTGACCGACCGGCGCCACCACCGCCACCGGCCCGAAGTGGCGCGCCGCCAGGGCGAAGTACGCGGCCGAGCCCCCCAGCTCCGCCTCCAGGCGCAGCGCCGGCGACTCGACGAAGTCCTGGGTGATGGTTCCCACAACCAGCGTGCCGGCGGTCATGGACGCAATCATGGCGGGGCGGCCGGTTCGATACAATTCGCGAGCCATGGCCGGGCCCCTGAAATACGGAGTCGGCCTGCTCGGGCTCGGCACCGTCGGATCTCAGGTCGCGGAGCGCCTGGAGCGGAGCAGTGAGCTGGTGCAGCGCCGCACCGGAGTAGAGCTGTCCCTGCAGCGGGTGCTCGTTCGCGACACCGCCAAGCCGCGGGCCTACACGCCCGGGGCGCCCCTGACCGCCGACGCGGCATCGGTGATCGATGACCCAAAGGTCGACATCGTGGTCGAGGTGATGGGCGGAGACGAGCCCGCGCACGAGTACCTGCGCCGCGCCATCCTCGCCGGCAAGCACGTGGTCACGGCCAACAAGGAGGTGATGGCCAAGTACGGCCCCGACCTCCTCGAGCTGGCGCTGGAGAAGGGCGTCGACATCTACTTCGAGGCTGCGGTGGGGGGCGGCATCCCGCTGATCTCGACCTTCAAGATCGACCTGCTGGCCAACGAGATCAGCCGCATCGAGGCGATCATCAACGGCACCACCAACTACATCCTCGACGGCATGTCACAGGGCAAGAGCTACCAGCAGGCGCTGGACGAGGCGCGGGTCCTGGGCTTCGCCGAGGCCGACCCCAGCAGCGACGTCGACGGCCACGACTCCGTCTTCAAGCTCTGCATCATGGCCTCGATCGCCTTCAGCTCACGGTTCCACCCCGAGGACGTCTACCGCGAGGGCATCACCCACCTCGACCCCCGCGACTTCGGCTACGCCCGCGAGATGGGCTACGCCATCAAGCTGGTGGCCGAGGGACGCAAGCGCGACGGCGCGGTCGAACTCAAGGTGCACCCCACCCTGATTCCGACCAGGCATTTACTTTCGCAGGTCGCGGGGAGCAACAACGCGGTGGTCATCGACGGCGACCTGGTCGGTTCGGTGCTGCTCTACGGCCAGGGCGCCGGGGGCCTGCCCACCGCCAGCGCGGTGGTGGGCGACCTCATCGACCTCGTGCACTCGATGCGCAAGGGCGTCAACAACCGGATCCCGATGTGGTTCGACCGCAACTACCCGCTGCGCGACTTCGCGGACGTTAGGAGCCGGGCCTACTTCCGCATGGAGGTGGAGGACCGCCCGGGCGTGCTCGCCGACATCACCGCGATCTTCGGCAGGCATGAGATCTCCATCGATTCCATCGTCCAGAAGGCGGTCGACGCCGCCAACACCACCGCGGAACTGGTGATCCTGACCCACCCGGCCGCCGAGAAAGTGCTGCAGACCGGGCGGCGGGAGCTCGAGGCGCTGGCCTCGGTGCGCCAGGTCAACGCCTTCCTGCGCGTCCAGTGAGGGTCGCCAACGCGCGCGCCGGGGTGATCGAACGCTTCGCCGAGAACCTGCCCCTGACGCCGGCAACACCCCGCATCACCATGGGCGAGGGGGGGACGCCGCTGATCCACTCCGTCAACATCGGCCCCAAGCTCGGCATCAAGGAGCTGCACTTCAAGTTCGAGGGCCTCAACCCCACCGGCTCCTTCAAGGACCGTGGCATGGTCGTCGCGGTGGCCAGGGCGATCGAGGCCGGGGCGGGGACGCTGATGTGCGCGTCGACCGGGAACACCTCCGCCAGCGCCGCGGCCTACGCCGGTCGCTTCGGGCTGCGCTGCATCGTGGTGATTCCCGAGGGCAAGATCGCGCCCTCCAAGCTGGTCCAGGCGCAGGTCTACGGCGCCCGCGTGGTGGCCGTCGAGGGGAACTTCGACGAGGCCCTGGCGGCGGTCCGCGAGCTCAGCCACCATGATGGGGTGGCGGTGGTGAACTCGATCAACCCCTTCCGTATCGAGGGCCAGAAGACGGCGGCCTTCGAGGTCATCGAGGATCTCGGCGACGCGCCCGACTTCCTCTTCATCCCCGTGGGCAACGCGGGCAACATCACCGCTTACTGGAAGGGCTTCAAGGAGTACCTCGCCGCCGGCCATTCGACCCAGCTGCCCCGCATGGTCGGTGCCCAGGCCGACGGCGCGGCGCCAATCGTGCGCGGCCAGGTGGTGCCCAGGCCGAAGACGGTGGCGTCGGCGATCCGCATCGGCAACCCGGCGTCGTGGGAGCAGGCGACCACCGCGCGCGACGAGAGCGGGGGCTCGATCGAGGCGGTCACCGACGGCGAGATCCTCGCCGCCCAGCGCCTGCTGGCCTCGACCGAGGGCATCTTCGCCGAGCCCGCCAGCGCCGCCAGCCTCGCCCTGCTGGCCAAGATGGCGCACGCGCGCCGCATCCCGCCGGGCAGCCGGGTGGTCTGCGTCCTCACCGGCAGCGGCCTCAAGGACCCCGCCGCCACCGAGGAGCACCTGCTGCCGCCGCTGCGGCTCCCGGCCGACTCGCGGGCCATCGCCAAGGCCCTCAAGCTGTAACGCGCTTGAGTTACCCTCAGCCGGTGAGTCAGTCGGCCTACAGTCCCGACCGCAAGCCAGGCGTGCGCGTCACCGTGCCGGCCAGCTCGGCCAACCTCGGCCCCGGCTTCGACGTGCTGGCGCTGACCCTCGACCTGGTCAATGTGTTCGACGTCTGGGAGACCGACTCGGGCCTCCGCATCGAGGTCATCGGCGAGGGCGCCGGGGTCGTCCCCACCGACGAGAAGAACCTCTTCCACATGACCATGAACACCTTCTTCACGATGGCCGGCTACGAGCCCAGGGGGTTACTGATCCGCCTCCAGAACACCATCCCGATGGCGCGGGGGCTGGGCAGCAGCGCCGCGGTGATCATCGGGGCGCTGCTGGCCGCGCGCTACATCTCCAACCACGCGGCGATCGACGACGACCGGCTGCTGGAGATGGCCGCCAGCCTCGAGGGCCACGGCGACAACGTGGCCGCGGCATTCCGCGGCGGCTGCGTGCTGGCCATCCCCGAGGACGGCGGCCGGCAGACGGTGCGCAAGATCATCTGGCCGCACCGGCTGGGCTGCGCCCTGTTCGTGCCCGAGCTGCTGGTCAGCACCCAGTCGGCGCGGGAGGTCCTGCCGGAGACGTACCGGCCGGTCGAGGTCATCTTCAACCTCTCGCGCCTGGCGTTGTTCATCTCAGCGCTCCAGGAGAACCGCATCGAGGACCTCATCCTGGCCACCCAGGATCGCCTCCATCAGCCGTACCGGGCCGAGCTGGTGCCCGGGTTGGAGGGAATCATCGAGGCCGCGGTGACCGTGGGGGCGGTCGGCGCCTGCCTCAGCGGCGCCGGTCCCAGCATCCTCGCGCTGTACGACCAGGATGGCCCCGGCGGGCAGCGGCGCGGCGACACCATCGCCAAGGAGATGAAGAAGGTGGCCGTCGGGTTCGGCCTTGACGGCCGCGCCCTGGCGGTGCCGGTGAGGACTCGCGGTGCCGATTTCGCCCCCCTGATGACGGACCCGAGCGGCACGCCCCTGGCGAGGTGAGCAAGCGCCGCCTGCTGGTGCAGAAGTACGGGGGCACCTCCGTCTCCACGCCGGCGAAGATCCGGCGCGTCGCGCGGCGGATCGCGGGCCAGGTCGCCTCTGGCGCCCGGGTCGTGGTCGTGGTGTCGGCGATGGGGGACACCACCGACCGGCTGGTGGGCCTGGCCCAGCGGGTCAGCCGCGACCCCCAGGAGCGCGAGATGGACACGCTGCTGTCGACCGGCGAGGCGATCACCGCGCCGCTGCTGGCGATGGCGCTGCTGGTCGAGGGGGTCCCCGCGCTGTCGCTGTCGGGAGCCCAGGCCGGGATCCGCACCACGCGCTCCCACACCAGGGCCCGCATCCTCGACGTCGTGCCGACCAGGGTGCAGGCGGAGCTTGACGCCGGCAACGTGGTGGTCGTCGCCGGCTTCCAGGGGATCAACGAGAAGCTCGACGTCACGACCCTGGGGCGGGGCGGTTCGGACACCACCGCGGTGGCCCTGGCGGCGGCCCTGAAGGCCGAGGAGTGCGAGATCAACACCGACGTTATCGGCATCCTCACCGCCGACCCGCGGGTGGTGCCGGAGGCGCGGTTGCTGGCGTCGATCAGCTACGACGAGATGATCGAGCTGGCGTCGCTGGGCGCCCGGGTGATGCACCCGCGGGCGGTCGAGATCGGCGAGCTCTACGACATGCCGATTCGCGTCCGCAGCACCTTTGCCGAGACGCCGGGTACGCTGATCACGAGGAGATCTGAGATGGAACAGAGCAAACGCGTCCGCGGCGTCGCGGTCGAGGAGGACGTGGCCAAGCTGACCCTGGTCGGTGTGCCCGACAAGCCGGGGGTGGCGGCCGCCATCTTCACGCCGCTGGCGGAGAAGGGCATCAGCGTCGACGTCATCATCCAGAACGTGTCGCTGCACGGCGTCACCGACCTCTCCTTCACGGTCGCCGGTGGGGACCTGGCGGCCACCGAGAAGCTGGTCAAGAAGATCAGCAAGGAGATCGGCGCGGAGGGCGTGCTGGCCGACCCTGACGTGGCCAAGGTGTCGATCGTGGGCACCGGCATGCTGGGGGCGCCGGGCATCGCGGCGCGGATGTTCAAGGCCCTCCACGACGCCGGGATCAACATCGAGATGATCTCCACCAGCGAGATCCGCATCACCTGCATCGTCGCCCGGGAGCGGGCCAAGGACGCCATGCGCGCCCTCCACAAGGCGTACGAGCTGGACCAGGCCTGAGCGAGCCCGGCGACGCGCCCACCCAGCCCGTCCTGGGGATGCGGGTGCGCCTGCGCAAGCCGCACGCGTGCGGGAGCGACACCTTCACGGTGGTGGGATTGGGCGCGGACATCCGCCTCAACTGCAATGGCTGCGCTCGCAAGATCTTCATTGAGCGCGCGCGCTTCCACAACCGCGTTCGGCTGGTGCTGCCCGCGCCCAGCTGATGCCGGCGCATCCGGCTGGTCTCCCCGCGCCCAGATAGCCTCTACCCCGTGGGACTGAGCATCGGTATCGTGGGGCTGCCCAACGTGGGCAAGTCGACGCTGTTCAACGCGCTGACCAAGGCCGGCGCGCTGGTCGCCAACTACCCGTTCGCCACCATCGACCCCAACACCGGCGTCGTCGAGGTCCCCGACGACCGGCTGGCGAAGCTCGCCGAGACCTTCAAGCCACCCAGCATCGTGCCCGCGACGGTGACCTTCGTGGACATCGCGGGGCTGGTCAAGGGCGCCTCCGAGGGGGAGGGCATGGGCAACCGCTTCCTCGCCCACATCCGCGAGTCGGATGCCATCGCCATGGTCGTACGCTGCTTCGAGAACCCCGACGTGACCCACGTCAGCGGCCGCGTCGACCCCCGCGACGACATCGCCACGGTGGATTACGAGCTGATGCTCGCCGACCTCGACACGGTGCGACGGCGCAAGGAACGCACCGTCAAGCTGGCGCGCAGCCACAAGGAGTCCGCCGCCGAGCTGGTGGTGCTGGAGAAGATCGAGGCGGGGCTGGACGAGGCCAAACCGGCGCGACGGCTGGGCCTGACCGACGAGGAGAAGCTGCTCGTCCGCGAGCTCACCCTGCTCACGATCAAGCCCGTGATCTACATCGCCAACGTCTCTGAGGACGACGCCGCCAAGACCTCAGGCGGCGCCCTCGACGAGGTCGCGGCGGTGGCCGCCGAGGAGGGCTCGCACTGGCTGCCGATATCGGCGCGAATCGAGTCGGACCTGCAGGAGCTGGACCCCGCCGAGGTCACCGAGTACCTGGAAACCCTGGGGCTGACCGAGTCCGGCCTGGGGCGGCTGGCCCACGTGGCTTACGAGACCCTGGGCCTGATGACCTTCCTCACCGCGGGCGACAAGGAGGTGCGCGCCTGGACCATCCGCCGGGGCACCCGCGCCCCCCAGGCCGCGGCGGCGATCCACGGCGACTTCGAGCGCGGCTTCATCAAGGCCGAAGTCATCAACTGGAAGGACCTCGTCGACGCCGGCACCTGGCCCGCCGCCAAGTCGGTGGGCAAGGTGCGCATCGAGGGCAAGGAGTACGTCTTTCAGGACGGCGACACCGTCATCTTCCGCTTCAATGTTTAAGGGCTCGCTGGCCGCAGCCAGCGTGACGTTTAAGAGCCCGCTGGCGGCAGCCAGCGTGGCGTCCAGGGGCGAGACCCTGCGGCCCAGCTGGCGGCTGATCGTCGATCCGCCCGCGACCGGCGCCGCGAACATGGCGCGCGACCGCGAGCTGCTGGACGAGCTGGTGGCGGGCAAGCGACCGGCGACACTGCGCTTCTACGGCTGGTCGCCGGCGTGCATCTCGCTGGGCCTGGGGCAGCAGCCCGAGTCGGTGCTCGACCTCGAGGTGGTGGCCGCCGCCGGGATGGACGTCGTGCGCCGGCCCACCGGCGGCCAGGCGCTGCTCCACGACGACGAGCTGACCTACTCGGTGGTGGCCTCGCAGCAGGACCCGGTGGTCGGCGGGACGCTGATGCAGAGCTACCACGCGATCTCCGAGGCACTCCTCGCGGGCCTGGCCGAGCTCGGCATCGACGGCGTCGGCGCGCCCTGCGCGCCGCGCCCGGCCAGCGGGCTGACGCCGGTCTGCTTCGCCTCGGCCTCCGCCGAGGAGGTTCTGGTGGACGGCCGCAAGCTCCTCGCCAGCGCCCAGTGGCGCAGCCGCGGAGCCTTCCTGCAGCACGGCAGCCTGCTCCTCACCGACCGCCAGCCCGAGCTGCCCCATTACCTGCTAGACACCGCCGCCCGCGACATCAAGCCAATGTCAGTGAGCCTGTCCGAGTTGGTGCGCGAGGTGCCGTCGACGGCCGAGCTGATCCGCATGCTCGCCGGCGGCTTCGAAGCGGCCCTGGGTGTGACGCTGGTCGCGGGGGTCAGCGAGGCGGTGGCTGGTTGACACCTGCCAAGCGGGACGTTGAGCGGATCGCTCTTGTGGCTGTCGGTAGAGAAATCCCCAACATGTTGTGTCGAGCGCTTGACACGCTCTAGATATCGCGGTACGATGCCCTTTGGGACACAAGATGTGGGAGGGCAACCTTCCGGGTCAAGTGGCCTTCATCGCCAGGCAACAGCCGTCCAGTCCTCCTCGCGGTCTTGCAGACGTCCCTCTACTGGTCCCCGCAGCGGGCGGCTGTTGCCTGATTACCCTCCCCCCGCTGGCTTCCGTAGAGTTATGGCGTGCCGCGACAGCAGGCCCGCATCCAGCAGCGGAAGATCAAGCCCAAGGCCGCTCAGTTCGAGCCGCCGCCCCCTCCGAAGAACCGGGGCGCGCTGCAGGCGCGCATGCTCGAGGGGTACAACCCCAGGACCGTGATCCGCCTCAGCATCTACGTGGCCATCTACCAGGGGGTGCTGCTGGTGATCGCCATCGGGCTTGGCCTGCTGCTCCGCCCCTGGCCGCTGGATGTTCTCGACGCGCTGGTCTTCCTGCTCGCGATCCTGGTGCCCGGCACGCTGGTCTGGCCGGCGCTGGTGCTGGCGCTGAAGGACCGCAAGGCCCAGGTGGATCTGGTCCAGGGGCAGATGGTCGGCGCCTCACCGGTTTCCATGACGTACGGGCTGGGCATGCTCTACCTCAAGACCCGCCAGGGCCAGCGCCAGATGAACATCGAGCGCCGGCTGCTCAAGCAGATCCCCCAGAACCAGGTCCAGGTGATCGCCCGGGTGACCCCCAACCTGCACCATGTCGCCGGCATCCAGGTGCTGGGGCCGCGGATCGGAGCTGGGGTGCCCACCGAGGTGCCGGAGCAATTCAAGGGCGCCGAGCGCTTTCCGATCTACGCGATCGGGGGCGCCTACTCCCTGGTGTTCGGGGTGGGGCTGATCCTTTTGCTGCTACCGCTGTACGGGGCGCTGTTGCCGGTGCACCTGGTCGCCGTGCCGCTGGGCATGGCCGGCGCGGCGCTGATCGCGCGCTACGCCACGACCTTCTACCAGAAGCGCCTCCAGGCCAGCCTCGAGCAGTAGGCGCCGGCCGCGCGGGAGCGCACGGCCGGCCAGGACCTACTGACTGACCAAACGCGCGAGGGCTGTATGGCTATGCGCCAGCCCGTACCAGGCCAGCGCCCCCACGAGCGCGAGGATGCCCACCAGGCCGGAGTTGAGCAGCGCGGGGCTGACGGGCATCGCCGTCGCGCGGCTGATCAGCCACCCGTACCCGTTGGGCCGGGCTGCCCTGTGTCCCGTGCTGTTCATGAGTCGAGTCTCCGACCCCTGGATGAGGCTGGTCTGAGCTTCTCCTGTGTCCAGCCTGAGAATCACCGGCCATTAGCGCAAGAATCGGCGATCGGTTTTTCGTCGCAATCACCCTGATCGATGCCGTGTCAGCCGGCGCCAGCCCCTCCGTGCGTCGGTCCGTCGCTCAGCAAGGTCCCGATCCGGACGCTCCGCTCGTCGGCCTCACCCACGATCTCGCGCATCCAGCGCGATATCTCGACGTGGTTGAGGCCGGTTGCCGCGGCTGCAACCTGTTCGATGTCCAGCCAGTCCTTCGGGCGGTTGAAGAGGGCCTTGCAGACCAGGAGGTGCTCGGGCGACAGGATGGGAATCGCGCCGTCTCCGAACGGTACCGTTCGCACCTGCTCGCGCATCGCCTCGTGCAGCGGCAGGTAGGAGAAGAACAGGTCGAGCGGAGTGCGCCCCCACATCACCCGCACCTGCCCGTCCCGCTCGGCTTGGCGAAGGTCTGCCGTGAGTCCTAGAGCATCTAACGCAGCCACGATGGGCCCGCGGGCTTCGGGAGCCACAAAGAGATTGACGTCTATGTCGATCGTCGCCCGAGGTTCTGCGTAGTAGGCGAGGGCCAGCGCACCGCCGAATGCGTGCGCCGCCTCGGCCCTGGTCAGCGCCTGGTGGACAGCGACGACCTTGTCGGCGAGGCTCAGCTCAGGCGTCACGACGAGGAGGACGGGAAAGCGGAGGGAAGGCCAGGGGTCCGGCGGGCCGGCGGGGTAGCCGGTCGGCCAGGTCCAACAGCTGCTTGAGCGCCTCGCCGCGATCGGCCAGTGACGCCTGGGCCCAGTCCGCCGGCCCACCGGCATGCGTGGCCGCGGGTTGATATGCCCTTCCGTGTTGGAGGGCATCGACCAAACGAGCGCGCAGGACAGGCGACGGCGGGCGTCCAGCGGCCGCCTCGTCCAGCACGGTGCGGGCGGCGGCGTCCACCACCGACCCGCCGACGGGCGCGCCGGCCGCCGCTGCGAGGGCACGAAGGCGGGCCTCGTCGAGCGGCCGATCGGCGCGCGCCACTGCGCGAGTCACCACCTCGTCGCTCAAGACCCGGAAGGTGGCCAACGTGCGGCTTCGTGGCCCCGCGGGGGTGGAGCGGGACTCGCGCAGCTCATAGCCACGGTCACCGCGCCTGACGACATAGGCCATAGTGGGATTGTACCCACTATTGACGACGCAGAGCGCGACCACCTCCGCGAGCACCTCGCTGCGGACCAAGTCCTCGTTCTTTCACGCGGGGTAGCTTCCGCCCGCCCGGGGCTGTGGATAAAACCTGACTGCTCAGTCATGTTCAGTGGAAACGCGGATTCGTTGCTATGATGCAGCTTCCGCTTCAGGTTTCCCGTTGACCTCGCACTAGCTTCGGCGTCTTCGGCGACCGGCGGAACCGAGAGGAGACTTTGCTCGAAGCCATCGCCGCCGCCGTCCAGCGTGATCCCCGGGCCGACGAGCACGACGCCTGCGCGCTGATCGCCAACGTTCGCAAGAAGGGCGGGGCGTCGCACGGCAACGTCAAGCGCACGATCGAGGCGCTGATGATGATGTCCCATCGCTCGGGCATCGTCGAGGGCGAGGGCGATGGCTGCGGTGTGCTGGTGGACATCCCGCGCAAGGTCTGGGCCGAAAGGCTGGTCAAGGCCGGGCTCTTCGAGGCCGTGACCACCCATCCGCGCTTCTTCGTCGGCCACTTCATGGTGCCGCGGAGCCTGGGCGAGAGTGCGGGCCGGCTGCGCGACCGTATCGAGGACATCTTCAAGTCGGCCGACGTCGAGATCCTCTGGAGCGGCCCCGGCGAGGTCCAACCCTCCGCGCTGGGTCCCGCGGGCAAGGACGAGGAGCCGGACTTCTGGCAGCTCGCCGGGTTCCTCAACCAGGGCGAGGCCGCCGAGGTCAACGGCCGCCTCTTCAGGCTCCAGCTGCAGATCGAGCGCGACACCGAGATCCACGTCGCCTCCCTCAGCGCCGATTCCTGCGTCTACAAGATCCGCGGCAGCGCCGAGGCCCTGACCCGCTACTACCCCGAGCTGCGTCGCCCCGACTTCACCTCCGCGATCACCATCGGGCACAACCGCTACTCCACCAACACGGCTTCCGCTTTTGAGCGGGTGCAGCCCTTCAGCATGCTGGCGCACAACGGCGAGATCAACACCGTCGCCCGGATGCGCGAGGCGGCGCTGGGCATCGGCGCCCAGCTGGTCACCCGCGGGTCCGACAGCCAGGACCTGAACCGGACCATGGAGACCATGGTCCACGGCTTCGGCATGACCCTGATGGAGGCGGTGGAGATCCTCTTCCCGCCGATCCTCAGCGAGATCAAGCAGCTGCCGGCGCCGCTGCAGGACCTCTACATGTTCTTCCGCCAGCTCTGGGGGCCGTTCTCGCAGGGCCCGGCGGGGATCGTCACCCGCAACGGCGACGAGTGCGTCTTCGGGGTCGACGCCATGGGGCTGCGCCCGCTGTGGTACGGCGAGACCGAGAAGGAGTACTTCTTCTCCTCGGAGAAGGGGGTCATCCCCATCGACGTGATGATCTCCGACCCGCTGCCCCTGGCCCCCGGCGAGCGCATCGCCGTCCAGGTCGAGCGCGGCCACCGCGTGCGCGTCCTTCGGCACGCCGAGATCCAGCGCCGGGTCAACGACCTCGCCCGTCACCGCTGGCCGGGCATCCGGGGCTATCGCCAGCACCTCGACGGGCCGGTTCCGACGCGGGCCAGCCGCGAGCACACCCGCTACTACCGCGAGTACCTCGCCGAGGACCAGTCCGCGGCGCCCGACCACGAGCGCCTGCTGGCGGCCTTTGGCTGGGACCGCGAGGACGTCGACGCCGTGGAGCGGCTGGCGGGCACGGGCAACGAGAAGATCGGGTCGCTGGGCTGGGACGGTCCCCTGGCGGCGCTCAACGACCAGCGTCAGAACCTCGCCGACTACTACAAGGAGACCGTTGCGGTGGTCACCAACCCGGCCATCGACCGCGAGCGCGAGATCGAGCATTTCTCCCTGCGCACGTTGCTGGGCCGCCGCCCGCAGATGCGCCCCGGCAAGCAGGTGCGCCCTCACAAGCGGATGGAGCTGACCCACCCGATCCTCCTCGGTGGGCACCTCAAGGAACAGCTGATGCCCCCCGAGGTCTACCGCAACATGGCCCACAACCTCGGCACGTACGTGCTCGAGGACCTCCTCGCGGAGTTCGCGGAGGACCCCGGCGCGGTCAAGATCATCGCCGCCAGCTACCGGCCCGAGGAGGGGCTGCGGCGGGCCGTCCAGCGGATCGCCGAGGAGGCCGTCAGCGCCGCCCGCAACGACGGCGCCCACGTCATCCTGGTCGACGATGGCACCGCCTTCCGGCACGGGCGTCACGCCATCGACCCCCACCTGGCGCTGTCGTGGATCGACCTGGCGCTGAACCACGAGCTCGACGAGTTCGGCGAGTCATACCGCCGCCGCGTCAGCCTGGTGCTGCGCTCGGGGGCGCTGCGCAACCTCCACGACCTGGCGATGGCGGTGGCGGTGGGCGCCGACGCGGTCAACCCCTACGTGCTCCTCGACACCGCCCAGCACGCCGACAACTGGAAGGCGCTGGAGAACCTGGTCATCGCGCTGCGCAAGGGCTTCGAGAAGGTGATCTCGACGATGGGCATCCACGAGCTGCGCGGCTACGGGCGCTTCCAGTCGTCGATCGGGCTGGAGCCCGAGCTGGCGGGCTACATGCGGATGCGCAACTTCTACGGTTCGGAGGGCCGCGGGCTATCCCTTGGCGCGCTGGAGCGTGACGCCGCTGAGCGCTTCCGTATCGCCACCGGCGAGGGCCCCGAGGGTGCCACCGCGGGCGCCCGCCCGGCCGCGCTGGGCAAGACCTTCCACTTCAACCCCTTCGTCTACAAGCTGGCACAGCGCGTCGCCGAGACCGGCGAGGGCTACGAGGATTTCGCCGCCAAGGTGCACACCCAGGAGCTCGAGCATCCCGTCTCCCTGCGCCACGTGCTCGACTTCAAGACCCAGCCCAACGCCGAGGGCACCCGCCTCTTCGGCCTCGAAGTGGACTGCTCGGTGGGCGACCACGCGCTGCCGATGCTGATCAGCTCGATGTCCTTCGGCTCCCAGGGCGAGACCGCCTACCGGGCCTACCCCGAGGCCGCCAAGCGGCTCAACATGGTCTGCGTCAATGGCGAGGGGGGCGAGCTGCCCGACCTCATCGGCGTCTACCCCAAGTGGCGCGGTCAGCAGATCGCCTCCGGGCGCTTCGGCGTGACCTCGGAGCTGCTCAACTCGTCCTACCTGCTGGAGATCAAGATCGGCCAGGGCGCCAAGCCCGGTGAGGGAGGCCACCTGCCCGGTTCCAAGGTCACCGCGCGCGTCGCCCTGGCCCGCAACGCCGCCCCCGGCATCGACCTGATCTCGCCCTCCAACAACCACGACCTCTACTCCATCGAGGACCTGGCCCAGCTGATCGAGGAGCTCAAGACCAGCAACCCCCTGGCCAAGGTCGCGGTCAAGCTGCCCTGCGTCCCCGGCATCGGCACCATCGCGGTGGGCGTGGCCAAGGCCGGCGCCAACATCGTCACCCTCTCCGGCTTCGACGGTGGCACCGGCGCCGCCCGCTCCCACGCGCTGCGGCACGTGGGGCTGCCGGTGGAGATCGGGGTCCGCGAGGCCCACCTCGCGCTGCAGGCCAGTGGGCTGCGTGAGAAGGTCGAGGTCTGGGCCGACGGCGGGGTCAAGGGCGGCACCGATGTGGTCAAGCTGATCCTGCTGGGCGCCAACCGCTGCGGCTTCGGGACGATGTCGATGGTGGCGATCGGCTGCACCATCTGCCGTGGCTGCCAGCTCGACACCTGCCACGTGGGCATCGCCACCCAGGTCACCACCCAGGAGGAGGCGGACCACAAGGGCATGAAGCGCTTTGTGCCCCGCGACTACGAGCGCGCGGTGCACAACCTGGTCAACTACTTCAGCGCCGTCGGCGAGGAGATCCGGGGTATCACCGCGGCGCTGGGGGCCATGCGCACCCAGGACCTGGTGGGACGCTGCGACCTCCTCCAGCAGACGCGGATGAAGGCCGAGGTCGACCTCACCGAGCTGATCACGGTCACCGCCGAGGACTACGCCATCGAGGACTACTGCGCCCCCATGGGCCCGATGCGGCGGCCGCTCAACCACCTCACCAAGGTCATCACGGGGATGGCGATGGAGCAGCTGGAACGCGGGCAGACCTCGGTGATGTACGAGGACGACAAGGTCACCTCGATGGACCGCGCGCTGGGCACCCACCTCTCCGGGGAGATCACCCGGCGGCGCTCCGCGCACACCCTCAACGGGGTGGCCACCGACCTCATCTTCCACGAGGGCACGATCCCCGGCAACGGGCTGGCGGCGTTCAACGTCAGGGGGGTCACGGTCAAGGTCGAGGGGGGGGCCCAGGATGGCGTGGGCAAGGGCTCGCTGGGCGGCAAGGTCTCGATCCTCAAGGGCATGAACTGGCAGGGCGGTCGCGTCGACGGCTCGGTGGGCAAGTCGCTGCTCTACGGCGCCCAGGGTGGGACCTTCTACATCCAGGGCGACGCCGATTCGCGCGCCTGCATCCGGCTCTCCGGCGCCGACGTGGTCCTGGGGGGGCGCCTGCGCGGGCCCGTCGACGACGAGAACGGCAACATGGCCGGGCGCGCCAACCTCAAGGGCTTTGCCTTCGAGTACATGACGCTGGGTCGGGCCGTGGTGATGGGCGACCCCGGACCCTGGATGTGCTCCGGGATGACCGGCGGGGTGGTCTATGTGCGGCTTCAGCCGGAGATGGGAATGGACCTCGCCGCGCTGGACCGGCGCAAGGCCAAGGGCGCGATGGTGGAGATCGTCGATCGCCTCGAGCTCGTCGACGAGGCCAACCTGGCCGAGCTGCTGGGCGGCTATGCCGATGCCCTCGACGAGGGCAACCAGCCCGACGAGGCCCGCGAGGTCCGGGAGCTGGCGGTGGCCCCGCACGGCCAGTTCGCCAAGATCATCGCCCGCAACCAGCAGGTCGATCCCTCGGTCAGCACGGAGTAGCCCTGGCTCAGTACTCCCGCACGCCGGTCGCCGCGCCCAGCCGGCGCGCGGCCTCCGCCACCAGCCGCCCCGGCTCCCGAGCCAGGTAGCCGGCGCGCTCCGCGACCGGCGCCCGGCGCAGGCGTTGCTCCAGCCACAGCCGGCGGCAGGGCATCATCGGCGTCAGCCTGTAGCCGGCCCAATGGACCATGGAGGTCCGCAGCGGCAGCCCCCTGGCCCCTGAGCCGGCCAGGTCGCCGGCCCACTGCACCAGGGGACCGCTGGCGTCCTCCGACCAGGCGCGGGCACGGAGGCCTCGCTGCACCAGGCAGAAGTTGAAGAACGACTGGTCCCCGCGGCTGGCGAAGCGGTCGCGCACCGCCGCGGCCTCGGAGGCCAGGGAGGCCACGTCGCCCTCGTCGAGGAGCCCGCCCTGGGCCGCCCAGATACCGCTGTTGAAGACCGGCTGCTCGCCGCCTGCCGACCACACCTGCAGGGGCGACGAGTGCTGCGCGGGGTAAACCTGGCAATCCGCGCCCAAGGCCTCCAACACGGGGCGGACCGGCGCGGTCAGCACGGAGTCGGCGTCGAGGACCAGGAAGCGCTCATAGGGGCCGCTGAAGGCGGCCAGCTTGCGGTACGCGCCAACCCAGCCCGGCGCGGGGGCGAAGGTGTCCTGGGCGAGCTGGTCGAGCCGGGTCAGCAACTCGGCGCCCTCGAAGAGGTTGTGGCCGGCGGCGCGGGCGAGGTCTATGACCCGGGCCGCGCTGTCGTCATAGGGGATGACGGTCACGGGCAGGCCCGGCTCATGCAACGCCAGGCTGCTCAGCAGCGCTCGCGCCCACTCCAGGAAACGATCGTTGGCGAGGAGGTAGATCCCGTCGCCAGCGTGGCTGCGCGGCACATCCGGATTCTAGTGGGCTGTAACCCTGGGATCGGGTCCATCCGACCGCCCATTTCCGCCGGGCGCCTTACGGCGCTGATGCCGGCGTCTCGGGGCCCGGCTCTCCTCGTCACGCAGCTACGGCTGCGCTCCTCGTCTTGCCACC
>DAINSI010000055.1:0-15157 GCA_036741395.1 Candidatus Dormiibacterota bacterium
GGAGTTCTTGAAGCGCAGGTCGACCTTCTTGGTGACGATGTCGCGCTCGTCCAGGACCACGTCCACGCTCGCCGGCTCCACGGCGGTGATGGCCACACGGGGATCGCTGTTGTCCACGCTCACGTGAAGCAGGTTGGGGCCGAGGCGGGTCCGCGCCAGATCGACGGTGGCGTGCAGGCTGGCGGACTGGAAGGCGACCAGGCTCTGGTGCAAGCCCGAGATCGCGACCGTCACGGTGGGCAACTGGTTGACAATCACCCAGTTGTTCGGCGGCGGCCCGGCCTGGACCGCGACCCTGGTGACGTCCTTGGTCTCCACCGGGTTGCCTGCGTAGGCGACCACCCCCCAGGTGGTGCTGGCGATGAACAGGGCCACCAGCTTGAGCCGCCAGTTGTTGGTGATCAGCCTCACGGCCGGTTGTCCTGGCCGGCCGGCGCCGGTTCCCCCGGCGGGACCACGGCGCGAGGCGCGGCCGCCTGGGGCGGGTTGGCCTCCAGCCTCGCCGCCTCGCGATGCCTGGATGCCTGCCGGGGACGCAGCCACGGCAGGCTGACGTCCTGCTTGGGCAGCAGCACGTTGTGAAGGATCTGGCGCAGCGCCTCGGGCTCGACCCCGCGGTGGAGGTTGCCGTCCTGGACCACCGAGATCCGGCCACTCTCCTCGGACACCACCACGACCAGGGCGTCGGACTCCAGGCTCAGCGCCAGCGCCGCCCGGTGCCGGGTGCCGATCCGCCCGGAGATGTTGAGCTCGTCCGATACCGGCAGCAGGCAGCCGGCGGCCACCAGCTTGTTGCCGCGGATGATGATGGCGCCATCGTGCAGCGGTGACCGCGGGAAGAACAGCGTCTGCAGGAGCTCGGCGGTGACATCGGAGCCCAGCCTGACCCCGGTCAGAGCGTAGTTCTCGAGACCGACGCTGCGCTCGAAGACGATCAGCGCGCCGGTCCGCCCCTCCGCCAGCCCGCGGGTACCGGCGACCACCTCATCCACCACCCGGCTCATCAGCTGCAGGTTGTAGTGGGCCAGGGGTCTGCCCGCGAAGCCGACCCGGCCCATGCGGTCAAGGACGCGACGCAGTTCGGGCTGGAAGAGGATGACCACGCCGATCAGCAGGGCGGGCGCGAGGTTACTGAAGATGTAATACGTCAACTGGAGGTGCAGGACCCGCGCCGTCAACCCCACCAGCACCAGGACCGCGAGGCCGAAACTGAGCTGCACCGCGCGGGTGCCGCGGATCAGCAGCAGCAGGCGGTAGAACATGAAGGCCACGATCGATATGTCGAGGATGTCGATGACCCAGGCGCGGGACTCCAGGAAAGTCAGGAAGTTGCGCAGCGCGACCTGGCTCATGTCCCCTCAGCCGACCAGGGGAGCGTAGATCAGCGTCAGCAACGCCTTCTGGACGTGGAGCCGGTTCTCGGCCTGGTCGAAGACGATCGACTGCGGACCGTCGATGACCTCGTCAGTGATCTCCTCGCCGCGGTGCGCCGGGAGGCAGTGCATCACCCGGGCGGAAGGCGGGGCGAGCTTGAGCAGGTCGGTATTGACCTGCATCTCGGCAAAGTCGCGCCGACGCCGCTCGCGTTCCTGCTCCTGGCCCATGCTGGTCCAGACGTCCGTATAGACGATCGCGGTATCTGCGAGGGCGGTGTTGATGGCCCAGGTCCGCTCCGGCTCCCGCGCTCCCAGGGCGCGGGCCCGTTTGACCACCTGGTGGCGCGGCTCATAGCCCTCGGGGATCACCAGGCGAAGCTCAAAGCCCATGATGGCCGCCGCCAGGATCCACGAATTGCATACGTTGTTGCCGTCGCCCAGGTAGGTCACCACAGCGTCCGGTCCGGCGTGCTCCCGGACCGTGAGGAGGTCGGCGAGAACCTGACAGGGATGTTCAGCGTCGGTCATGGCGTTGATAACCGGGGCGTCGGCGTTGGCCGCCATGTCCTCGAGGTCGGCCTGGTTGTAGACCCGCGCCACGATCCCGTCGAGGTATCGGTCCAGGATCCGGGCGATGTCCCCCACGGACTCGCGTTCGCCCAGCTGGATCTCCTGGCTGAAGAGCGGTATGGGGTGCCCGCCCAGCTGGTGGATCGCCACCTCGAACGACACCCGGGTGCGGTTGCTGGGGCGCTGGAAGATCATCCCCACGCTCTTGCCCGTGAGCGGGGTCGGGGAGGCGTCGCCGGCGGCGCGGGCGCGCTTCTGGTCCGCGGCGCATGACAGCACCGCTTCGATGTCTTCTCGCGTCAGGTCGCCGATCGAGAGCACGTCCCTGCCGGCCAGGCCGGAGTACATACCTCTGATTCTAGGACCCAGATGAGGAGCACCTCGCACGGCCGCTTTCGGGGTACTCAGTCGTCAATCTGGGCGGAGGAGCAGCGAAGCAGCGGGCCCGACGCCCGCCCCGGCCGTTCAGCCGGGCGAGATCTCTAGCGCTTGGTGTACTGGGGGGCCTTGCGGGCTCGCTTCAGACCAGGCTTCTTGCGTTCTTTCGCCCGCGCGTCGCGCGACAGGAAGCCGCCTGCCTTCAGCGTCCCCCGGGTCTCGGGGTCGTTCGACACCAGCGCCCGCGCGATGCCCTGGACGACGGCGCCGGCCTGGCCACTCACCCCACCGCCCTCGACCCTGGCGGCCACGTCGAATCGCTTGAGGGCGTCGACAGCCTTGAGGGGGGCGACCACGACCTGCTGGAGGAGGCGGCGCGGGAAGTACTCGCGGAACTCGCGGTCATTGATCGTGATGCGGCCTTCGCCGGCGCTGAGACGCACACGCGCCACCGCTTCCTTGCGCCGGCCGACAGCCTTAAGAGGGTCAGTCGCCAATTGTTTCTATCTCTCCCTTTGCGTTGAAGCGGATGCGCTGCGGCTGCTGGGCCTGCTGGTCGTGGGTGCCGTCAGCGTGGACCTTGAGGCGCTTGAGCATCTGCGCTCCCAGGGTGTTGTGCTGCAGCATGCCCTTGACAGCGTCCGTCAGGGGCCTCTCGGGCTGGCGGGCCATCTGCTCGTCGAACGTGCGCTGGCGCAGGCCGCCGGGGTAGCCGGTGTATCGCTTGTAGAGCTTGTCGTCGTGCTTGTTGCCGGTGACGCGCACGTGGCGGGCGTTGATCACGACGACGAAGTCGCCCGTGTTCATGTGCGGTGTGTAGGCGGGCTTGTGCTTGCCGCGCAGGACCTTGGCGATGTTGCTGGCGAGCCGGCCCAGCACCTCACCCTGGGCGTCGACGACGTACCAGGTGGACTCCAGCTCGGAGGCCTTGGGGCTGTAGGTCTTCTGCTTCATCAGTACTCCACCGCCAGCTGGTACAGCCCCCGGGCCGGGGCCACGCGGGCAGCGGCACGGGCGCCGGGCTGCAGTAGGGCCGCAGTCTCGCCGGCCTCTCGCCGGCCCAGGCCCACCTCGACCAGAAAGCCGACCATGCGCCGCACCATCCCATAGAGGAAGGCGTTGGCGGTGAGGTCGAACGCCACCAGGACGCCGCCGGCGGAACGGAGGGTGCGGACCCGGAGGCCGTGCATGTTACGCACAGTGCTCCGGCCGGCGGGGTCGAAACCGAACGCGGCGAGGTCGTGCTCCCCGAGCAGGGGCGCCGCGGCCTCGCGCATGGCGACGAGCTCGAGCGGCCGCCGAACGTGCCAGGCCCGGTCCCGGAGCAGGGGGGAGCGGTCCACGCGGTTCTCGACGAGGTAGCGGTAGGTGCGCCGGCGGGCAGAGAAACGAGCGTGGAAAGCGGCGTCCACGGTCCCGGCGTCGCGAACCGCGACGTCAGACGGAAGGACCGCATTCAGGCTCTCGCGAAGCCGCGCCGGGGCGAGCTCGCGTTCGAGGTCGAAGCTGACCGTCTGGCCCAGGGAGTGGGCGCCGGCGTCGGTGCGGCCCGCGGCCTGCAGCCGCGGGAGCTCGCCGGTAATGCGCTCGATCGCGGTCCTGACCGTGCCCTCGACCGTGGCCTGCCCGCCGGGCTGCTGCTGCCAGCCGTGGTAGGCGGTGCCGTCGTACTCCAATATCAGTTTGTAGCGCGCCATCAATCCACGAGCTCGATCAGGACCATGGGCGCACCATCACCGTGACGGGGACCCTTGGCGATGATCCGCGTGTAGCCGCCCGGGCGATCCTTGAAGCGCGGCACCAGGGTCCCGAAGAGGCGCTCGGCTACTGCCGGGTCGGTGACCTCGTTGACGATCGCTCGGCGCGCCGCGAGGTTATCGGCCTTGGCGGTGGTGATCACCTTCTCGACCCACCGGCGCAGCTCCTTGGCCTTGGCCTCGGTGGTCTCGATGCGACCCGACCGGAGCAGCGACGTGACCATGTTGCGGCTCATCGCCTGCCGGTGGGACGAGGTGCGGCCGAACTTACGGCCTGCCTTGTTGTGACGCACGAGTTGGCTCCTGGCTTACGCGAACGCGGAGTCGATCTGGTCGGCGGGCACGAAGCCACGCTCGACCAGCTTCTCCTTGATTTCGTCCAGCGACTTCTTGCCGAAGTTGCGCAGGCTGAGGAGCTCATCCTCGCGCTTGCCCAGCAGCTGACCGATGCGGGTGATGTCGTTGGCCTTGAGGCAGTTAAGCGCCCGGACCGAGAGCTCCAGCTCCTCGACCGGCACGTCCGCCAGCGGACCGGCGCCGCCGGACGTCTCGACCGGGGGCGCGCTGATGCTCTCGCCGAAGCGGGCGAAGAGGTCGAGGTGACGGGTGAAGATCCGAGCCGCGTCGCTGACGGCATCCTCGGGCTTGATGGTCCGATCCGTCCAGAGCTCCAGGACCAGCTTGTCCCAGTCCGTCTCCTGGCCAACGCGGGTCTTCTCGACCAGGAAGTTGGCCTTGACCACGGGGCTGAAGATCGCGTCGATCGGGATCACCCCGATGGGCTGGTCTTCCTTCTTGTTGCGGTCGGCGGGCACGTAGCCGCGCCCCCGTTCCACCACCAGCTCGGCGCGCAGGGTGGTCGACTTGTCGTCGATGCTGCATATGTAGAGGTCGGGGTTGACGATCTCAACGTCGCTCGGCGTCTTGATGTCGGCGGCGGTGACCTCCCTGGGGCCCTTGACCTCGAGGTACAGCCGGACGGGCTCCTCGCTGTGGGACACCAGGTTGAGCCCCTTGAGGTTGAGCAGGACCTCGGTCACGTCCTCGCGGACATGAGGGATGCTGCTGAACTCGTGGGCGACACCGTCGATCGAGACGGAGGTGACCGCGGCGCCCGACAGGCTGGAAAGGAGCACACGCCGCAGGGAGTTACCCAGGGTGGTTCCGAACCCGGGCTCCAGGGGCTCGATCTCGAACTTGCCGTAGTCCTCGGTGGTCTCCACGACCTTGACCTGGGGCGCCACCGGACGGGGTGCGGGGGCGGGCGGTGGCATCTCTGTGATGGTCATTGACATGGTGTTGACCTCCTCGGGGTTCAAAGTCAGCGTCATCGTGAGTAGAACTCGACGATCAGGTGCTCCTCGATGAGCCTCTCCATTTCGTCTCGCGCGGGCTCCTGGGCCACGCGAACTGAAAGCTCTTCCTTGCCGTTCCCCAGCCAGGCGGGCCGGGGGCGGTTGTTGAGCATCTCCTGCGAACGCTGGATGGGCTCGATGTCCTTGCTGCGGGGGCGGACGGTGACCTCGTCACCGACGCGCAGGCGCATGCTGGGGACGTTGGCGGTGCGGCCGTTGACCGCGAAATGCCGGTGCGAAACGAGCTGGCGGGCCTCCGAACGGGAACTCCCGAAGCCGGCGCGGTAGGCGATGTTGTCGAGGCGCAGCTCGAGGCGTCGCAGCAGCTCAAGGCCGGTCTCGCCCTTGCGGTTGGCGGCGTCCTGGTAGTAGTTGCGGAACTGGGTCTCCTGGACCCCGTAGATCTTTCGGGCGCGCTGCTTGGCGCGAAGCTGGATCCCGAAGTCCGAGACCTTGCGGCGGCGGGCCTGCCCGTGCTGTCCCGGGGGGTACGGCCGGCGCTCGAAGACGCACTTGGTGTAGCACTTCTCGCCCTTGAGGAAGAGCTTGTCGCCCTCGCGGCGGCAGATCCGGCAGACCGCGTCAACCTTGCCTGGCATCAGACTCTCCTTCGCTTGGGTGGACGGCAGCCGTTGTGAGGGATCGGCGTGACGTCGCTGATCGAGGTGACATCCAGCCCCGCCGCCTGCAGCGAGCGGATTGCCGCCTCGCGGCCCGAGCCGGGGCCCTTGACAAAGATCTCGATGGTCTTCATGCCATGGTCCATCGCCTTGCGGGCGGTGGCCTCGGCGGTGACCTGCGCAGCGTAGGGCGTGCTCTTGCGCGAACCCTTGAAGCCGTGCCCACCGGCGCTGCCCCAGGAGATCACGTTGCCGTCGTTATCGGTGATCGAGATGATCGTGTTGTTGAACGTCGACTGGATGTGCGCCTGGCCCACCGCGATGTGCTTGCGCTCGCGGCGCCGGGTGCGTACAGCCTTCTTCTTCTTGGTCATTTAGCTCTTACTTACCTTTCTTCCTACGAACGCCGACGGTGCGCTTGGGACCGCGCCGACTGCGGGCATTGGTGCGGGTGCGCTGGCCCCTCACGGGCAGGCCGCGGCGGTGCCGCAGGCCCCGGTAGGTGCCGATCTCCATCAGGCGCTTGATGTTGAGGGCGATCTCACGGCGCAGTTCGCCTTCGACCTTGAGCTGCTTGTCCACGACCTCGCGGAGGCGTCCCACCTGCTCGTCGGTGAGGGCCTTGGTCTTGAGGTCGGGATCCAGGTTGGCGCTGGCCACGACCTTCTTGGCGGTCGTCGGCCCGATCCCAAAGATGTAGGTGAGCGCAATCACCAGCCGCTTCTCGCGGGGGATGTCGACCCCGGCGATACGCGCCATTAGCCCTGCACCTGCTTGTGCTTGGGGTCCTTGCTGCAAATGACTCGGACGACGCCGTGGCGGCGAACGATCTTGCAGTCCTTACACATTTTCTTGACTGATGCCCTGACCTTCAAAACTTTTCTTCTCTTACTTCAGACGTTCGACTATTCGGCCTCGTCCCGGGTTCTCCGGGGCCACCTCGATCTTCACCCGGTCCCCGGCGAGGAGCCGCAGATGGTGACTGCGCACACCCCCCGACCCGTGGGCCAGGATCTTGTGCCCGTTCTCCAGGGTCACCCGGAAAAGGGCGTTCGGCAGAGGTTCCACGATCGTGCCGAGGACCACCACCTTCTCCTCAGACATGGCGCGCGCCAACGCGGGAGGAGAGCGAACCCCAAGTATAGACCGCGATCGCCCCGAACTCAAAGGCGCTCATGCGGCCGTGGAGATCTCGGGTCCTTCTTCGGTGATCAGGACGGTGTGCTCGAAATAGGCCGACAGCTTGCCGTCGGCGGTGATGATGGTCCAGCGATCCTCCAGCATCTGCACCTCGTGGGTGCCCTGGTTGACCATGGGCTCGATCGCGAGGGCGTAACCGGGTTTGAGCAGGGGGCCGGTCCCCGGCACCCCGAAATTGGGCACCTGCGGCTCCTCGTGCATGTTCCGGCCGATCCCGTGACCCACGAAGTTGCGCACCACCGAGAAGCCACCGGCCTCGACCACCCTCTGTACCGCAGCCGAGATGTCACCCACCCGGTTCCCCGGCTGGGCCTGCTCGATGCCCTTGGCCAGGGCCTTGCGGGTCACCTCGACGAGGCGCTTGCCCTCATCGCTGACGTCCCCGACCAGGACGGTGCGGCCGGAGTCGGCCCAGAGACCCTTGTGAACCAGTCCGCAGTCCAGGGAGACGAGGTCTCCGTCCTCGATGACCCGCGGTCCCGGGATGCCGTGAACGACCTCCTCGTTGACCGAGATACACAGGCTCTTGGGGAACCCGTTGTAGCCCAGGAACCCAGGCGTGGCGTTGCGCCGGCGGATCAGGCCATCGGCCACACGGTCGATCTCGTTGGTGGTGACCCCAGCCTTGCAGAGATCCGCGAGCTCGTCGAGGACCTCAGAGAGCAGCTTGCCGGCGTCACGCATCAGCTGCAGCTCCGCCTTCGACTTGACGGTGATCATGCGGAGGCGCCTTCTCCGAGCGCATTCAGGATGTCCTCGCGGACCTCCTCGACGGACCTGGTGCCGTCGACCACGTGGACCCGTCCCTGGGGATGGTAGTAATCCAGGACACGGGCCGTCTGCTCGGTGTACAGCTCGATCCGCCGGCTGACGGTCTCGGCGGTGTCGTCGTCCCGCTGCTCGAGCTGGGCGCCGTCCTCCTCGCAGACGCGCTTGTCGCCCAACTCTGCCTGGTTGTAAACCCGGCCGTCGATGGGACAGGTCCAGCGCCCGCCCAGCCGCTTCTCCAGGACTTCTGCCGGGACCTTGAGGTGAATCACCTGGAGCTTCGGGCCTGCGCCCAACTTCTCAAGCAGATGGTCCAGCGCCTCGGCCTGGGCCACGGTGCGGGGGAAGCCGTCGAGGACGAAGCCGTTGGCGGCATCAGTTTGGCTGATCCGCTGGCGGACCATGTTGACGATGACGTCGTCCGGCACCAGGTCGCCCACCGACATGTACCCTTCAGCCACAACGCCGAGATCGGTGCCCTCGCGGACATTCTCCCTGAGGATGTCGCCGGTGCTGACCTGCGGGATTCCGAACCGCTCAGCCAGGCTAGGGCCCTGCGTGCCCTTGCCGGACCCCGGCGCCCCGAACAGGACCATCCGGATCGTCATGTGTCGGCCGCGATCATTTTATGAAGCCCTTGTATTGGCGCATTAGTAGCTGCGTCTCGAGCTGCTTCATGGTGTCGAGGGCGACGCCCACCACGATCAACACGGCCGTGCCGCCGAGGTAGAGGACGCCGTTGTTCTTGTTGGCATTGCCAAATGCGATCTGGCCCGCCACCAGCGGGATGACGACGGTGATGATGCCCAGGAATAGCGCACCGACATAGGTGATCCGCGTCATCACCTTATCGAGGTATTCGGCGGTCTGTTTCCCGGGGCGGATGCCCGGGATGAAGATCGCCTGCTTCTTGAGGTTGTCTGCCGTTTCCAGCGGGTCGAAGACCACCGCCGTGTAGAAGAACGTGAAGCCGACGATGAGCAGGAAGTAGATGAGGTTGTAGGCCAGGTCCCAGCCCAGGTTCGGGCCGGTGGGCTGCCAGTAGCGCTGCACCCCCAGGCTGAAGCTGTGCAGGGGCCCGGTGCTGTTGGCGAAGAAGTTCCCCAGGATCGTGGGGAAGAACATGATCGACAGCGCGAAGATTATGGGGATGACACCGGCCTGGTTGACCTTCAGGGGAAGGTGGGAGCTGCGCCCCTGGTAGACGCGCCGGCCCACGACGCGCTGGGCAGACTGGATGCGAATGCGGCGTTCGGCCTGTTGGACGTAGATGATGAACATCGTCACCAGCAGGGCCAGGACCCCGAAGATGATCAGGCCCGCCAGCTGGGCCGAGCCCCCTGAGCCCACGAAGCCGGCCAGCCCGGGGCCGAAACGGCCCACGATGCCGGCAAAGATCACCAGCGAGATGCCGTTGCCGATGCCGTACTCGGTGATCAGCTCTCCGATCCACATCAGCAGCACCGTCCCGGCGGTCAGGGTGATCATGACCACGACGTAGGTGAAGGGTGTGGGGTTCTTGAGAACCCCGACGGAAGGATTGGAGAAGAGGGAGATGAACCCGAACGCCTGGATCAGGGCGAGGACCACGGTGAGGCGCCGGGTGTATTGGGTGATCCGTTTGCGGCCGTACTCCCCCTCCTTCTGCATCTCCTTGAGACGCTCGGAGACGACGGTCATCAGCTGCATGATGATGCTGGCGTTTATGTAGGGGTTCACGCCCATCGCGGTGATCGAGAAGCGGCTCAGACCACCTCCAGAGAAGAGGTCCAGCAGCGGCAGCAGGCCGTTGCTGCTGAAGAGGCGCTGCAGGGCCGCGGGGTCAGCGCCCGGCACCGCGATGTGGGCCAGGAGTCGAAAGACGAGGATCGCTCCGACCGTGAACAGCAGCTTGCGCCGCAGCTCCGGGACGCGGAAGGAGTTACTGAATGCCTGGATCAAGTCAGGCGGTTACTCGCCCTTGGGGGCGTCGCTCTCGGCGCTGTCCTTGCCGTCGGACGCCGGCTCGGTCGCAGCCGCGGCCTCAGCCGGGGGCTCGGTCGCGGTAGCTTCCGCCTCCGCGGCGGTCCCGGTCTCGGCCTCGGCGAGCTGATCAGGTTCAGGCGCAGCGCCCTTGGCCGGCTTGCCCTTGCCCTCACCCTTGGCGGGCTTGCCCTTGGCCTCACCCTTGGCAGGCGCGTCCGAGCCGGACCTGGCCTTGGCGGCGGCCTTGGCAAGGCGGGACTTGGAGACCTTCTTCGCGGGCTTATCCTCGGGCTGAGGGCCCAGCAGCTCGACTGAGCCGCCGACCGCTTCGATTGCCCTGCGGGCTCCCCCCGACACGCGGTGGGCCGAAACCTTGAGCGCCACCTTGAGCTCGCCCGCCGCGAGGATCTTGATCCCCGCCAGGGGCTTCCGCACCAAGCCCGCCTCGCGCAGCAGCTGAGGATTGACCTCGGTGCCGGCCTCGAAGCGGTTGAGCTTGCCGAGGTTGACCACGGCGAACTCCTTGCGGTTGATGTTGGTGAAGCCACGCAGTTTCGGCAGGCGCTGAGCCAGCGGCATCTGACCACCCTCGAATGAGCGTGGGATGTTGACACTGCTCCGCGAGCCCTGGCCCTTCTGGCCGCGGCCAGAGGTCTTGCCCTGCCCCGACGAGATGCCGCGACCCACGCGCTTGCGCGGATGGCGCGAACCGGGGGCCGGCTTCAGCTCATGGATCTTCATGCCTTCTCCTCTGGGCCGGGCTCGTCGAGCGTGACGAGGTGCTTGACCTTGAAGACCATGCCGCGCAGCTGCGGCGTGTCGACGTGCTCGACGGTCTGGTTCAGCTTCTTCAGGCCCAACGCCACCACCGTGGCCTTCTGGTCCCTGGCGTAGCCGATCGCACTCTTGGTGTAGGTCACCCGGACCTTCGCTCCGCTCTTAGCCATTGGTCGGCTCCGTCGGCGCGGCGCCCACCGCCACCGGCTCGTCCTGAACGGTCGGGCCGCTGTCAGCGTCATCGCTGGCGAGGTCGGCCTTGGTGGCCGGCTTCTCCTCGACCTTGGGAGCGCGGCGCATGCCGATCTCGCCGACGTCCTTACCGCGGGCAGCCGCCACCTGGTCGGGCATCCGCAGCTGGCTCAACGCGGCGATCGTGGCACGCGTGGTGTTGATCGGGTTGTTGGTGCCGAGCGACTTGGTGAGGATGTCCTTGATGCCGCTGAGCTCGACCACCGCGCGCATCGCGCCACCGGCGATCACCCCGGTACCGGGCGACGCCGGCTTGAGCATGACCTTGGCGGCGCCCAGCTTGTAGCGCAGCTCATGGGGGATCGTGGTGCCCACCATCGGGACCCGGATCATGTTCTTCTTGGCGTCCTCGACACCCTTCCGGATGGCGTCCGGGACCTCGCCCGCCTTGCCCAGCCCGGCGCCCACACGACCCTTCTGGTCACCGACGACGACCAGCGCGCTGAACGAGAACCGCCGGCCGCCCTTGACGACCTTGGCGACACGGTTGAGGTGAACGACCTTCTCGATGAACTCGGGCGGCGGGCCATCGTTCTGCTGGCTCCCCCATTGGAAGCGCGGGCCCCGCGGTCCGCCAAAGCCGCCGCCCCCACCACCACCACGGCCGGGCGGCGCGGCTGCCGGCGAGGGGCGCTGCTGCTGGGCGGTGACGCGGGCGCGGATAGCCTCGGCCACCGATGCCGCGATCGGTCCGACGGGGTCGTTCGGGGCCGCGCTGGGCGCGGCCGGTGCGGGCTGTTCAGCCTCGGCTACCTCCTGCGCAGCAACATCACCACCCGGCCCCGCGACGACGGACTCGCCCGTACCTGGCGCGCTCGGGCCATCAGCGGTCACGGGCGCGTCGCTGGATTCGGGGGACGGCGCTGCCGCTTCGTCCGTCACCCGAGCGCTCGTCTCCTCAGTTGACGGCGGAGCCGTCTTGTCGTCAGGGGTCATGTTTTCGTCTCCATTCGACGGCGGAGCCGTCATGTCAGAACTCCAGTCCCGCGGCCCGCGCGGCATCGGCCAGGGCCTTGACCCGGCCATGGTAGAGGTAGCCGCCGCGATCAAACACAACGGTCTTCACGCCGGCTTTGACGGCGCGCTCAGCGAGAGCCTGGCCGACGGCCTCGGCCGCCGCCACGCCGGACTTGGACTTGTCACTCTTGGCCACCTCGGTCGAACTGGCCGACGCCAGGGTATGGCCGTTGAGGTCGTCGATGAGCTGGGCCGAGATGTGGTGCAGCGAGCGGTGAACCGCAAGGCGGGGACGCGCGGCCAGTCCGCTGACCCGGGACCGCACCCGCAGGTGTCGCTTCTTCCTGCCCGCCCGGCGGGCCTTTGCGATGTCACTCATTTCGCTGCCTTCCCGGACTTGCCGGCCTTGCGCTTGATGCGCTCCCCCTTGTAGAGGATGCCCTTGCCCTTATAGGGCTCCGGGGGACGGAGCTTACGGATCTGGGACGCGGTGCGGCCGACGAGCTCCTTGTCGGAGCCGCCGACGATGACCCGCGAAGGGTCCGGCACCTCGAAGGTGATGCCCTCGGGCTGGACGAACTTGACCGGGTGTGAGAACCCGAGGTTGAGCTGGAGGTCGTTGCCCTGCTTGGCGGCACGGTAACCGACACCGACCAGCTCCAGCTCGCGGGTGAACCCCTTGCTCACACCCTCGACCATGTTGGCGATCAGCGAGCGAGTCAGGCCGTGGAGGGCGCGGTGGCGGGTCTGGTCGGTCGGCCGCGCCACCCGCAGCTCGCCGTCCTCGATGACGATCTGCATCTCCGGGTGCACGTCCAGCTCGAGCTGCCCGCGGCCGCCCTTGACGACCATGTGGGCGCCCTTGAGGTCGACCTCGACCCCCTGCGGAACGGCGATGGGCAACCTACCGATACGACTCATTTCGAATTACCAGATGTACGCGACGACTTCGCCGCCCAGGCCTTCTTTCTGCGCGTCGCGGCCGCTCATCAGCCCGTGCGACGTCGACATCACGACCGTTCCCAACCCGCCCAGGACGCGCGGGATGTCGGTCTTGCGGGCGTAGACCCTGAGCCCCGGCTTGCTGATCCGCTTGAGGCCGTTGATGGCCCGGCCGTTGGTCGTCTTGGGCTTGAGGTCGATCTCCAGGCGGAAGCCGGGACCGTCCTCCTGGACGCGGAAGTCGAGGATATAACCCTCCTCCTTGAGGACGCGGGCAACCTCGCGCTCCATCTTGGCGCCGGGCACCGCGACGGTGCCGTGGCCGGCCTTGGTCGCGTTGCGAATCCGGGTGAGCATGTCGGCTACAGGATCAGAAACCATCGTTCCCCCCTACCAGCTCGACTTCTTGACGCCGGGCACCTGGCCCTGCTGGGCGAGCTGGCGAAAACAGATGCGGCAGATCCCGAACTTACGCATGTACGCGCGGGGTCGCCCGCAGAGCCCGCAGCGGCTATGCGCCTGCACGGGGAAACGCGGCGGACGCAGGGACTTGGCGATCAGTGACTTCTTAGCCAACTAGGAATCTCTCCTTCGGAACGGCATGCCCAGCCTTGTCAGCAGGCTGCGCGCCTCGTCGTCCGTGCGGGCGGTGGTCACGATCGTGATCTCCATGCCTCGCGTCTTGTCGATCTTGTCGTAGTCGATCTCGGGGAAGATCAGCTGCTCCTTGAGCCCCAGGGTGTAGTTCCCGTGGCCGTCGAAAGCGTTTTCGGGCACGCCGCGGAAGTCGCGGATGCGGGGCAGGGCCACGCTCACCAGCTTGTCAAGGAAGGCCCACATGCGCTCACCGCGGAGCGTGACCTTGAGCCCGATCGCCATCCCCGCCCGCAGCCGGAACGCGGCGACCGACTTCTTGGCCTTGATCACGATCGGCTGCTGGCCGGTGATCAGGCGCAGGTCACCCGACGCATGGTCGATGGCCTTGCCGTCGGTGATCGCCTCGCCGATGCCGATGTTCACCACCACCTTCTCGATCCGTGGCACCTGCATCGCGTTGTCGTAGTCGAATTCCTTGAGCATGGCGGGCGCGATGTCATCGGCGTACCGCTGCCGCAGGCGCGGCGTCTCCTTCGTGGCCGTGGCGCTCATTTGGAGGTCACCTGCTCGTTGACCTCACCGCAGTGGACGCAGATGCGGCCGCGGTGACCGTCGGGGAGGTCGGTATGGCGGACCCGGGTGGGGCGGTCGCACGAGGGACAGACCAGCATCACATTGGAGTAGTTGAGGGCTGCCTCGAAGTCCACGATTCCGCCCTGCATCGCGCTCCCGCTGGATCCGGCCTTGGTCTTCTGGGCGCCCGCGCGGGTGTGCCGCTTGTGCAGGTTGACGCCGCGCACGACGATCTTGCCGTTACCCGGCACGGTGCGGTCGACGACGCCGCGCTTGCCGCGGTCCTTGCCCGCGATCACCACCACGGTGTCACCGGCGCGGATGTCGAGGAAGCGAGGCGAGGAGGCGACGGCCATCACAGGACCTCCGGGGCGAGGGAGACGATCTTCATGTAGTTCTTCTCCCTCAGCTCACGGGCGACCGGCCCGAAGATGCGGGTGCCGCGGGGGTTGCCCTGGGCGTTGATAATGACGGCCGCGTTCTCGTCGAAGCGGATCGTCGAGCCGTCACGACGCCGGTACTCCTTGGAGACGCGGACGACCACGGCCCTGACCACCTCGCCCTTCTTGACCTGGCCGCCCGGCTGGGCAACCTTGACCGTGGCGCTGATGACATCGCCAACCGACGCGTACTTGCGATGGCTGCCGCCGGCAACCCGGATCGTGAGGATCTCGCGCGCGCCGCTGTTGTCGGCCACACGCAGCCTCGATTCCTTCTGGATCATCGGGCTTTCTCCACGACCTCGACGACGCGCCAGCGCTTCTGCTTGGAGATCGGCCGGGTCTCCATGATCCGGACGCGGTCGCCCACGTGGCACTCGTTCTTCTCGTCATGCGCCTTGAGCTTCTTGTTGCGACGCACGACCTTCTTGTAGACGGGGTGCTGTTTGAGGTCGACGACGCTCACCACGACGGTCTTGTCCATGGCGTCGCCCACGACCTGGCCAACCCGGATCTTGCGCAGGCCCCGGTCGATCACTGCTGCTTCTGTGCTCTGCTCGCTCAACTGGTCTCCTCGGCGTCGGCCGTAGTCGGATCCACTGGGGCGTCCTTGGACCTGCCGCCGCGGCG
>DAINSI010000056.1:0-14551 GCA_036741395.1 Candidatus Dormiibacterota bacterium
CATCGCGATCGCCAGCGGCTTGGTTATCATCTTGTCCACCGAGCTGAGCTGGAACGCCCGTTTGACCAGCGGCGCCGGGGCCCCGCCCATGGCCCGGTAGATCGGGGTCAGCAGGCGCCCCCCAGTGAGGTTGGCCAGGGGTCGAAGGGGGGCCATCGTGGGGACCTGGGTGACATCGAAGGGACTGGCGATGGCGGCGATGGCCTGGATCGGCAGGTCGGCCTGGTCGGCGGCCGAGAGCAGGGCGAAGATCCCGCCCAGGCACCAGCCGATGACGATCACGGGGGCTCCACCGGCGTCCTCGCTGACGGCCCTGACGGCCGTGGGGATGACCTCGTCGATCCAGTGCTCCAACCCCAGGTTGCGGTCGGAGAACGCGATCGGCCCGTAGTCAACCATGTAGGCGCGCCGGCCCTCCTGGACCAGGTGCTCAACCATGCTGCAGCCGCGTCGCAGGTCGAAGCAGAGCGCGGGTGCCGCCAGCGGTGGCACCAGCAGGACGGGCGGGCCGCTCCCCTTGGTCCCGGCGTGCGGGGTGTAGCGGTAGACAGCGCGCTGCGGCCCCTCGTCGATGACCACGCGCGGCATCGGTCGGGTGTCGGCGAGGTGGCCGGTGGTCAGACGCTCGAGCAGGTTGCCGGCGGCGGCGCCGATACCCTCGGGGGTCAGCGGGATCAAGAGCCTGTCTCCATATCGTCCAGGCTCGATGCTATCCGCTGGCGAGGTCCGGTTCGTGCCATCCTGTGCGCCGATGCCCATCCTCGACCCCGCCGGCGACCTCAGCGCGGTGATGCGCTTCCTCCGGCGCGACCCGGTGCTCAACACCATCCCCCTGGGGCTGCTGGCGGAGAACCCCGAGCCCGAGCAGCGACGCGGCTGGTTCCTGGCCACCGCCGAGCGGGACGGCGAGATCACCGCGGTGGCCTTCCGCACCGACTTTCCCAAGCTCGGGCTGCTGGGTGAGGGCGATGCCGCGTCGACCCGGGAGCTGGCCGGCGTGGTCCACGGGAGGATGCCGGACCTGCCCTGTGTGATGGCCCGCGACGACCTCCTGGCACCGTTCGTCGAGGAGTGGGCGCGCCTCACCGGCGAGCGTGGGACGCCGGGGATGCCGGAGCGGGTGCACCGGCTCACCTCGGTACGGCCGCAGTCCGCGGTGCCGGGCTCGATGCGCCAGGCCAGCGAGAACGACCGTGAGTTGGTCCTGGCGTGGATGCGCGCCTTCGCCGCCGACGCGGGCGCGGTGACCCTGCCGGGGTGGGCCGAGCAGTCGACCTCGGCCCACCTGGGGCGCGGCTCGCTCTTCCTCTGGGAGGACGATGGCCGGGCGTCGCTGGCGGGGGGCCGGGAGACCGGTTCGGCTGTGGCCCGGCTGGGACCCGTCTACACCCCGCCCTCGAGGCGGCGCCGGGGCTACGCCGGGGCGTTGGTCGCCCAGCTCAGCCAGCGCCTCCTGGACGGCGGGTGCCAGGCGTGCTGCCTCTACACCGACCTGCGCAATCCCACCTCCAACCACGTTTACGCCGAGGTGGGCTATGAGCCGGTCGCGGACGTCAACGAGGTCTGGTTCCGCCAGGCTTAGCCTCAAGACCACCGGACACACGAACATCTGTTTGGTATAATCAGGCGTGCCCCGCGAGTGCTACACCTGCGGTCGAATCTACGAACCCTCCAGCGGTCACATCGAGTGCCCCGCCTGTCGATCGCGCCTCGCACAAAGGACGTGCACCTGTGGACGGCTCATGCGTAGGGACTCCCAGACCTGCTCGGTTTGCCGCCCGAGGCCGGCACTCGAACAGAACGGGAACTGGAAGGGGGGCAAGACGCGCAGCAAGGCGGGCTACGTAATGGCCCGTGCACCGGGCCACCCAAGGGCGCCGTCGAATGGCGGCTACGTCTTCGAACACACCCTGGTGATGGAGGAAATGATCGGCAGGTTCCTTCTTCCCGATGAAACCGTGCATCACCGCAACGGCGTCAAGGCCGACAACCGCGCGGAGAACCTGGAACTCTGGCTGTCCAACCACCCATCAGGCATCCGCGCCGCGGACGCGATCGCACACGCGACTGCAATTCTCGAGCGGTATGGGGATTGGGAGCTGGTCGGTATACCCCTCTAGGAATGTGGAGCCGAGGAGAGTTGAACTCCTGTGTTGATCAGCGTCCCGTGGAACCTCTACGAGCCTAGACCGGAATTGATCTCGTCCCGTGCCTGCCTCCGGACGGGCCAGCTCGGGACCAGCGATCCTTTGAAGTCCCCGCTTTGGGCGATCACGGTTCCCGTGCGGGCAAGCCCTGTATTTGTGGCCCACCCCCCTACCAGGACGCTCAGAGGGTGAACCCCGGGGCTAAGCCCCGGAACTTACCCTTACTGCCTAGGCAGCGAGAGCAAGCTCTGCGTTTTTGTTCGCAGTTAAAGTTTTTGCCCGTTTTAGGAGCCAGGCGCTCCGCTCGCAATCCCACAGCCCACTGCCCAATCGAAACCCGGCGGCCCCACGAGCACGGTCTGCTTCCCCAAGCATAGGTCACGGCCCCGAGGCGGGGACATCCGTCGGCGCCGGGTGAGCCCCTCTCTCCAGCGGTTGGTCCCCGGAGACCAGCAGTTGGACCAGGGTCTGCGCCAGCTGGTCGCGGATCTGCAGGGTGTCCACGGCGCCGGTGCTGCGCCGCCGGAACGTCAGCCGGCCCAGGGCGTCATCGGTCCGCAGGATCTCCCAGTCGCCGCGGTTGAGCTGGTCGCGATACCAGGTGTTGACCGGGCCGCCGCGGGCCGCCACCTGCCACTGCACCAGCGAGATCGCCCGGCCGGGGTTGCCGTCCTTCGACTTCACCGTGAATCCCGCCTGCTGCTTTGCCCCGGGGTACACCGGGAAGTCGGATGGAACCCTGGCGCCACCCTGCAGCGAGAAGTTGCGACTGAACGCGAGCCCGCCGATGAGGAACGCGCCGATCAGCACCACGAGGGTGAGCGCGCAACCCCCCGCCAAACATCCCACCAGCCACTTCGTGCCCCGCGACATCCCGGGTGACGCCTGGACCCCGGTGGCGTACCCCGGGCCGGCCGCCACCGGCAGGGGCGGACCGGGCGGCAGCGGAGCCTGGCTCACTGGTGCGCCGGCTGGGGGACGAAGAACTGGCGCTGGCGGATCAGCGACATCACGTTGGGCGCACCGTCGGGGCCGACCTGGCGCACCCACCTGGAGCTGCGGGGGTCACGCCAGAAGCCGATCTCACGCATCTCATCGTCCGGGAGGGGGGTGTTGTCGAGCGTCAGCACCCCGTCGTTCACCGTCCCCTGCGGCGCGGGCCAGTCGTGGCCAAAATAGCCGTAGCGCCAGGGCCGCGAGGCCAGCGTCGTCGGCGACGGTACGACGTCGACCCAGAGGTTGCCGGCGTCACCGTCCTCGGCGAGGTCCCCCCAGCCCTTGACCAGGGTGCGGCGTGTCGACTCGATCCCTGGCGGCAGCCTGAGGCGGATGCTGCGCTCCACCAGGGCCGCGCCGCTGCCGCCGCAGTGACGGCAGGTCCCGGGCTGGAGGTGGAGCCAGCCCCGACCCTCGCAGGTGGGACAGTGCCAGGTCTTGCCGTCACAATCAGGACACATGCGCTTGGGTCCCGCGGGGTCGGCGCCCAGCCCCGCGCAGTAGGCGCACATCCGGGGCTCCAGGCGCATGAACCGCAACGTGCGGTTGGTCCCCTGGTGCGCCTCGTCCTCGCCGATCTCGAGCCGCACAATCCGGTCGGGCGCCAGGACGGGATCGCCGACCCCCTCGGCGAAGCGAACCTCGAAGACCCGCGCCGGCTGCGGGCGGGGTTTGCCCGGGGCGCGCGTGGAGGGCGGCGCGGGGGCGGGAACACCGTCGACCTCGCCACCCTTGCGGATGAAGTCGCAGAGCACGTCCGCGGCGCTGTTGATCGACCCCATGCGCTCCACCGAGCCGTTGCGGGGACTGATGTCGGGGTGCCAGAGCTTGGCCTGCGCCCGGCGCGCCTGCATCACGTCGTCGACGGTGGCGCCGGACTGGACGCCGAGGAGGGCGGCGGCCTTGCGCAGGGCGGTGGCGGAGGCGGGCCGGGTCCGGGGCATGTCGGGGATTACACCACTTGAGGCCGCAGACGAATCACCCCGAATCGGCCTCCGGCGATCATCGCGGTGCCCGCCAGCGCAGCGCCTCCCCATCGTGCCGCTCCAGCGCGGGGTCCGCTCCCCGGCGCCACAGGCGCACCGCCCCGGGGCCGTGGGCGCGCCAACCGCCCGCGTAGACCAGCCCCGTGGCCTCGTCCAGGCCCAGGATGTCCCGGGCGTTGGCCTCACGACGGGCCGATTCCAGCCAGGCATCGCCGAAATTGTTGAGGTGAGGGATGACCACGCTGCCGGGCAGGATCGAGAGTGCTTCGCGGCCGTGGCGCGCGCGCGGGCTGGGGTTGCGGCTGCGCAGCAGCAGGGTCTCGGCCATGACCATCGCCCCGGCGCTGCTGCCGGCGAGCGCGGCGCCGTCCCGCAGCGCCGCGCGCATGGCTGCCCAGGCGGGCGTGTCGCGGAGGCACTCCAGGAGGTACCCGGGGTCGCCGCCGAGGAGGTAGGTCAGGGGCGACGAGCGCAGCGCGGCCACCACGCCGGGTTGGGACGCATCGCCGCGGCGGTGAAGCTCGACGTGGGTAACCCCCAGGCCCAGCCGCCCGAAGTACCGGCGTGCCCCCGCCATCGCGGCGGTCACCGACCCGTTCTGGACCACCGCGGCGGGCACCACGCGGACCTCGTTGGGACGCCCTGCCGCTTCCAGCAACGCTTCGTCGAAGGGGTGACAGGCCGCCCGCATCTCGTTGCCGCCGAGGACCCCGAGGACGCCGGCAAAGGCCACTACCTGACGTCGCGCCGGATGGCGCGGTCCATCTCCCGGTTGGCGTCGCGCTCGGCGATGGCCTGCCGCTTGTCCCAGGTCTTCTTGCCCTTGACCAGCGCCACCTCGACCTTGGCGCGGCCGCGGAGGAAATACAACCGCAGCGGCACGATCGACAGCCCCTGCTCCTTGGTCTTGCCGTAGAGCTCCTGGATCTGCGACCTGTGCAGCAGCAGGCGGCGTGAGCGCAGCCGCTCGTGGTTCTGGCGGTTACCGCCCTCCCAGGGCTGGATGTCCACGTTGTGCAGGTAGGCCTGGCCGTTCTCGATGCGCACGTAGCCGTCCTTGATGTTGGCCTTGCCCGCGCGCAGCGACTTCACCTCGGTCCCCAGCAGCTCCAGGCCCGCCTCGACATGGTCGAGGATGAAGTACTCGTGGAACGCCGCCCGGTTATTGGCCACGACCTTCTCATCGGCGTCGTCGCGCGCAGTTCCGCCACCCTTCTGGCTCACGGCGCTGACACCAGGTCGCGGCGGCCGCGGGCGAAATCCGCCGCGTGCATCTCGCGCTTGCCGGCGGGCTTCAGCCGCCGGACCAGGAAGGGCGTCGATGACGTCATCACCACGATGCCCTCGGCGTTGACCTCGACGACCGCCCCGGGGGGAAGGTCGGCGCGCCCGTCGGCCACCCACCAGTCCGGTACCGGGCCGCCGGCGACGACCTGCACCCTTTCGCGACCCAGCGGCAGCCGCATGCCGGGCCAGGGCCGGTAGGCGCGCAGCGCCCGCTCGATCTCCTCGGCCCTCAGGGTCCATTCCAGGTCACCGTCCGCCTTCTTCACCGGGCGGGCGTAGGTGACGCCCAGGTCCGGTTGTGGCGTGGCTTCGGTGGTGCCGGCCTGGATCCCGTCCAGGGCCTCGAGCAGGGCCTCGGCGCCCAGCTCGGCGAGCCGTGCGGACAGCGATTCAGCATCGTCCTCACCGATCGCGGTGACCCTGCGCAGGATCACCGGCCCGGTGTCCAGGCCCTCGTCCATGCGCATGATGCTGACGCCGGTGTCGGGGTCGCCCGCGAGGATCGCGGCGGTGATCGGCGACGCCCCCCGCCAGCGCGGCAACAGTGAGGCGTGGACGTTGATGGCCCCGTGAGGCGCGACCTCCAGCATGGCCCGGGACAGGATCTGGCCGTACGCCGCGACCACCACCACGTCGGGGCGGGCGGCATCGATGCGGGCCGCCAGCTCAGGGTCGCGGGCACGCTGCGGCTTGATCACCTCGACCCCTGCGGTGACGGCCCGGGCGGCGACCGCGGACGATCGCACGTCCAGGCCCCGACCCGATGGGCGGTCCGGCTGGGTCACCACCAGGGAGAGGTCGTGGCGCGACCGGAGGGCGTCGAGGGTGGGCACCGCGAACGCCGGGGTGCCGAAGAACACGACCCGCACCTGGGGCTAGACCCCGACCAGCTCCTCTTCGGTCTCGCCCTCTGCTGCCGCCGCCTCCTCGGCTTCCTTGTCGGAAACCTTGCGGAAGGTCTTGGGGTCGGTCAGGCGGTCGGTGAAGAGGATGCCGTCGATATGGTCGATCTCGTGCTGGAGGCAGCGGGCCAGGAGGCCCTCGGCCTTGATGCGGACGTCCTTGCCGGCGCGGTTCTTGGCCTTGACCACCACCTTCTGGGCCCGCCGGACCTCGCCGATGTACCCGGGGATCGACAGGCACCCCTCGGTACCCACCTGCTCGCCCTCCAGGCGGATGATCTCGGGGTTGACCAGGCAGTGCAGGTTCTCGTCGACCTCGCAGACGATCACCCGCAGGAGCACGCCGACCTGGGGCGCGGCAAGCCCGATGCCGGGAGCCTCGCGCATGGTGTCGACCATGTCGTCGATCAGCTGCTGGACGGAGCTGTCAATCCTGGGCACCCTCGGGCACTTGGTGCGCAGGCGCCTGTCCTCGACGACGACGATCTCCCGGATCATGGCTGAATTCTAGGGGGAGCTCGCTGCTGAGCTGGGGCCGAAGCGGGCGGGAAGAGCCCGCTACTTGCCGTATACGAAGCCGGTCAGCGGCCCCGGGTTGGAGTAGGGCACGAAGCGGCTGTTGACCTGGCCCCAGGCGTTGTAGTTCATCTCGGAGACGGTGAAGCCATCGCCCTGGACGCTCTCGACGTAGGCCACGTGGCCGTAGCCGCTCATGCGCTGGTCCCAGACCGCGACCGCGCCCACGCGCGCCTGCTGGCCGACGGGGTAGCCGTAGGCCTGGGCCTGGCCGTACCACTCCCAGGCGTTGCCGAACCAGGGGATGCAGCGGCGGTTGGCGACGTACCAGGTGCAGTAGCCGTAGCTGAAGTGGTTGCCGCAGGACCCGCCCCCGTTGACGGTTCCGGACCCGGGACCAAAGGCGGCGGCACGGACGCGCGCCACCTGCGCCGCGGCGATTTTCTGGTTGAGGCCGCTGATCTGCCCCAGCAGGTCCTTGGACTGGCCGTCGATGCTGGCCACGCGCTGGTCGTAGTCGGCGACCAGGGCCAGCTCCCTACCGTTCTCCTGCTCGAGATTGGCCTGGATTGTGGCGACCTGGCCCTGCTTCCTGGCAAGGTCGGCGGACATCGACTTGAGCTGCACCTGCTCCGCCTTGATATGGCGGGCGGTATCGGCGACGCGGCGCTGAACCGTGATCTCGGCCATCACCCGGCTCAGCATCTCCTTGAAGTTGGCGGAGTTGAAGATCAGGACCACGGCCTGGTCGCCGGTCATGGTTTTGTACTGGCCCCGGGTCAGGGATGCGACGAGGGCGCGTTGCTGGGCGAGGTCGTGCTCGGCGTTGGCGATCCTGCCCCTGATGCTGTCCTGCTGGGCGTTCAGGTCCGACAGATACGCGCTATTGGCGCGAAGCGCGGCCTGGAGGTTGTTGAGGGCGTCCTGGGCGGCCAGGAGGTCGGAAAGGGCCTTGGACTTGTCGCCCCCGAGCCCGTTGACCTGCTGCTGCAGCTGCTGGCGCTGCGCCACCAGGCCGCCGGCCTGGTCCGCACTCGCCGGCACCAGCGCCGTGAGCGCCGCGCCAATCGCAAGGCAGACCACCAGCGCACGGATTCGTAAAACCAGGACTGGAACCTCCGCGAGAAGTGGTAGTGAAGTGGTCGGGTGTCGCGCCCCCTGTTCCCGCAGGGTGACCCTAGAGGGTCGGCTAACGACTCCCCGACACCTTAACAGAACGTATGACCGGTACGTCAACTTGCGGGGACGCGCTCAATTGGGGTCGACGTCCACCGTGAAGCCCCGGCCCTCGGGCAGTAGCGGCTTGACCGGGCCAAGCTCCAGGCCCTTGATCGTCAGCGACCAGCGGTACTCGCCACGGAGGCGGTGAATGAACGCCGGGCTCGGCCCCAAGACCGTGACGCCATCGATCCCCTTGATCACCAGGCTGTCCCGAAGCGCCCCCGCGTAGCTCTCGGCCATGCGCCGGGCGTCGGCGTCGTCGACCGCGGAGGCGGTGACGTCGATGAGGCGGGTGAAGGGCGGAAAGTCGAGCGCCGCGCGCACCGCCAGCTCCTCCGAGAAGAACTCGTGGTAATCGTGCTGTAGCGCCAGGCGGACCGCGTAGTGGTGCGGGTTCATGGTCTGGACGATGGCCCGGGCGTCGCTGCGGCGGGCCCGCCCGGCAACCTGCACCAGGCTCGCGAAGGTGTCCTCGGCGGCGCGGAAGTCGGGGTAATTCAGCGCCTGGTCGGCGTCGACCACGCCCACCAGCCCCACCTTGGGCAGGTCCCACCCCTTGGCCACCAGCGAGGTCCCCACGAGGATGTCCACATCGCCCCTGGCCAGGCTCTCCCAGATGCCGTAGAAGGAGTCGCGGTTGGAGGCGGTGTCGCGGTCCAGCCGGGCCACCCGCGCCGCCGGGAAGAGGCGCCGCGCCTCTGCCTCGATGCGCTCGGTGCCGAAGCCCACGGTCTTGAGGTCGCGCGCCTCGCAGTTGGGACAGAGCTGGGGCATCGGCTCGGTGTGGCCGCAGTAGTGACACGACAGCTCCCGGGTGTCGCCGTGGTACACCAGCGACACGCTGCAGTTGGGACACCCCACCGACTCACCGCATTTGCGGCAGCGTGCGTACCAGGCCAGGCCGCGCCGGTTGAGGTAGAGGATCACCTGGCCCCCGCCGTCCAGCTCCTCGCGGCAGACCGCGGCCAGGCGCTCGCCGATGGGGCGGCTGAAGCTCCAGCTGTCGTCCTGGCGCATGTCGGCGACCTCCATCGCCGGCAGTGGCTCGCCGTTGTAGCGCTGGGGCAGCTCGAGGATGCGGGCGCCCTCGAAGGCGCCGCTGGCACGCCCGTGGGCGTAGTAGCTGGTCAGGCTGGGGGTGGCGCTGCCCAACAGCACCACGCAGCCCGCCAGCTCGCCCAGGCGCTGGGCCACGTCGACGGCGTTGTACCGGGGCACCCGGAGCTGCTTGTACGTGCTGGAGTGCTCCTCGTCCACCACCACCAGGCCGAGGTCGGGGATGGGGGCGAAGATCGCCGCCCGGGGACCGATCGCCAGCTTCGCCTCGCCGGCGCGCAGGCGCCGCCACTCCAGCGCCTTCTCGCTGGGGGTGAGGAGGCTGTGAAGCACGGCGATCCGCCCCGCAAAGCGCTCGGCGAAACGCGAGATCGTCTGCGGGGTGAGGGAGACCTCGGGGATCAGCACGATGGCGCCACGACCCAGCGCCAGGCAGTCCTCGATGGCCTGGAGGTAGACCTCGGTCTTGCCGCTGCCGGTGACCCCGTGCAGCAGCAGCCGGCCGGTGCCCTCCTGGAGCGCGCCCAGCACGGCCTCGGAGGCCGCCTCCTGCGCCGCCGTGAAGCGCCGGGTCCGCGACACCTGCTGCTGTTCGCTGAGGGCGCGATCGCGGCTCTGCACCCTTGGCCCCCGGGGCCGCTTGGAGCCGATCTTGATCGCGCGCACCCCCGGCGGGATCATGGCCCTGACGACCTCGGGAAGGGGGGCGGCGTAGTAGCCGGAGATCCAGTGGGCGAGCTCCACCTGGTACGGCAGCAGGAGCGACGGCTCGTCGCCGGCGAGGGCCTCGATGGGCTTGGGGTCGGGGAAGTCCGAGCTCTCGCTCAGCCCCAGGACGTATCCGCTCACGGACTGCTTGCCGAAGGGGACCACCACACGGGCGCCCGCGACCACCAGGCCCTCCATCTCGGGCGGGATCAGGTAGGTGAACGACCGCAGTGCCGGACCGGTACGCCGGTCCACCACCACCTGGGCGTACCGGGTCAGGAGGCCTGGATGCGGCGGAGCCAGCCGAGGAAACCGCCGCGGCGGGCCTTCTCGGGGCCGCCGCCGCCGGAGCCGGCCTCGGCGCGGAGCTCCGCCACCATGTCGTTGACGTTGATGTCCTGGGCGCGTTGCGGCGAGGCGATCATGGGCGCCGGGGCCCGGGTGATGTGGGCAGGCGCGCTGCGGACCGTGTCCCAGACCTCCGCCGCCACCGCCGTGTACGCCTTGCCCGCTGCCGAGCTCGGCGCCGCGGCCACCACCGGCACGCCCGTCAACGAACCCTCGGAGACCCTCACGGTGTAGGGAATGTAGGGCTGGAAGACACGGGTCTCAGGCAGCAGCCGGATGGCGTCGAGGAGCTCGCGGCTGAAGTTGGTGCGTTCGTTGACGAACGTCGGCAGCAGGCCGAGCATCTCCAGCTCGGGGTTGAGGTACTGCTGCGCCAGGCGGATGGCGTGGGCCAGCTGGCGCAGCCCGGAGAGCGCGAAGCCGGAGACCTGCAGGGGCACCAGGACGAAGCGCGAGGCGGCGAAGCCGTTGACGGTGTGGAAGCCCAGGTTGGGCGGCAGGTCGATCAGGACCAGGTCGAAGCGCTGCGCCTCAGGCTGCTGCAGGAGGGTGCGCATGATGTATTCCTTGCCCGTGCTGCCAAGCAGTTCCTGCTCGGCAGCGAAGAGCTCCATGTGCGCGACGATGCAGCTGACCCCCTCGAATTGGGTCGGCTGGATCGCGGCCGCGATCTGGGTCACCCGGCCGGACATCAGGTGGTAGCTGGAGATGCGCGCGGTGTTGCTGTCGACCCCCAGCGCCTGGCCCAGGTTGCCCTGCCCGTCCATGTCCCAGGCCAGCACGTTGAGCCCCTGCTTGCCCAGCGCCACGGCGATGTTGGCCACGGTGGTGGTCTTGCCCACGCCGCCCTTGCCCGACGCGATGCTGACGACGGCGGACATCAGCGCTGGGCCATGGCCAGCATCAGCAGGATCCCCAGCAGGAGTAGCCCGAGGACGAAGGCGATGGCCCCGAAGTCAGCGACCTCGGGCTCTTCCTCCGGGGTCGGATCATTGCTCAGGACGCCTTCTCCCCCGCCCCACCGGCGCGCAGCACCTGGGCGGCGGAGCTGAGGATCTCGTGGGCCACGTCCTCCTTGGGGGCGCGTTCCACGAGGCGGCGCGACCCGTCGCAGCCGATGATGGTAACGGCGTTGTCGGGGCTGCCCATCCCGATGGTGGGGTCGGAGATGTCATTGGCCACCACCAGGTCGAGGCGCTTGGACATCAGCTTCTCCTGCGCCCGGGCCAGGACCTCATGGGTCTCGGCCGCGAACCCCACCTTGACCAGCCGCCCACCCGCGATGGGGTCGATCGAGGCCAGGATGTCGTCGTTGAGCTCGAGCTCGAGGGTCTCCGGTACGTCGGCCTTGGCCATCTTCCTGGGCGCCACATTGCGGGGGCGGAAGTCGGCCACGGCCGCGGCCATGACCAGGATGTCGGCGGTGGCCGCGCGGGATCGCAGGACATCGCCCATCTCCGCGGCACTGTCGACATGGACCACGTCGACGCCCCTGGGCGGGATCAGACGGGACGTCGTCACCAGCGTCACCCGGGCGCCCCTGGCCTCCGCGGCGGCGGCGACGGCGTGGCCCATGAGGCCGCTGGAGCGATTGCCGATGAAGCGGACGGGGTCCAGCTTCTCGTGGGTCCCACCGGCGCTGACCAGGACGCCGAGGCCCTCCATGTCGCGAACGCCGGGGAGCGCGGCGCGCAGCGCGCGCAGCACGTCCTCGTGGTCGGCCAGGCGGCCGGGGCCCACGTCGCCCGATGCCAGCCGTCCCTCGACCGGACCCGCGAACCCGACGTCCCGCGCCCGCAGGGTCGCAACGTTCGCCTGGGTGGCCTCCTGCTCCCACATCCGTGAATGCATCGCCGGCGCCAGCACCAGCGGCGCCGATGATGCCAGGATGGTGGTGCTGACGACCTCGTCGGCCAGGCCCTGGGCCAGCTTGGCGATGAAGTTGGCGGTGGCGGGGATGACCAGGATGGCCTCGGGCCAATCCGACAGCGCGATGTGGATCTCGCCGCCCGGCCGCCCGGCGACGGCCTGGCGTCCGAAGAGGTCGCTGGCCACCGCCTGGCCGCTGAGCGCCTCAAAGGTCAGGGGGGTGATGAAATGGGTCGCCTCGGGGGTCATCGCCACCCGCACCTCGGCGCCCGCCTGCACCAGCAGGCTGACCGTCTCGGCCACCTTGTAGGCGGCCACGCCGCCACAGACACAGACCAGCAACCGCCGTCCCGCGAAGGCGCGCCGCGCCAGGTGAGCGTTCACGTGGGACCGGGCACTAGCTGCGCCCCCGCCGCTGCTGGATCAAGTCGAGGATCTCCTGCGCCGCCCGGTCGACATCATCGTTGACCACGACCGCGTCGTATTGGGCAGAGTATCCCATCTCGATTTGGGCATCGGAAGCCCGGCGCGCCAACTCGGCCGGGTCCTCGGTGCCCCGGTCGCGGCGGCGGCGGTCCAGCTCGTCGAGGCTGGGCGGGGCCAGGAAAACCAGCATCGCCTCGGGGACCAGCTCGCGGATCCGCAGGCCGCCCTTGACGTCGATGTTGAGAACGATGTCGCGGCCGCCGTCCAGCGCCTCCTCCACCCGGCTGCGGCCGGTGCCGGAACGGTGGCTGTGCACCGGCTCCCACTCCAGCAGGTCGGCGCCGGCCACCATGCGATCGAACTCCTGGTCGGAGACGAAGGTGTAGTCGCGACCGTCGACCTCGCCGGGGCGCGGCTGACGGGTGGTGTAGGAGACGCTGTAGGAGAGGCTGGGATCGAGCCCGAAGACCTGGTGCAGGACGGTGTCCTTACCCACCCCGCTGGGGCCGGAAACCACGACCAGCAGGCCCCGCGGGCTCACCGTTGCTCGCGCAGCTGGCGCAGGGCGTCATCCAGGTCGGCCGGCACGGGCGCCTCGAAGCTGAGGCGCTCCCCGCTGACCGGGTGCTGGAACTCGATGCGGTGGGAGTGCAGCGCCGGGCGGTCGATCAGGCCGGGTGCCGGGTGGCCGTAGGTCGAGTCGCCCAGGAGCGGGTGGCCGATGGCCGCCAGGTGGACGCGGACCTGGTGGGTGCGGCCGGTCTCCAGGCGCACCGAGAGCAGCGTGTGGCGGACGAAGTCCTCAATGGCGGTGAAGTGGGTGACCGCGGCGCGACCCCCCTCCACCACCGCCATGCGCTTGCGCTCGCGGGGATTGCGGGCGATGGGGGCATCGATGACCCCGGTGTCCTTGAGTCGCCCGGTGACCACGGCGAGGTACTCGCGGTGGACCCGGCGCTGCGCCAGGTCGGCGCCGAGCCGGCGCAGGGCGACCTCGGTGCGGGCCACCAGCATCAGGCCGCTGGTGCCCTTGTCAAGCCGGTGCACGATACCCGGTCGCTCGGGGCCCCCCAGCGACGGCCAGCCCGAGTGGCGCGCCAGCAGCGCGTTCACCAGCGTCCCGGTGCGGCGACCGGCTCCGGGGTGGACCACCATGCCCGGCGCCTTGTCGACGACCATCAGGTCGGCGTCCTCGTACACCACCGACAGCGGGATGTCCTCCGCGGCCACCAGCGCGGGCTGGGGGTCGGGAACGGTGAGCCGAACCCGGTCGCCGGCGCTCACGGCCCGGCTGGCGCGGGCGGGCTCGCCGTTGACCAGGACCGCCCCCTGCCGCACCAGGCGGGATGCCACCGCCCGCGACGGGAGCAGGCCGGACTCGGCCAGGAAGCGGTCGAGGCGGTCCTCGTCGCGCTGCACCACGAGCTCGGTGGGAGTCGTCGTCATCGCTCCTGCTCCGGCTCGCGTTCCGGCTCGGGTTCCGGCCCGCGGGCGGCATCCCGGCGCGAGCCCACGTAGAGGCGCCAGGCGATGAGCAGGGCTCCGACGGTGACCCCCATGTCAGCGACGTTGAAAACCGGCCAGATCCGGAAGTCGATGAAGTCGGTGACCGACCCCGCCAGGACCCGGTCGACGGCGTTGCCCACGGCACCGCCGAGCACCATCCCCAGGCCCAGGCGCATCCAGGGTTCGCCACTGGGCATGCGCCGAGCCAGGTAGAGGATGAAGACGATCGCCAGGATGTCGAACACGAAGACCAGTCCGCTGTGGGTGCGCGCCAGGCTGAAGGCGATCCCGCTGTTCTGGGTGTGGTCCAGCCAGAGGATGTCGCCGAGCACCTGGACGTGGTCGCCGAGGCCCAGGTTGTGCTGGATCGCCAGCTTGGTCACGCGGTCCAGGATGAAGACGACGAGGGCTACGACAAACAGCATCTTGAGACCTCGCAGGGAGGCTAGTGGGCCGTAACGCTGGGATCGGGTACAGCCCGGTAGGGGCCGAAGGCCCGGCCGGCCAAGCCGTCGGTGCCAAGGAGCGGGTGGCAAGACGAGGAGCGCAGCCGTAGCTGCGTGACGAGGAGAGCCGGGCCCCG
>DAINSI010000057.1:0-6160 GCA_036741395.1 Candidatus Dormiibacterota bacterium
GGCGAGCACCCCGCCGGCGACGATCTCCATGCGGTACGCATCGCCGCCAAGGCGGCCCGCTACGCCGCCGAGGCCGTGGCCCCGGTTGTCGGCAAGCGAGCCGGGCGGTTCGCCGCCGCCGTCGCCGAGCTGCAGCAGACTCTCGGCGATTTCAACGACACGGTGGTCGCCCGGCACTGGCTGGGCGAGGTTTCGTCGGGATTGGGGGCCGGCGCCGCGTTCTACGCCGGGGTGTTGACCGAGCGCGAGCGCCTGTTGGGGGAGGAGGCGCTCGAGGGGTGGCAGTCGGCATGGAAGAAGCTCGACCGCAAGAAGCTCCACGACTGGATTGGGCATGCCTGAGGCCACCGTCGACAGCCGGCGGTTGATGGACGAGGCGCTCGCCGCGCACCTGGAGTTGCCGGAAGTGGTCCGCGCCGCCGGCGGGGTGGTCTACCGGCTCGACGCTGAGGGATCGCCGGAGGTGGTCATGGTGCATCGCCCCGCCTATGACGACTGGTCGCTGCCCAAGGGCAAGCTCAAGTTGCCGGAGACCCTGGAAGCCGGCGCGCTCCGGGAGGTGGCCGAAGAGACCGGCATGACCTGCCTGATCGAGCGCTGCCTGGGCGTTACCCGCTATATCGACCGCCGGGGGCGCGACAAGGTCGTCTGGTACTGGCTGATGCGGGCCCACGCGGGGGAGTTCAGGCCCCTGGCTGAGGTCGACATGGTCAGGTGGTGCGATGTCGTCGAAGCGATGGCCACACTCTCATACGCCCACGACCGCGACATCCTGCTCCGGGCCAACCTCGGGACCTGACGCATCAAGGTCTTCCTCGTGCGGCACGCACACGCCGGCGATCGTGATAGCTGGCACGGCGAGGACCGTCTGCGGCCCCTGAGTGAGAAGGGCCGGCTCCAAGCTGTCGGGCTGGTGCGCCTGATGGAGGGCGCGGCCTTGGGCCGCGTGATGTCCAGCCCGTACTTACGCTGCGTCGAGACCGTTGAGCCGCTGGCCGCCGCCCGCGCCATGTCAGTCGAGGAGGAGCCGGCGCTCGCGGAGGGCTCCGATTGGCACGACACGCTGGCCCTGATCGAGCATGCGGAGACGCCCGCCGTTCTCTGCAGCCAGGGCGACGTTATCGGGGAGCTGATCTCCAGCCTGGTCGCGGCCGGGTTGCTCGCCAGCAGTGAGGCCCGCTGGCAAAAGGCGTCGACCTGGGTCATGGTCGTCGAAGACGGGGAGATCAGGTCCGCCGATTACCTGTCGCCGCCGGCAGGCGGTCAGAGAGGGTCCAGCCGGTAACCGACCCCGCGTAGGGTTGTAAGGCGCACGCCGGCATCTGGCGGGAGTTTCTGCCGGAGCCAGGCGATATGGACGTCGACGGTCTTGGAGTCGCCAACGAACCGCGAACCCCACACCTCGGCGAGGATGTCATATCGGCGCCTGACCACACCCGGGGTGCCGGCAAGGTATGCGAGCAGCGAAAACTCCCGCGGGGACAGTGCCAGCTCTTCGGGGCCGCAGTGGATGCGCCGGCCGTCGAGGTCCACGCGCAAACGGCCGACGGTCGTGGCGCGCTTGGGGATGGAGCGGGCCGGGACGCGGCGCAGCAGCGACTCGAGTTGCGCGGCCACGAGGTCGGGGCCGGCGTCCGGCGGCAGACAGAGGTCCGCGCCCAATCTGAGGGCCATGGCGCGATCACTCTCCGAAGTTGCCGTGAGCAAGAGCAGCGGCGCCGCCGTCGACCGCCGGATGGCCTCAGTGGTCGACGCCGGCGCAATCGTCCATGCCAATACCGCCGCGACCTCCACCTCCCGGAGCGGCGGCCACGCCCGGCAGCTCACGACTCCAAATTCCGGGGGCAGGCTTCGCTTGAGAGCGGAGCCCAGCCGGCCGGGAAGATTGACCATGATCACGGAGGCCTGGTCAGTAGTTGGAGACGTTGAGTTCCTCCACGCGGCCGCTGACCAGGTAGACCGTGCGTTCGCAGATGTTGGTCACGCGGTCCGCGATCCGCTCCAGGTTATGGGCCACCCAGAGAAGATAGGTCGTTGCGACCACGTCCGCCGGACGGCCGTGCATCGACGTCAAGAGCTCCGAGCAGAGCTGGTCGTAGAGTTGGTCCACGGCGTCGTCGGCATCACATATCAGTCTTGCCCGGTCGGTGTCTCGCTCGGCCAGGGCCGCGAGGCCGTCCTCGAGCATGCGCCCGCTCATGCGGCCGAGTTGAAACAGGTCCCCGGCAACACCCGTGTCCGGCGGCTGTCCCAGCATCAGTGCCACCTTGGCGACGCCCTCGGCGTGGTCGCCGATGCGTTCAAGGTCGTTGATCACGCTGAGCACCGCGACGAAGAGGCGGACTCGCGCCGGGTCGGGGTCGCCGACCAGCGCCTCGACCACCTGGTCTTCGATGCTGTACCGCATCGTGTTGACCTCGGCATCCATCCTGACGACGCGATCGGCGGCCGCCATGTCCCCGCCCGCCAGGGCCTGGAGGGCCTCCTCGAGGGCGCGAGAGACTCGCTTGCCCATCGCAAGGGTCTGGCGTTCTATCTCCGTCTCCGGCGCAGGCTTCGCCAGATTCGAATTCCTTAACTTCACCTTTACCCACGCCCTCGCATACTCGGCTCAAGACACTACTTCAATAGGAGACTCCATTGCGATTCAATCTCCTGCCCCGAGAGCGCACCTTTTACACCCTGTTCGAGCGCAACAGCGAGAACATCTTCCTCGCCGCGGGGCTCCTGGCGGAGCTGCTGAACGACCCCTCCTCGCCAGGGGGGCGACAGGACCGCATCAGCGACCTCGAGCACGAGGCGGACGAGATCACCCACGAGATCGTCCGCAGCCTCAACCGGGTCTTCGTGACTCCCTTCGACCGCGAGGACATCTACGCCCTGGCCTCGGGCATGGACGACATCCTCGACTTCATCAAGGAGGTCTCGGACAAGCACGAGCTCTACGACCTGCGCGAGCCCGCCCCGGCGGCGGTCGAGCTCGGGGCCCTGCTGGTGCAGTCAAGCCAGCAGCTCAAGGAGGCCATCGTCAAGCTCGAGTCGCTCAAGGGCCTCGAGCCTCATTGGATCGAGGTCAACCGCATCGAGAACCAGGGTGACCAGGTCTCCCGGCAGGCCATCGGGGAGCTCTTCCGCGGCGGCGTCGACCCCATCCAGGTGATGAAACTCAAGGACGTCTACGACGGCCTCGAGGATGCCCTGGATCGCTGCGAGGATGTCGCCAACGTCCTCGAGAACATCGTCATCAAGAACGCTTAGTTGACCGACGCCCTTCTCCTGCTGACCATCGCGGTCGCCCTTGGGTTCGACTTCACCAATGGTTTTCACGACACCGCGAACGCGGTGGCGACGACGATTGGGACCAGGGCGCTGCGGCCGCGGCTGGCGATCCTGTTCTCGGCCACGCTGAACCTGGTCGGCGCGCTCGTTGCCACCCAGTTGCTGCACACCAAGGTCGCGAATACGATCGGGAGCCTGGTCGCTGTCAAGTCTGTCGCGCTGCCCTTCATCATCGCCGCGCTGGTGGGCGCGATCGCCTGGAACCTGATCACCTGGCGCGCCGGTCTGCCCTCGAGTTCGTCACACGCCCTGATCGGCGGACTGCTGGGGATGGGCATCGCGGGCTACGGGCTCGCGGCGATCAAGTCCAAGACGTTGTTCACGACGATCGTGGCGTTGGTCTCCTCGCCGATCGTGGGCCTGATCGCCGCCTACCTGCTCATGGTTCTGCTCTCGAACCTGCTCCGCAACGCCCGCCCCGCCCCGGCCAACCGCGCCTTCCGGCGGCTGCAGATCTTCTCCTCGGCGTTCGTGTCCTTCAGCCATGGGGCCAACGACTCGCAGAAGACGATGGCGATCATCGCCCTCGCCCTGGTCAGCACCCACCACCTGACGAAGTTCTCGATCCCGGCCTGGGTTGCATTGATCGCGGCGCTGGCAATCGGCCTCGGCACCTACGCTGGGGGCTGGCGGATCATCCGGACGATGGGAACCCGGATCATCAAGCTCCAACCGATCAACGGGTTCGTCGCCGAGACCGTTGCGGCGCTGGTCATCCAGGTGGCCACCCAGCTCTCGCAACCGGTGAGCACGACCCACGTCGTCTCCGGCGCGGTGATGGGGTCGGGGGCCACCGGCCGCCTCTCGGCGGTGCGCTGGGGGGTGGCGCGGAACATCGTCTTCGCCTGGATCCTCACCATCCCCGCCGCCGCCATCGTTGCCGGCGCCCTGACCCTGCTGCTAAAGGCGGCGGGGGTGACGCCATAGGAAATCTCGGCTAAGTTGATCCTCGACATGCGCCGCGCCTTGCCAGCCCTTTGCCTCGCAGTCGTGGCGATGTCCGGCCTGGCGCCGGTCCCCGCCGCGGCTGCCGCGACCGCTCCGCTGGAGGGCCTTCCCCGCTATGACCACGTTTTCGTGCTCGTCGAAGAGAACGAGAGCATTGACAAGACCTACGGTGCGACCAGCCCGGCGGTGTACCTCAAGAGCCTGGTCAAGACCGGGGTTTTCGCCGACCACTATTACGGTGTCCAGCACAACAGCCTCGACAACTACATCGCCATGGTCAGCGGCCAGAATCCGCAGGCGCTGACCCAGGGCGACTGCCTGTCCCTCAACCTGTTCACCTGCGCCCACCTGCAGGTCGCGGGCTCGACGTCGGCGGACCGCAACCTTGCCGACCAGCTCGATGACAAGGGCGTGACCTGGAAGGGGTACATGGATGGCAACACCCTGCCATGCCAGCACGCCTCCTACAGCCCCGCGGCAACGCCCGACACCTGGCAGGGTAACGGTGGTACGCCCGCCGCTGCCGGCGTGAACTATGCCGACCGCCACAACCCGTTCCTGTATTTTCCCGACATCATGGACAACGAGGCGACCCGCTGTGTGCCGCACGTGCGGCCGTTCACCCAGCTGGCCACCGATCTTACTTTCGGAACTGTCCCGCAGTTCGGCTTCATCACGCCCGACACCTGTCACGACGGCCACGACAACCCGTGTTCGGGCAGCAGCGTGGGCGGGCTCCAGGCCGCCGATACCTGGCTGAGCACCCACCTCCCGACGTTGTTGACGTACCTCGGCAGCCACAACGGCCTCCTGCTGATCATCACCGACGAGGGAAATTTCCCCAGCGATACGACGGGATGCTGCACCGGCAACCCCCTCGGCGCGGCCGGCGTTGGCGGTGGTCGAGTAGGCCTGGTGGGGCTTGGGCCTGGCGTCAAGGTGGGCCAGACTGTGCCGACTCCATACGATCATGCCTCGTTGCTGCGGACGCTCGAGAGCCTCTTCGGTATCAGCGAGAACCTGAACAATGCGGGCACTGCAGCCGCGATGGTCGACCTCTTCGGTTCTTCAACGCCCGCGTCGGGCCCGACATCCCCAGGCGGCTCCAGCAATGCGTCAAACAGCGGCGGCGGCCAGCTCCCACCGACGGCTGCCGCCGCTTTCACAGCCGTGCCGGCGCTTGTCGCCCTCGTTCTAGCGCTATTCGGGCTGGGCACCATGCTCGTGCTGGCAAAGGTGGGCCGAGACCGTTAGGCTGAACCCTTAGCGTGCCGGGGTTGGAGGTGGAAGATGGCTGAGCGGCTGGGGGCACTGGATTCAACCTTCCTCAACCTGGAGGAGGCCCACCTGCCGATGCACGTGGGCGGACTCCTGGTCTTCCAGACCGAACCCGAGTCTGCGGGCCGGCCCGGCGTCGACGGCATCTTCGCAACCGTCGAGTCGCGCTTGCCCCTCCTGCCTCGCTGTCGTCAGCGACTGGTCGACGTGCCGCTCGGCCTGGGGCGGCCGGTGTGGATCGAGGACCCGGATTTCGACATCAGCAACCACCTCCGGCGCGTCCACCTTCCGGTGCCCGGCACGCGAACCCAGCTGTACCAGATGGTGGAGACGCTGCACGCGCGGCGCCTCGACCGAGGCCGGCCACTGTGGGAGATCTACATCATCGACGGGTTGCAGGACGGCACCACCGCGATCTACGCCAAGCTGCATCACTGCATGGTTGACGGGATCTCGGCGATCGAGCTGGGGCTGGTCCTGCTGGACCTCGATCCCGACGGCGCGCTCGCCCCGCGCGTGCCGCCGGGGGCCGACCCCGAGCAGGTGCCGCCACCCGGCGAACTGATGACGGGGGCGGCCCGGCAGACCGCCGCCG
>DAINSI010000057.1:6170-13335 GCA_036741395.1 Candidatus Dormiibacterota bacterium
GCTCGAGCCCGGCAAGGTGGCAAGCGACGCAGTCCGGCAGACCGCCGCCGACCTCGCCAGCGGCTACAGCCAGGCCCTGCGCTCGGCGCCCGCCCTGCTGCGCGGGGCGCTCCAGGGCCTGACCGGGGACAACCGGGCGGCGTCGATGCTGAAGATGCTGCGGGCCGCGCCGACCGGGCCGCTGAATGGTGTCGTGGGTCACGGGCGCCGGGTCGCCTTCACCCGACTCCCGCTCGCCGATATCAAGGCGGTCAAGAACCAACTCGGCGGCACCGTCAACGACGTGGTCCTGGCCACGATGGGGGAGGCCATCAGCCATTACCTGGAGCGCCGCGGAACTGATGCCGACGGCATCCGTTACCGCGTGATGGTCCCGGTCTCGGTGCGGGGCGACGGCGACACGTCGATGGGCAACCAGGTCTCGGGCGTCCTCGTCGATCTCCCCGTCGGTCCCATGGACCCGCAGCGCCGCCTCTGGGCGGTGCGCCGCGCGATGTCCGCCAACAAGCAGGAGGGCAGGGCCGGGGCGGCCGAGCAACTGATGGCCGCGAGCGGGCTCAGCCCGGCGCCGCTGCACGCGCTGATGTCAAGGATGGGGATGGTCAACCAGCGCATCATCAACATGGTCATCTCCAACGTGCCCGGCGTCCAGATGCCGGTATATGCCGCAGGGTCGAGGACCCTGGAGATGTACCCCCTGCTGCCGCTGGCGCCCAACACCAGGTTGGTGGTCTGCGTGCTCAGCTACAACAACGAGATGAACATCGGCCTCGTCGCGGACCGGGCGGCGGTGCCGGACCTGCAGGTGATTGAGGATGGGATCCGGCTGGGCTTCGGCCGGCTCAAGCAGGCCGCTGGAATCGAGGCCCCGTCGAAACGCCGCCGCGCCGTGCCGGTCGCCTAGTCCGGCGGCGTCCCGGCTGCTGGCCGTCGCAGTCGCGCACCCGCGACCGCCCCGGCGACGCTGACCGCGCCCAGGGCCGCGGCCACCCCCGGGTTGCCTGCTGCGCTGGTGGGCGGGAGCATCGACGGGTGATCCCCGGTGTTGCCGCGGGGGATGGGGGTCGCGCCGCCGCCCCCGAAGATCGACCGCGCGGCATCGCTGAAGTCGGCCTGGACGACGAAGTTGCGGTCGGCCAGCGAGCCCAGGGTGTAGTACGGGTAGAGGCCCAGGTACTCGCCGCGGCTGCGTTCCGACCAGGCCTTGGCCATCGGTGACCGCGTCTTGTAGAAGTTGAGGGCGTACCCACCCTCGAAGACCCGGATCAGGCCGAATCCGCCGGGATACTCCTTGACCGCGCCGAGTTCGATGAAGGGCGTGTTGGGCGCCAGCGACGAAGACGTTCGCTTGTTGCGGTGGGTGTGGCCGGCGTACCAGCCCACCACGGATCCCATCGCCGCTGCCTGCTGCATCGCGGTGGCGTCGCTCTGGTTCATGGTGAAGGTGTTGGGAACCCCGATCGTCGTCAGTCGGGACTCATCGCTGACCTGGTGGTGGCCGAAAACGAACGTGGGCATGTGCGAGTGGCTCCTGAGGTCGGCGTCGAGCCAGTCGATCTCGCCGCCGGGCAGGGCGCCGTACCCGGTGATTGGCTGATTTGTGTCCAGGGCGGTGAAATGGATGCCATGGCGATCGAAGGAGAAGAAGGTCTGGCCGTCTGGGAAGAAGTAGTCACGGATGCAGTCGTTGTAGGCAGGGTCGCTGGCCGCCGGCCGACAGGCCTTGTACTGCGCCCCGGAGTGGGCGCGGTCGTGGTTGCCCCGGGTGACGAAGTAGTCCTGGCGGTATTGACCAAATTGGTCGAACGTCTTCCGCGCGAAGTCCATGTTGGTCGGCTCGGCCTCGCTGGTGAGGTCGCCCGCCAGCAGCATCAGGCTGGCGCCGCGGGCCTTCGACTCGGCCACCGCCGCCTGTGCCATCACATGGGTGTACGGCGGCTGGCCGGGATCGCTGTTGAATCCTGGCGGCAGGCTCTGGAAGGCCAGGCCGCTGGTCATCTCGCCGATGTGCCAGTCGTTGCCCCAGGTCATGCTGAAGAGGAAGCGCCCCGGTGGCGGCAGCGGCGTGGTGAAGACCCCGCCGAGCGAGGGGTCGGGCTGCGACGGTTGACCGGGGATGGTATATGCGGTCGGTACCGCGACCAGGCCATTGGACTCCGCGCGGTAGAAGTAAGTCATGCCCGGGGTCAGGCCGGTGATCTCGACGTAGTGGTAGGGCGTCTCATCGTCGCGGTCCACGACCTTCTGCAGCGCGAGAGGGGAGGGGCCGAGGAAGAGCTGCGTGTTGGAGGGGACCGGCGCGGGCCGGTTGAACCTGTCCAGCCTGGTGGGGTCCGCGGTGAACCAGGTGATCACCACCGACGACTCGGTGAGCGTGACCAGCTCCAGGTTGATCGGCACAGCGGTCGCCGCCGTTGCGCCGAATGCCCTGACCGGCAGCCAGCCGCCGCTGGGTATCAGCGGCGTCGCGGCCACCATCGCCCCGTACCGGAGCATCTCGCGGCGGGTCAGCGGCCGGCACATCTACTGGCCGCGCACCACGTTGATGTTGAAGGCCGGCGTCCCCACGACGCCGGCCCAGTCCGATGCCGCGGGGTTGTCCGCCGTTCGCGACCCCATCATCACCTCGCGGCCCAGGTCGACCAGCTTGCCGGCGATCGTCTTGCCGACAATGCCCGTTCCCAGGACTGCGAATTTCACTCAGAACACCTCGTCGACGAACTTCTGTTTATCCATCGGCGGCCTGACGTAATTGGCGTCCGACTGCCGGCGCGGCAACTTGATCGGCGGCGGCGTCAGGTCCTCGTAGGGAATCATCGAGAGCAGGTGGGTGATGCAGTTGAGGCGAGCCCGCCGCTTGTCGTCAGCATGGACCACGTACCAGGGAGCCTCCTCGATGTCGGTGTCGGCAAACATCTCGTCCTTGGCGCGCGAGTACTCGACCCATTTGGCGCGCGACTTCACGTCCATTGGGCTGAGCTTCCACCGCTTCAGGGGGTCCTTGGAGCGCGCCTGGAAGCGGCGCTCCTGCTCGTCATCACTGATCGAGAACCAGTACTTGATGATCTTGATCCCCGAGCGGATGAGCATGCGTTCGAACTCCGGGCAGGAGCGCATGAACTCCTTGTACTCGGCGGCGGTGCAGAAGCCCATGACCCGCTCCACGCCGGCGCGGTTGTACCAGCTGCGGTCGAACAGCGTCATCTCGCCGGCGCCGGGCAGGTGCGCCATGTAGCGCTGGAAGTACCACTGGGTCTGCTCGCGTTCGGTGGGCGTGCCCAGCGCGACCACGTGACAGACCCGTGGGTTGAGCCGCTCCATGATCCGCTTGATCACCCCACCCTTGCCCGCCGCGTCCCGGCCCTCTAAGATGACCACGACCTTGAGGCCGCGGGCCCTGATGTACTCCTGCATCAGCACGAGCTCCCGCTGCAGGCGTTCCAGCTCCCTATCGAAGACCTTCTGCTTCATCTTCGGCTTGGCCTCTTGGACCATGTCGCCGAAGCCAGGGCGCTGGGGGTGGCGCGTTTTCTGCTCCTTTTTCACCGGTGCCTCAGTGTGTCATGCCGGACCTCCATCGCGGTCGGCTCCCACCTCGTCAGCCGCGGCTATCTCATCGGAACCACAGCCCCATCTGGGGGCGGGGGCGATCGCCATCCAGCGCTCCGGCCAGGGCTCAGCCGCCCCGGCATGGGCCAGGGTGGCGACCAGAAGCCTAGAGACGCGGCCGAGAACCGGCACTTTTGAGAGGACGGATTCTCACGGAATCGCGTAGAGACTGGCGATGAGCCAGGAGGTTTTGGGGTTGCGATATGGCCCGGGAGGGCGCTGCGGGGGCGATATTGCCCGGAGGAGGGTGGTGAGGAGCGCCTGGAGGCTGTTCAGGGCGGTACCAGAAGCTCCTTGACCCTGGGTTTTGCCCAAGACCAGGGTCAGGTTGGCCACCGTGGCCGCCATGAGCACCTGGAACAACGTCTTCTGGCGGCCGAAGTAGCGCGCCTGACGCACCCCCAGCTGGGTCATGCGGGCGATGCGGTGCTCGACCACCTGGCGGTCCTTTCGGAAGCGGTCGAAGTCGGGGGTCTGTTGCCACGCTTTGGCAGCCTGCATGGTCGCCTCGTGAGGATTGATTCGCACCTGGCGACCGCGCCCGGGCGGCTTCCCCGGAGGAGCGGCCTTGAAGCAGTTGGCGCGCAGGGGACAGGGGGCCGGCCAGAGCTGTTCTTCGACGCCATCAACAGTGTCGGCAGGGGCGTCCCCGCGTCAGCCACGCCCGAGGGCGCCCCCCGTTGGGAATGGTGTGAGCGGGCGATGACCCCTACTGCCTGACGTAGAGCGTGCCGCCAGCTTCGCGGAACTCGGCGGCCTTGGCTTCGAGGCCGGCCGGTAGGACCTGCTCCGCGGTGAGTTCCTGCAGGCGAGCGTAGTCGCGCACATCCTGGGTGATACGCATCGAGCAGAAGTGAGGCCCGCACATCGAGCAGAAGTGGGCGACCTTGGCACCCTCCGAGGGCAGCGTCTCGTCGTGGTACGAGAGTGCGGTTTCGGGGTCGAGCGAAAGGTTGAACTGGTCGCGCCAGCGGAACTCAAAGCGAGCCTTGCTGAGCGCGTCATCGCGTTCCTGCGCACCGGGGTGGCCCTTGGCAAGGTCGGCCGCGTGGGCCGCGATCTTATAGGCAACGACGCCCTGCTTTACGTCGTCCTTGTCGGGCAGGCCGAGGTGCTCCTTGGGGGTGACGTAGCACAGCATGGCGGTGCCGTACCAGCCGATCATCGCCGCGCCGATTGCTGAGGTGATGTGGTCATACCCGGGTGCGATGTCCATGGTCAACGGCCCCAGGGTGTAGAAGGGCGCCTCGTGGCAGATTTCCAACTGGAGGTCCATGTTCTCTTTGATCTTGTGCATCGGCACGTGCCCCGGACCCTCGACCATGACCTGGACGTCGTGCTTCCAGGCGATCTCGGTGAGTTCGCCCAGCGTGGTCAGCTCGGCGAACTGGGCCTCGTCGTTGGCGTCGGCGATGCTCCCTGGGCGCAGGCCATCCCCCAGTGAGAAGGAGATGTCATAAGCCTTCATCAGTTCGCAGATCTCCTCGAAGTGGGTGTAGAGGAAATTCTCCTGGTGGTGGGCCAGGCACCACGCGGCCAGGATTGAACCTCCGCGGCTGACGATGCCGGTGACCCTTTTGGCGGTCATGGGGATGTACCGCAGCAGCACCCCGGCGTGGATGGTGAAGTAGTCAACCCCCTGCTCGGCCTGCTCGATCAGCGTGTCCCTGTACGCCTCCCAGGTCAGTTCCTCGGCCTTGCCACCCACCTTCTCCAGCGCCTGGTATATGGGCACGGTGCCGATGGGGACCGGGGAGTTTCGCAGGATCCACTGGCGGGTCTCGTGGATGTCACTGCCGGTGGAAAGGTCCATGACGGTGTCGGCGCCCCAGCGGCACGCCCAGGTCATCTTCTCCACCTCGTCCTCGATTGAGGAGCGGACCTGCGAGTTGCCGATGTTGCCGTTGATCTTGACCAGGAAATTGCGGCCGATGATCATCGGCTCGGCCTCGGGGTGGTTGATGTTGGCGGGGATGATGGCCCGGCCGCGGGCAACCTCAGCGCGGACCAATTCGGGAGCCACTCCCTCGCGGATTGCGACGTACTCCATCTCCGCGGTGACCTCGCCCTTGCGGGCGTAGTGCATCTGGGTCACGTTCTGTCCCGCCTTGGCGCGCAGCGGCCGCCGCTGAAGCCCGGGGTGAGCCGCGTTGACCGCGGCATGGGCGGCGGCACCGGGGTACTCCTCGACGTCGCCTCGCTCGAGGATCCACGGCCGGCGGCACGAGGGCAGACCATGGTTGATGTCGAGCCTTAGGTCCGGGTCGCTGTAGGGACCGCTGGTGTCGTAGACCCGCAGGGCAGGGTTGGGCTCGGCACCGTACATCTCCGGGGTCGCTGACTGGCTGATCTCACGGACCGGAATCCGCATGTCAGGTCGACTCCCAGCGATGTAGACCTTGCTGCTGTTGGGGAATCCCACGACCTCGGTGGTGGGATTGAGGACGTCGGTCATAGGGCTCCCTCCGCTGGCATTACCCAGATCAGGTGTGCGGTCGGCGACCGAGTGGCCGCCCTCTCAGCCCCATTTGGGCTCCCGCGCTTGTGCCGATCTTAGACCAGTCCTCTCAGTTCCGAGGGAGTGGCTGAGCCGGTCAGTCACGAGGCTCTACTCGGCGCACCGGAAGGCCCTTGATTTTGGTGTCGAAGCGGTCGAAGCTGATAACTTGTTCAGCTCTGGACGCGATCGCAGCAGCAATGAGATAGGCGTCCGCCCAATCCATCGCCCTTTCCCGGTAGAGGGCTAGCGTCTTTCGCAGGCGCACCTCGTTGTCGGCCACAATGGCGGGGAGGGCGAGAACGGAATCGACGATGGTCGCGACCGTTTCGCGCGGCGTTGAGTAAACCGAGGACTCGAGAACGAAGACCAGCTCGGAGAGATGGACATCTGTCAGCAGCAGGCTGCTCGGAAGCGAGTCGCGCAAGAAGGTGGTGGCGAGGCGAGCCTGGACCGGTGGCTGGCCCGTGAAATGACGGACCAGCACGTTGGTATCGAGTGGGGCCCTCATCCTCGAGCTTGGTGTCGAGCTCTCTCCTCGCGAGCGGTCCCTCGCACTTCAGCCCAAGGCTTAGCCGTCCTTCCGCGCCGGGGCGGGGCAACGGCGGCGAGGGCGAAGAGATTTGGAGCCAGCCGGATCCGAGCAGCGTTGGGTGTCGATTTGTCCTTCTGAACAGCATCCACCTCGAACACTAATTGGTCGCCCTCCTTGACACCCAGGGCCTTGCGGATGGCCGCCGGGATCGTAACCTGACCCTTCGACGTGACGGTGGCTCGTTTCTCCATACCATTACTATACCGAGAAGTAAGGAGGATCCCATTAGGTAAGGAGGTAGGGAACCATATGAGTAACGGTTTTGAGATATTTTCAGCTTTCTTAGGGCTGCGTTAGCGCGACTGAGCGCTTCCAGCGCTGACCGCGGTTAGTGCCCGTAACGGGCTTCTCTGAATACGGGATCCCGGTCCTACTGACCCACCCACAGCCCTTGCTACCCTTTCGGCTGATGCCGACGTAGCTCAGGGGTAGAGCAACGGTTTCGTAAACCGTCGGTCGGGAGT
>DAINSI010000058.1:0-12496 GCA_036741395.1 Candidatus Dormiibacterota bacterium
AGCAGTGCTGTGAGATATACGACCGCGCCAGCCTCGCGACAGCCTGGCGGGTGGCACGATCCCGCTGTCGGCATATCTCGCGATCTGTACACCCTAGCCGGACTGCACGTGGTGGTGGGTGGCGGCGGCGATGGCGGCGATCCGGGCGCCATCGGAGCCGCCCAGGTCCAGCCCGGCACCCTCCTCGGCAAGCTCACCGGCGCGGTCCATGACCTCAGGGTGATCGGGGATGAAGTGGGTTGAGAGTTTCCCGGCGCGGAAGTCGGGCGACTCCGTCAACGCCAGGTGCAGCGGGATGTTGGTCTTGACCCCCCCTACGGAGTACTCGAACAGCGCGCGCCGGCCGCGCTCGACGGCCTCCTCGCGATCCTGGCCCCAGACCACCAGCTTGGCGATCATGGAATCGTAGTAGGGCGGGATGGTGTAACCGGCGTAGACCCCCGAGTCAACGCGCACCCCCGGGCCGCCGGGTTCGTGGTAACGGCTGATCCGCCCCGGCGCCGGCAGGAATCCCTGGGCCGGGTCCTCGGCGTTGACGCGGAACTCGATCGCCCACCCGAGCTGCCTGATGTCGGCCTGGGAGAATCCCAGCCTCTCGCCCTGCGCCACCCGGATCTGAGTGCGCACCAGGTCGATGCCGGTGACCATCTCGGTGACCGGGTGCTCCACCTGGAGGCGGGTGTTCATCTCCAGGAAGTAGAAGTCGCCCTTGCTGAAGATGAACTCGATCGTTCCGGCGTTGAAGTAGCCGCAGGCGCGTGCCGCCTCCACCGCGGCGTCGCCCATGCGCTTGCGCAGCTCAGGCGTGATCACCGGCGAGGGTGACTCCTCGAGGACCTTCTGGTGGCGGCGCTGGATGCTGCACTCGCGTTCGCCGAGGTGGACGTAGTTGCCGTGGCGGTCGCCCATCACCTGGATCTCGATATGGCGCGGCTCGGCGACGTACTTCTCGATGAAGATCGTGGCGTCACCGAAGGCCTGCTTGGCGGTGGACTGGCAGAGCTCGATGGCGGGCAGAAGTTCCTCGGGCGTCTCGACCACTTTCATGCCGATGCCGCCGCCGCCCGCCGCCGCCTTGACGAGGACGGGGAGCCCAACCTGCTTCACGAAGGCCTCGCCTTCGCGGGGGTCGGTTATCGGCGGGGTCCCCGGGACGATCGGCACCCCGGCCCTGGAGACCGTGTTGCGCGCGGACACCTTGTCGCCCATGGCGTCCATGGCGCTCGCGGGCGGACCGATGAAGATGATCCCGGCACGGTCGCACATCCGCACGAACTCGGCGTTCTCGGAAAGGAACCCGTACCCGGGATGGATCGCGTCGGCATCGGTCTCCTGCGCCGCCGCCAGGATCTTCTCCTTGACCAGGTAGCTCAGCGACGCTGACGCCGGGCCGATGTTGACGGCCTCGTCAGCGTAACGGACGAAGAGCGCCCGGTCGTCGGCGTCGGAGTGCACCGCAACCGTGGCAATGCCCATCTCCCGGCAGGCGCGCATCACGCGCACCGCGATCTCGCCGCGGTTGGCGATAAGGACCTTGCGGATGGGCTTCGGCCTGCGGGCCGCCATCAGGGCTGCGCCCCGCGTGGGCTGTGCCGCTTCACTCGATGAGCATGAGGGCCTGGCCGGCGCTGACCCCGGTCCCCTCGGCGACGTAGACCTCCTTGACGGTGCCCGCCCTGGTGGCGCTGATGTCGTTCTGCATCTTCATCGCCTCCAGGACCGCGACCGACTGACCGAGCTTGACGCTGTCGCCGACGGCGACGGTGACCTTGAGGATCAGGCCCTGCATCGGCGCCGTCACGGCGCCGGCGGGCGGGGGGCCGCCGGCCGCGGTTCCGGCGCTGGCGCCTCCGGCAGGTGCCGATGCGGGGAGCCCGCCGGCGACGGCGACCGCGCCCGTGGGCAGCACCTTGACCTCGAAACGCTCGCCGTCGACCTCGACGGTGTACGCGGCGCCCTGGCCGTCGCTGGCGGCCGCCTGTTTGGCCTTCTTGCGCTGCTCGATCTTCTCCTCGCCTCCCTCACCGCGCAGGAAGCGCAGGGCCGCGACCGGGAAGAGGATGAAACTGAGCAGGTCCTCCTCGGTGTGCTTGCGGATACCGGCCTTGACCAGGTCCTTGCGGGCCTTGTCGACCAGGGGGTCGAGGAGGTCGGCGGGGCGCACGGTGATCGGCTCCTGGTCGCTCATCACCTTGCGGCGGATGCCTGGGTCAACGCGCCCTGGCGGCTCCCCGAAGAGCCCCGCGAAGTAATCGTGGGTCTCCGGAAGAACGTTGTCGTAGCGCTCGTCGGACATCACGTTGGCCACGGCCTGTTCCGCCACCACCTGGCTGGCGGGTGTCACCAGCGGGGGGTAGCCCATCTCGGCGCGCACCCGCGGGATCTCTTCGAGGACCTCGGGCATCCTCTTCTCGGCACCCTTCTGACGCAGCTCGGCCTCGATGCGCTGCAGCATCCACGCGGGGATCTGGTAGGTGGCCACTCGGGTATCGGTCTGCTGCGCGCTGCGCTCCAGGTGGGGCTCGTACTTGACCAGCAGCTCCTCGAACCGCACCTTGATCTCGCTGAGGAGCTGGAGGTCGAGACCCGTCTCGCGGCGCGTACCGGCGAGGGCGGCGACCATCGACTCGGTCGGTGGCTGCGAGGCGCCCCAGGCGAAGGGCGAGATGGCGGTGTCGACGGAGTCGGCGCCAGCGTCGACCGCGGCCAGCGCCGACATCGGCCCCATCCCGGAGGTGCAGTGGGTGTGAAAAGCGACCGGGAGGTCGGCGGCCTTGCGTACGGCGGTCACCAGCTTCGTCGCCTCTACGGGGCTGATCAGGCCGGCCATGTCCTTGATGCAGATGGAGTCGCAGCCGAGTTCGACCAGCTCCCGCGCCAGCGCCGTGAAGGACTTGACGGTGTGGACCGGGCTGGTGGTGTAGCAGATGGCCCCCTGGACATGTCGTCCGGCGACCTTGGCGGCCCTGATCGGCACCATCATGTTGCGGAGGTCGTTGAGCCCGTCGTAGATGCGGAATATGTCCACCCCCGCCACCGCCGCGCGCTCCACGAAGAGCCGGACCACGTCGTCGGGGTAGCTCTTGTAACCCACCAGGTTCTGGCCCCGGAGGAGCATCTGCAGGGGTGTGTCGTGGACCACGCGCTTGAGCTCACGCAGGCGCTGCCAGGGGTCCTCGTTGAGGTAGCGCAGGCAGGCCTCGAAGGTCGCACCGCCCCAGACCTCGAGGGCGTGGTAACCGACACGATCGAGGTCCGGGGCCACAGCGACCATGTCGTCCGTCCTCATCCGAGACTGGATCAGCGACTGGTTGGCGTCGCGGAATACCGTCTCCGTGATCCGGGTCCGTGGCACCGGGACATTCTAGTTGGGCTCCCTCCGCTTCAGGCTGGCGGTGGCGGCGACCACGGCGGCGACCGCGAAGAGCACCAGGATCACCAGGTCGCCCAGGACCTCCCCGGTGAGAATGCCGGAGCCGCGAAGCATCACGTCGCGCAGTCCGCGAATGCCGTAGGTCAGGGGCAGGAGGTTGGAGATGATCCGCAGCGGCAGCGGTTCCTGGTCGACCGGGAAGATCAGCCCGGCCAGGAAGACCTGCGGCGCCACCACCACCGGGACGAACTGGACGGCCTGAAACTCGCTGCGCGAGAAGACGCTGACGAAGATGCCCAGGTTGGCCGCGCCCAGCCCAATCAGGCCCGTGAAGAGCAGGACCAGCAGGACGCTGCCCTGGTTGTGGACATGGATCACGACCAGCGAGAAGGTCAGCACGACGATGCTCTGCAGCAATGTCAGCAGCCCCAGCGCGGCCATGTACCCCAGGACCAGCTCGCCACGGCTGATGGGGCTGGCCATGAGGCGCTCCAGGGTGCCCTGGGTTCGCTCGCGCAGGAAAACCACCGAGGTCACGATGAAGACGAGGAAAAAAACGACCACCCCGATGAACGCCGCGCCGAGGTAGTCGAGGGCATCCAGCGTGGGGCCGCCGTGAAGGTAACTGACCCGCGGGGAGTCGGCCGGCAGCGCCAGGGGCTTGGCCTGGGCGCCGAGGAATGCCGCCAGCTCCGCCCCGGCGACCGCCTGCTGCAGGTAGGGGCGGGCTGACTGGCTGCCGCCCTCGATGTGCAGCTCCTCGGTGAACCTGTGGGCGCCGGAGGCGTCGGCGGAGAAGCTCGCCGGGAAGAGCACGTAGCCGTCGAGGTCGCCGGACCGCAACGCCTTGTCGGCGGCTGCCGCGGTCGCCTCGGAGCGGAAGCCACGATGGTCCTTCAGGATCTTCGTCGCGACTGCCCCCAGGGGTCCCCGGTCCTGGTTGACCGCGGCCACCCTGGGGTTGACGGTCCCCGAGCCACGCATCAGGGCGCCCAGCAGCGCCATGATCACGATCGGCGCCAGGAATACCAGGGCCAGGGTCCGGCGGTCCCGACGGAACTGCTGCAGGAGCCGTTTCGCCACTGCGACGGGGCGGCGGATGCGGTTCAAGGCGATCACCGGTCGGCCTCTGCGGAGAGCCTCATGAAGGCGTCCTCGAGTCGGTCAACCCCGGCGCGCCCCCTGAGCTCGTCGGCCGTCCCCTCGGCGAGGAGGCGCCCGGAGCGGATCAGCCCGAGTCGGTCGCAGCGCTCCGCCTCATCCATGATGTGGCTGGAGACCACGATCGTGACGCCGGCGGCGCTCATCCGCCGGAAGCCGGCCCAGAGCTGGGCGCGCAGTTGGGGGTCGACCCCCACCGTGGGCTCGTCGAGCAGCAGCACCCGGGGCCCGTGGACCACCGCGCAGGCCAGCGACACCCGGGTGCGCATCCCCCCGCTGAGGTTCGCCACGGCATCCCCGCGGCGGGCCTGGAGATCGACGAACTTGAGCGCCTCGTCGACGTTGTCCTCGGCGCCGAAGATCGAAGCGAAGAAGCCCACGTTCTCCTCGACGCTGAGGTCGGTGTAGAGCGCGGCCTGCTGGGTCATATAGCCGATCTCCTCCAGCACCGCGACGTTGGGCATGCGCCGCCCCAGCACGGTGACCATCCCGGCATCGGGCGCCAGCAGGCCCACCAGGGCTCGGATCAGCGTCGTCTTGCCGGAGCCGTTGGGACCCAGGAGGCCGTAGATCTCCCCGGTCCGGACGCGCAGGTTGACCTTGTCGAGCGCCCTGACCCGGCCGAATGCCTTGACCAACCCGGCGACGACGATGGGGGGGCCGGCGAGATCGGTCAGCTCTTGAGGAACTCCACGATGTGGCCCGCGATGACCTCGCCCTGGTCCTCCTGGAGGAAGTGGGAGGCGCCCGCGATGGTGACCATCGGCCCGGCGCCCGGGATCCGCTCCACGAAGCGCTCGCCCGTCTTGACGTTGAAGATCGGGTCTGAGTCGCTGAACGCCACCAGCGCCGGCTTCTTCCAGTCCTTGAGCCGTTTCGCGGTCTCCATCGCCTCCGCGGCGCCCGGCGCGTCGGTGGACGTGGGCACAATCATCGGGAACGCGGACACGCCCCACTTCGACTCGGGCACGGGGAAGGGCGCCTCGTAGCCCGCCAGCACCTCGGCGCTGGGTTCCACCAGGCAGGCACCCTTGACCAGCATGCCGACCGGCACGTCCGGCTTGACCTTGTCGACGAAGTCGTGGAACTTCCACCAGGCGTCAGACATCTTCGACTCCCCGCTGAGGATGCCGGTGTTGAGGATCACCAGGCGGCTGAAGAGGTCGTCCATCTCCGTGGCCACCCGCAGCCCGATGGGGCCGCCCCAGTCCTGGACCACCACGGTGATGTCGGCGAGGTCAAGCTCGTCCACCAGTCGCTTGATCGACTCCACGTGGTTGTCGTACGTGTACCAGGCCATGTCCTGCGGCTTGTCCGAGCGACCAAAGCCGAAGTAGTCGGGGGCGACCACGCGGTAGCCCGCGTCGGCCAGGGGCGGGATCATCTTGCGGTAGAGGAACGACCAGGTCGGCTCGCCGTGCAGCAGCAGCACCGGCTCCCCACGCGGGTCGCCCTCCTCGAGGTAGTGCATGCGCAGGGTGGTGCCGTGGTCGGCGAGGCCATACATCTCGAAGTACTGCGGTTTGAAGGGGTAGCCGGTCAGGTTCTCGAAGCGCTCATCGGGGGTGCGGTATACGTCCACCGGGCTATTGTCGCCTGTCAGCGGGTTGGCGGTCTAAGACTGCTCCCTGGCGGCCCTGACGAAACCATCGCGGAGCTGCTGGTACTTCTCCGCGACCTCAGGACGGGAGAGGCCGATGACCTGGGCCGCGAGGTAGGCGGCGTTCTTGGCCCCGGCCTCGCCGATGGCGACGGTGGCGACGGGGATCCCCGGGGGCATCTGCACTATTGCCAGCAGCGAGTCGACGCCGTTGAGGTGGCCCGAGGCCAGCGGCACGCCGATCACTGGCAGGGTGGTGTGGGCCGCGATCGTACCCGGCAGGGCCGCGGCCATCCCGGCGCCGGCGACCACGACCTTGACGCCGCGCTCTCGCAATCCCCGTGCCCACTGGGCGGTGAGCTCTGGAGTACGGTGCGCGGACAGCACCCTGACCTCCGACTCAATGCCCATCTCGGCCAGGGTGTCGGCGCATGTCTGGATCACCGGGAGGTCCGATTTGCTGCCCACCACGATCCCTACTTCAACCAAGTCACTTCTCCTTCGCGGCGCTGGAACCCGCGGCGATTTCGGCGATGTCACGCCTGTAGAAAGAGCCGTCGAAGCTTATCCGGTCGAGGTTCGAGTAGACGCGGCGCCGCGCCTCGCGCACGTCAGGACCCGTGCCGACAATGGTGAGGACGCGGCCACCGGTGGTGAAGAACTCACCCCGCTGGTATGCGGTCCCCGCGTGGAAGGGGATGATCCCGGGGTCGAGCGTGGACAGGCCGTTGATGCGGCGGAACTTCTCGTACGGGCCTGGGTACCCACCCGACGCCATCACCACGCCGACGGTCGCGTCGTTGGACCACTCCGGTTCCCACGAACTGAGACCGCTTCGCGTGCACGCCATGAAGAGGTCCACGATGTCGGTCTTCAGCCGGGGCAGCACCACCTGGGCCTCGGGGTCCCCGAAACGGGCGTTGTACTCGACCACCCGTGGCCCCGTCGGGGTGAGCATCAGCCCGACATACAGGCATCCCCGATATGGGGTGCCGCGGCGCTTGAGCTCATCGACCACAGGCTGCGCGCACGTGCGGACAACCTCCTCGACCATTTCCGGACCGAAGTCCGCCGGCGGGCTGTAGACGCCCATTCCGCCGGTGTTGGGCCCTGTATTGCCATCGCCCACACGTTTGTAGTCGCGCGCGGGGACCATCGGCTTCGCCACCTCACCGTCGCAAAAGCACAGCAGGCTCACCTCGGGCCCGGACATGCGCTCCTCAAGGATGACGGTCGCTCCCGCCTCTCCAAATGCCTTCTCGACCATGACCTTGTCGATGGCGGCGACGGTGTCCTCAACCGTTTCGCAGACGATCACGCCCTTGCCCAGGGCAAGGCCGTCGGCCTTGACCACGAGGCCGGTTGCCTGCGTGCGGGCGTAGTCGCGAGCCTTCACGGCGTCGGTGAAGAGCTCGAACCGCGCCGTCGGCACGCTGGCGGCCGCCATGATCTCCTTGGCAAAGGCTTTGCTCGACTCCACCCTGCCCGCGGCCGCGGTGGGTCCGAAGACCGCCTTGCCGGCGGCCTCCAGCGCGTCGGCGACGCCGGCAGCCACGGCATCATCCGGACCGATGACGGTGAGGTCGATGCCCAACTCGTTCACCGTCCGCAGCACCGCCGAGGGGTCGGTCGGGGCGAGGTCGATGCTGGCCTTGAGCACCTGCGTTCCGCCGTTCCCGGGTCCCGCGTAGACCATCTCGACCTGCGGGGACTGCAGGCATTTCCAGAAGAGCGCGTGCTCACGCCCACCGGAGCCCAGGACCAGGACCCTCAAGGAAGCAGGTGAAACGGTCGTCGCCCGTTCAGGCGGTAGACGTCGAAGTCCTTGTCGATGGTGAAGACGGTGTCGACCCGGAGTTTCTCGGCGATCGCCACCAGCGAAGCGCCGGCGAGGGCCATTGGCACGTCCCGATATTTTTCCATCAAGTTGGCGGCGCGGGTCCGCGCTTCCAGGTCCAGGTCCATGAGCAGGACGGTATCTCGCTCGACCATCCTCCACAGCGCCTGTTCGCCCGCCCAGCCGACCCTACGACGGGCCACGAACATCGCCTCCGTAAAGCATGGCCAGGTGGTGACGAGCGGCGGTTCGGCACTTCGCACGACGGTGAGACAGGCTTCGTGGAAGGGCTCGCGCGGCGCCACCATCGCCACCAGCGGGCCGGCATCGGTCAGGAGCGTGGGGCGATCACCCTTCGATTCCGGGCGGCATCGCGCGCCATCTCTTCACCAATCTGCTCGTCCGTCAGGAGGGAGCTGTCGGTGCCGCCACCTTCAACGATCAGGTCGCGCATCTGGTCGTAAACGGTGTTTCCCAGGATCTGGGCGCACTCGTTCGAGACCGCGCGTCGGATGATCTCAGACTCAGTCAGCCCCGCGACCTCTGAAGCCCGCTCCAACTGGCCTTCCAGTTGATCACCTAACCGCACACTCTTCATGGTTCGATCGTATCACGATGCGCAAGCAGATGTATTACACTGATTGGTAGGGGACCGTCACTCCCACTCGATCGTCGACGGGGGCTTCGAGCTGATGTCGTAGACCACGCGGTTCACGCCCGGGACCTCGTTGACGATGCGCGAGCTGATCGCGCCCAGGACGTCGTATGGCAGCTTGGCCCAGTCGGCGGTCATGCCGTCGTCGCTGGTGACGCAGCGGATGGCGACAACGTTGGCGTAGGTGCGACCGTCGCCCATCACGCCCACCGAGCGCATCGGCGTCAGGATCGCGAAGCTCTGCCACACCTGCCGGTAGAGCCCCGCCCGCTTGATCTCGTCGATGACAATCCAGTCCGCGGCGCGCAGGGTGTCGAGGCGCTCCCGGTTGACGTCGCCGATGACGCGGATGGCCAGCCCGGGCCCGGGGAAGGGCTGGCGGAAGACCATGTCCTCGGGCAGGCCCAGCGCCAGTCCGATCTGGCGGACCTCGTCCTTGAAGAGGTAGCGCAGCGGCTCAACGAGGGCGAACTCGAGGTCCTCGGGGAGGCCACCCACGTTGTGGTGGCTCTTGATCTTGTGGGCGTTGTTGGTGTCGTGCGAGGTCGACTCGATGACGTCGGGGTAGAGCGTGCCCTGGGCCAGGAACTTGGCGTCGTGGAACTGACGGGCCTCGTCGGCGAAGACGTTGATGAACTCGCGGCCGATGGCCTTGCGCTTCTGCTCCGGCTCCTCGATCCCGGCCAGTGCGCCGAGGAAGCGGTCGGTGGCGTCGACGTAGCGGATATCGATGTTGAGGCCCTTGCCCATGACATCCATGACGCGGTCACCCTCCTGCAGGCGCAGGAGACCGTTGTTGACGAAGACGCAGGTGAGCTGGTCGCCGATGGCGCGGTGCACCAGCGTCGCCGCCACCGCCGAGTCGACGCCGCCGGAGAGCGCGCAGATCACCCGTTCGTCGCCCACCTGGGTGCGGATCTTCTGCACCGTGGACTCGATGAAGCTGTGCGGCTCCCAGTTGCCGGTGCACTCGCAGACGTCATAGAGGAAGTTGCGGATGATCTCCTTGCCGAGCGGGGTGTGCACCACCTCGGGGTGGAATTGGATCCCCACCCGGCCCCGTTCATCCGCGATCGCGGCGACCGGGGAATTGCCGGAATGGGCGATCACCCGGAACCCCGGCGGGGGCTCGGTGATGACGTCGCCGTGGCTCATCCAGACGGGCATCTGGTCAGGCATGCGGCCGAAGATGGAGGCCTTCTCGTCCACGATCAGTGACGCCGGGCCGTACTCCCGCCGGGTTGACGGTTCGACCTTCCCGCCCAGCGCCTCGGCCATCAACTGCAGGCCGTAACAGACGCCAAGGATGGGGATGCCGAGGTCGTAGATCCCCGCGTCGGGGTGGGGAGCGCCGGCGTCGTAGACCGAGGATGGGCCACCGCTGAGGATGATTCCGCGGGGGTTGCGATCGACGATGTCCTGGAGCGGAGCCTGCCCCGGGAGCAACTCGCAGTACACCCGCGCCTCGCGGACGCGGCGGGCGATCAGCTGGCTGAACTGGCTGCCGAAGTCCAGGACCAGGATGGTCTCCGGGGCGGTCGGGGGCGCGCCCTGGGCGATCTTCTCAGGCTCAATTGTGCCCGGCTCCTCGGTGGTCTCCGACAGGGGAATGGAGAGCGGGGGGGCGGGTTCCTCGACAGTCTGCCTGGAGGTCAGCCCTTCGCCCCCATGCCGACCCGCTGCGCCGTCTGCGCCTGCTTGCCCTCGCTGGTGATCGCCGGGGCGATGACCATCTCGACCTGCTGGAACTCGCGGATCTCGCGCGCCCCGCAGACTCCCATGCAGGCGCGGATCGCGCCGCTGAGGTTCTGGGAACCATCGTCCACCCGGGCCGGGCCAGAAAGGATCTCCTGCAGCGTGGCCCTGGTGCCGACCTTGATCCGGGTCCCGCGCGGCAGGTTGGCGTCGGGTGTGGCCATGCCCCAGTGGAACCCGTGGCCGGCGGCCTCCTCGGCGGAGGCGAAGATGCTCCCGATCATCACCGCGTCGGCGCCGCTGGCGAACGCCTTGCAGACATCGCCCCCGATGCGCATGCCGCCGTCGGTGATCACCGGGACGTAGCGGCCGGTGCGCTTGAAGTGGTCCTCGCGGGCCGCGGCGACGTCGCTGGTGGCGGTCACCTGCGGCACTCCGACGCCGAGCACGCCGCGGGTGGTGCAGGCGGCGCCGGGGCCGACGCCGACGAGGATGCCGGCGATCCCCTCCTCCATCAACTCCAGCGCGGTGTCGTAATCGACGCAGTTGCCAACCACGATCGGTACCCTGGAGCTCTGGCAGAGCTCTCGGAAGGAGAGCTGCTTGTAGGCCTTGCTGATGTGGCGGGCGGTCAGCACCGTGCCCTGCACGAAGATCAGGTCGGCGCCGGCCTCGGCGATGATCGGGGCGCGCTCGGCGGCGCGCTGGGGGATGGTCGAGACCGCGCAGGGGACGCCGGCGGCCTTGATCTGCTTGATTCGCTGGGCGATCAGCTCATTCTTGACCGGCTCTCGGTAGAGCCGCTGGATCAGGACGTTGATCTCCTCGGGCGCGGCGTCGGCAATCTGCTGGAGCACCTCGGAGGGGTCGTCATAGCGGGTCTGGACGCCGTCGAGGTTGAGGACCGCCAGGCCGCCGAGCTTGCCCATGGCGATGGCGAAGCCGACATCCACGGCGCCGTCCATCGCCGAGGCCAGGATCGGCAGCTCGAGCTTGAGGCCGCCGATGCTGGTGGAGATGTCGATCTCCGCGGGATTGATCGTCACGCGGCCCGGGACCAGCGCAACCTCATCGAAGCCGTACGCCCGGCGCGCACGCTTGCCCCGGCCGAGGGGGAGGTAATCGCTCTGCTGTGGGGGTACGGCAACGCCAAGGTCGAGACTGCTCGCGGTGATGACGCCTCCTGAAATGGCCTCAGGTTTCCGGCGATTTTACCACGGGGTACGTTCAGCACCCCCCACTGGAGAGTCCGTCGCGGCCCGCCTAGTATTCGGGAATGACGCTGTCTGAAGCCGCGCATCGTGTCGGTACGCCCGAACATGACGAGGCCGTGGAGTTCCTGCGGCGGGACCGGGCCTGGGCGGCCTATCCGCTGGGATACCTGGACCCGGCCGGGGGGACGACCACCGAGGTCCACGGGCTCTCCGGACCGCAGGGGTTGGAGGCCCTGGTGGTCATCGCCCACCTCCCCAGCCTGCTCAACATCTTCGCCACCGGGGAGCCCCGGGCCGTCAGCACGGTCCTGGCCGAGATGCCGCGCCTGCCTGCTTCGGGCGTCTTCAGCGCCCGGGCCGAGGTGCTGGACTCAATGGAGCGCCACCTCCAGGTGACCACCGCCTACCGGATGCGGCGTATGCGCGTGCGGCAGAACGAGCTCAGGCCACGGCACGAAGGCCTGCCGGTCAGGTTGGGGCTCGAGCACCTGGACCAGGTGCGGCGGCTCTACGGCCTCTGGACCGACAACCACCAGCTCCCCGGCCAGCTCTCCGCGGGCGTCTACTACGGGGTCTTTTTCGGCGACCAGCTGGTGTCGGCGGCAGGCACCCATGCCCTCTCGCTGCAAAGTGGGGTGGGGGCCATCGGCAACGTGCTGACGCACGCCTCGCACCGCGGCCAGGGCCTGGCCTCAAGCACCACCACGGCGGTGGCCCAGGAGCTCTTCGCCAGGGGCTGCGAGGATGTGGTGCTCAATGTTCGCCAGGGCAATGACATTGCGCTGGTGACCTACCAGAAGCTCGGCTTCACCGACTGCTGCACCTTCATCGAGGGCGTGTTCCACGCCCGCGTCCGGTGACCTGACCTGTACAGCTTTCGAGATATGGCGACAGCGGGATCGTGAGAGCCGGGGCCCGTCGGCCCGCATCCACGTCACCCGGTCCGCCGTAGGTTAGCGCG
>DAINSI010000059.1:0-12445 GCA_036741395.1 Candidatus Dormiibacterota bacterium
GCATTTCGAAATGGGAAGCCGGCTGGCGTACCGGGCACGAGTTCATGGGCGTGGTTGAGGCGGTCGGCAGCGAGGTGCGGACCATCAAACGCGGTGACCTGGTGATCGCTCCCTTCGCCTTCTCGGACGGGACCTGTGATTTCTGCCGCCAGGGCCTGCAGACCTCCTGCCGGCACGGGGGTTACTGGGGCAGCACCAACGACGGCGGGCAGGCCGAAGCGGTGCGCGTCCCCCACGCCGATGGCACCCTGGTCGCGGTACCCGACGGCGACCACCAGGCAATCCTGGCTTCGCTGCTGCCCCTCACCGACGTTCTTCCCACCGGTCATCACGCCGCGGTCAGCGCCGGCGTCGGACCGGGTTCGGTGGCGGCGGTGGTGGGCGACGGCGCGGTGGGGCTCTGTGCGGTGATCGCGTCCAAACGGCTCGGCGCGGAGCGGATCATCGCCCTGGGGCATAACCGCGCACGCCTCGACCTGGCCCTGCGCCTTGGCGCCACGGAGGCCCACGACAGCAACGAGGAGGGTCTGGCCGAAAGCATCGTCGAGGCCACTGGCGGCGGTGTCCCTCACGTGCTCGAGGCGGTCGGGGCCCAGTCGAGCCTCGACCTGGCCCTGAGCGTGGCACGCCCGGGTGGGCGCGTGGGGGTCGTCGGCGTCCCCAACGGGGTTGAGAAGCTCGACATCAGGCGGATGTTCGGCGCCAACATTGCGGTCTGTGGCGGGGTTGCACCGGCGCGCCATTACATCCCAGAGTTGCTCGCGGACGTGCTTGCCGGTCGCGTCGATCCCTCGCCCGTGCTGGACCGCACCGTGGACCTCAGCGGGGTCCCCGAGGGCTACCGGGCGATGGACACGCGCGAGGCGGTCAAGGTCATGGTGTCCATCTCCTGACCCTTCACTGAGCGATCTGGTCGGGCAGCATCCTGGCGTCCACGCCACTCGCACTACATCCGCCGCCCGCCGCTGACACGAAGCCGAAGCGGTCGCCCCCCTGCAGCCCGGTCCAATAGAAGCGCACGCCTCGCGCGCTGATTGCGAAGGTCAGGGTGTCGGCGTCAGCCTCCTGCTTCATCGACCAGCCGCCGCGGGCGAACGTCCGAATCCCCTTGCGTTTCGCGGTTCCGTCAAAGCCCAGCCAGAGCTGAACTGTTCCCGCGCGATCGATGGGCCTGCCCTGGCCGGTGGGTGGGTTCGCTCCACCCGGGAGGATCACCGCGACGACGGCATACGGCTCGGTTCGATCCAGGGGCGAGGCAGCGAACGCTGAGGACACGCTTCGCGCCGGAGCACCGGTTCGGGGGTCGGGTTGGGCCGCGGCGGACGCAACGCCGGTCACCTGCAGGTACGCGGGCACCGTGCCTGTGGGGATGGCTACGCAAGCACGGGCGAGTGCGGTCAGGTTATCGCCGCTGGTCGATCCGGCGATTGATGGCGAGGTGGCGGGCGAGGTGGCGGGCGACGGAATCGATGCTGGTGTTTTGCCGGCGCGCGCGGACGCCGGCGCGAAGCGGGAGGTCACCGCTCGAGCTGCTGCGAACGAAACCAGTCCCGCCACAACCGCGACCAGCAGCACGGATGCGATTGACACCACGCTGGACGGGCGGCGGCTCACCGACTAGGGGCAGCTGGTACGGGAATCCTGGGTCGGGGTCACGTCGATCGTGGCGGTGTGCTCCTTGGCCGTCCCCTTGCTGGTGGCCTGCCAGGTCAGCCTGTACGGGCCGTACTGGTGGATGGCGGTGCCAGACGTGGCCTTTCCCTTCGAGTCGAGCTTCCCCATCATCTGCAGGTTGAACCCGCTGGGACCCTCGAAAGCGACGTTGTAATCGGCGCCCGCATCAGCGGGGGTGGCGACCACGCACTCGAACAGGGTCGAGTCACCCGGGCCGTTGTGGTGCCAGTAGCCGCTGCCCACGAAATCGAAGGTCGCGGCCGGCGGCTGGTCGCCGCCAATGTGTGACCCCTGCGTGCTGGTATGCGACGCTGGAACCGGCGCGAAGGGCCCGAGTTGGAGCCCGGCGCCAACGCCCGCCAGGACGCCGATCAACACTCCCGCACCGACGCCTGCCCCGGGGATCCAGAGGGGCAACCCCAGCAGGGTGCGCCCCCCCTCCGTAACCCTGACGGAGGCCTGCTTGATCTGGCTCTGGATGGTCTTTTGGAGCTCCTCGAGCTGCGCGAGCTTGGCCAGGTCGTACACGCCGGTCTTCGATATGGTCTCGTGGTACTCCTTGACCACCAGGATCTTCTTGTCAAGAAGCAGGTTGGCGTCATGGAGATTCTTCGCATCCCGCAGTTTGTCAACCCACGTGTCCATGGCCTGGAGCTGGCTTGTCCAGGCCTCCACCTCGGACTGATCGGATACGCCGAACAGGTGGGCGACTCCGTCCACCATCTTCATCACGGTGGGCTGGTTGTAGTGGGTCAGTTCGTGTATCAGGACCGACGGAAGGTAGAGCACGCGCGTCGCCTCGTCCGTTTGCAGGACCCCACCCGGGGTGGCCCGACTGACGTCGATGGGCACCGCAGGCTGTCCGATAAGGATCACCCCCGTGAACTGGACCGCCTCGCTGTTGGTCCGCCTTATCAGAGCCGAGCCGACGACCGACGAGCCGTATTGGAGATCCCCGGCATCGAATAGCTCCTGTAGCTGTGCGGCCTCAGCAGGGTGAGTGCCCATGCCATGAATGAACCTGATCGCCTTCTGGATCTCGTTGTTTGCGGGTGTGAGCGGTTTCGGCGGTGCCGGGATGGCGCCGACCGGCGCAATCCCGCCTGGCGCTGAGGGCAGGTTGGGGAAGGGCGGCGCGATGGGCACCGCTGGGCCGCTCGGAGTCAACGGTGCGACGGGCGGCGGCGGCGGCGTTCCCATTCCGGCGAAACCCTCCATGATCCCGCCCAACGCATCCCCTGCTGGCGGTTGCGGCGGAGGCTGCCCCGGAGGGGGCGCGGGAGTATTGGGGTCGGCCGGGGTCACCGACCGGTCCCTGAGCCGCCGGCAGGCCCCCGACAGGCCATGGAGTTGTCCCTCCTCGAGTCGGCGCCGAGGGTGTAGAGAAGCCGGGACTGGGCCGACGGCCTCGTCATCCGCCCACGATATGACCGCGGTGGTGACGCGCTTGTAAAGGACCGACCAATAATTGTTGGGCCCTTAGGCAAGGCGGTTGGCTGGTCAGCGCTCAGAGCTCGCTGCAGAGGTCGGCGACCACCTCTCTGGCCGGCCTGAGCTCGACGACGCTGCCGACGCCCGTTCCGGCATACATCGCCATCGACTCCACGCCCTCGTTGGCCGACCGCGTCGGCGGCGTGGTGAGCTGCCACCCGGATTGCCGGGCTGCCCGCAGCGACGTCAGCAGCACCCGGTGGGGGGCATCGGGCCAGCCCTCGCCGTAGTGGGTTGTAATCACGGTGTCGTCGGCCGTTGCCGCGATCAGGCGCTCGAGGTAGAGGGGGTGGGTGTCGCATTCCGGCGTGGCCAGGAAGAGGGTCCCGACGCGCACGCCCGCCGCGCCGCGCTGCAGCAGCTCTGCGACCCGCTGACCGGTGGCGATCCCCCCGGCGGCGACCACGGGGACTCTGACCGCGTCGAGGACCCTGGGGAGCAGGTCATCCAGCGATGTCATTCCCCGCACATGGCCGCCCGCTTCCGTCCCCTGGGCGATGACGAAATCGCACCCCGCCTCCTCGGCGGCCGTGGCCTCCTCGACCGAGCCGATCTGCCACGCGGCAAGCGCACCTGCGGTCTTCACGGCGTCGACATACGCGCGGGCGGGCCAGGCGTAGAAGAACTCGACAACCCGCCCTCCGCGAGCAGCTTCGGAGACGTCGTCGAGGGAAGGGTTGAAGACCGCCAGGAAGTTCTTGCCCACGGCTCCCCCCTGGCCTTTGGGATGCTCGACCCCAATGGGCACCATGCCCAGGCCGCCTGCCCGCGCCACCGCTGCCGCCAGCGCGGGCGTTCCAACACCGCCCATCGCGGCCAGCTGAATGGGGAGGGCACAGCCGACGAGGTCGGTGAATGAAGTACGCACCTTGGAAGCACCAGTTTGGCGGAAAGCCTGCTCGCACGGGGGTACCGCCTCTCCCATGTCCATTGCCGCCCCGCGCGGCAAGGCCAGCGGGACCGGCACCTACCACGATCGCTTCGCGAGTCTCGCTCCCTGCTGCTACCCGCCCCCCTTGGGCAACCGGGAAATAATGAGCTTCGCGAGCGCGGTGGCATCAGCCACCTTCGTAGCATCGCTCACCTCCGGGGACTGACCCCCCAGGTTGGCATTTATCGTCCGGTCACTGAGGAGAACATCGACCCCAACCTCATCTCGGCCTGCAGAGAATGCCTGGTCGCCTAGGCCGGAGATCTCCTGCGTTGGGAAGGACCTGCCGACCTCATCCTGCTGGTGATTGTGGAATGAGGTCATGGCCTCGGCTTTGGATCGGAAGGCGGTGACCTCCAGCAGGATTCCGCCACTCTTGCTGGCGTCGGCACCCGGGGTCGCCGCATATGCACACATACCGGGCGTGACGTTGCTCTTCGCGCTTGCCATGGGGTTGGTTACAACGAACCAGACACGCCAGACTTGTGCAGTTCGGCGTCAACTCACGTCAGTGAGACCAGGATCACCCCCAGCATCGCCAGTCCCGCGCCGAGCTTCTGGCGAGGCGGAGATGATCACAGCGGCCAGGATCCCGAGCTCTGCCAGGGGCCAGCGGTTCACCGAGGGCCAGACCCGGACCAGCGTGCTCAGCGGCGCAGCCACCAGCCACCCCCCGGCGAGGGTCAGCCGCCAGGCCACCGCGGAACTCTCCTGCCAGAGCAGCCAGGCAGCGACCACCAGCATCGAAAGGTCGGACGTGTGCAGGTAGGGTGCCACCAGCAGCGACCCGACGACCGCAGCCGCCAGCAGGAACCCGGGTCGGCCGCGAAGCCGGCGGGCGCCGACCAGCGTGGCCCCGACAATGGCCAGGCGCGCCGCGGTGGCCGCACCTCCGTCGATGCCGAGGGCGCCGTGCAGGGTGAGCGCGCCGGCCCCCGATGGGAGTGGGCCGGCGAGCTCCGCGACATACCGCGAGAGCCCCAGCGGACCCGCGGTCAGGAGTTCCACGGCGAGGATCCCCGCGCCCACCACCGATATCCCCGCAACGGCCCGGTAGCGGCCCGCGACCAGCAGCGCGAGCGGCACCAGGACCGCGGTGTTGGGCTTGAAGATGACCAGCGACAGGGCCAGACCCGCTGCAAAATCGCGCTCGTCGCGGAGCAGTCGCCAACCGACGACCACGCCGATGGCCACCAGTAGGACGACCTGTCCCACCTGCGTGGCCAGCATCACCCATGACGTCGCCGCCACCGCCAGGGCCAGGACCAGGCGCGTCGCCACGGGTCCACGGGCTGCCCATGACAGGGCCACGACCAGGCCGATCACCAGCGCGCCGGCCCAGGCCACGTAGGCGACCACGAATGGCAGCGGCGACACCACGACCGCCAGCCAGGCCACGGGCGGCGGGCTGAGGAACGGCTGGGCGACCTCGGATGGCACCAGCTGCCGCTCGACGGTGGCGACACGGACCTGGTCGTAGATGTGGCCCCACCCCTGGCTCATACCGACCTCAGCCGCCGCCAGGTATGTGTGGAAGTCAACTCCCATCGGCGCCCGGGGCTGCCAGAAGGTGACCGCAAGCAGGGCGACCAGGGCTCCGAGCGCAGGGTGCCACCACGACACCCGGGCGGCCAGCCGGGCCGCGAGCGCCTGCGGTCGGCGGCTTGGCATCGTCGGGCCAGGGAGCATCCGGTGGATGCTAGCCATCGAGCCGCCGCGATCAGCGCCGGAGATTACGTCTGTTGACAAAGATTTACGTTCTCGCCGCCACCCTCGACCATGACATCGTCGTGCTGGACCTCGACCTGCCCGACATCAATGGTCTGGAGCTGATCAAGGAGCTGCGCGGCGACTTCATGGGCGCCGACGTGCCGGTGGTGGTGCTGTCCAACTCCAACGACGCGCAGACCATCGATGAGGCCTACCGGCTCGGGGCCCTCGCGTACTACGTCAAGGAGGACGTCCCGCCGATCCAACTGGCGGCCGTCCTCGACGGGCTGCTGGGAGCCGCCCGGTCGTAGGCGGCGCCCGCAGGGGTGCGGATAGGCTTCTTCCCATGCCATCCTCGGCGCTCCTGGCCGACCTCGAACGGTCGCTCCCCAAGCGCGTGGTCACCGACCCGGTGACTCTTGACGGTTATCGCCACGACGAGGCCCGCAACGTCCCCTACGGGACCCCCGCGGCGGTGGTGCTGGCGACGACCCCGGCGGAGGTTCAGAAGGTCCTGCTGGTCGCGGGCCGGCACCAGGCCCCGGTGGTCACCCGCGGCGCCGGCAGCGGATTGTCGGGTGGGGCCAACGCGGTCGATGGCGGCGTCGTGCTCTCGCTCGAGCGCATGGACACCGTCCTCGACCTCGACGCCAGGAACCTCTACGCGGTGGTGCAGCCCGGGGTGATCAACGCCCAGCTCTCGCTGGCCGCCCGGGAGCACGGTCTCTTCTTTCCGCCCGACCCTGCCAGCAGGGAGATCTCGACCCTGGGCGGCAACATCGCGACCAACGCCGGGGGGCTGTGCTGCGTCAAGTACGGCGTGACCCGCGACTCGGTCCTGGGCCTGGAGGTGGTGCTCGCCGACGGCTCCCTGGTCAAGACTGGCCGGCGCACCCTGAAGGGCGTCGCGGGGTACGACCTCACCGGCCTGTTCGTGGGCTCCGAGGGCACGCTGGGGGTCGTGACCTCGGCGACGCTGCGGCTGCGGCCCCTGCCCCCGCCGCCCTCGACATTGATCGCCTTCTTCCCCTCGCTGGTGAGCCTGGGCGACGCCGTCGTGGCGATCAGGGGCCGGCTGGTCCCGTCGCTGCTGGAGCTGATCGACCAGGCCACCATCCGGGCCGTCGAGGCGTGGCGCCGCCTCGACCTCGACACCGACGCCGCCGGCGTGTTGATCGGCCAATCAGACGCCGGGGTGGGTCAGGCGAGGATCGAGGTCGATCTCATGCAGCGGCTCTGCATCGAGGCGGGCGCCGGGTTCACCGCGACCACCGACGACCCGCTCGAGGCCGAGGTCTTTCTCTCCGCCCGCAAGCTGGCTTACTCTGCGGTCAAGCAGCTGGGCAACACCCTGCTGGACGATGTCGCCGTGCCCTGCGCACGCATTCCCGACCTGCTCCGCGCGGTCACTGAGATCGCTGCCGAGAACGGGGTTCTGATCCCTACCGTGGGCCACGCGGGCGACGGCAACCTGCACCCCATGATCGTTTTCCACGACGACGACGAGGCCTCGGTGATGGGCGCGCGCCGCGCCTTCGAGGCCATCCTGGTGCGCACCCTCGAGATGGGAGGAACGATCACCGGCGAGCACGGCGTGGGGCTGCTCAAGCGCGACTTCCTGGGGCGTGAACTGGGGGACACTTCGCTGAGTCTGCAGCACTCCATCAAGCGGTTGCTGGACCCGAGGGACATCCTCAACCCCGGGAAGGTGCTGCCTCCCTGCGCCTAGCCTGCACAGGTCGATAATCCACACATGAGGCGCTATGGGGTCCGCACTGACCCGGAAGAAGAGGCCATCAAGCTCTACAACCGTGTGCGGCGCGGCGGGCGCTGGCCGGAGACATACTGGGACCGTCCGGGGCGCATCCGCGCCGCCTGGGCAATCCTCGACTACTACCTGCGCCGGGTCCTCGGCAGCGAGGACCCCGCCGCCTACCGCGACCTCACCGAGGCCGAGATGATCAAGCAGAGTCTCGAGAAGCCCGTGGCGGTCATGGAGGAGCTCTACGGTCAGCACTGGCGCGACCTCGCCAGCATCGTGGATGAGGTTCGCCATGGCGTCTCGCCTGAGGAAACCTGGTCGGAGAACGCGGTGATCGACTCCTTTAACAAGGTGTACGGCCGGGTTTTCACCAACGAGGAGCCGCAGTCGCCGCACTACCAGAGCCTGCGACGCGGCATCACCCGCGGCGTCCGCGCCCTGGAGGCCGAGTACGCCGCCGAGGAGGCCGAGCGCGAGCAGCGCTTCCAGGAGTTCTGGTCGGAGCGCTACCTCACCCGCGAGTTTCGAACCCCGTACTCGGAGTCCTGGTCGGTGTGGACCACCGACAGCGGCGAGCGCTACGCCGACGCCGTACTGCAGATCCTGGAGAAGGAGGCGGTGATCACCCTGATCCTTCGCGACGAGGACGACCTGATCCCGATCATCGATGCGCTGGAGAGGGATTTCCCCGTAGATCGCCCCGCGCGCTACGTCTGCTGGACCCTCAAGGATGGGTTCCGCGGCGTCCTCTATTACTGCGAGGAGTGTGGTGGCCTGCACGCCGAGGAGTCCGAGGAGCACCTCGCGGCGCTTCCCATCGACAACGATCAGGACGAGGACGACTGACCGGGGGTATAACTGCGTTGGCTGGGCGAGGACGCCCAGGTCAGAAGGAGATGACCGATGGGTTTGTTTGGTGGCGAGGTCAAGCGCGAGTTCATTGCCCGGCCCGACTCGGCCAAGGGCCAGATCCTCTACAAGTGGCCCGACACCAACATTCGCAAGTGGACCCAGCTCACCGTCGAGCAGGACGAGCTGGCGGTCTTCTTCCGCGACGGCCAGGTCCAGGGCACAATGCAGCCCGGCCGTTCCACGCTCGACAGCTCGGAGATCCCCTTCCTGGGCAAGCTGGTCGACGCCGCCAGCGGAGGCAACGTCTTCAAGACCGAGATCTACTTCATCAGCACCCGTGAGTTTCCCAACCTTCCCTTCGGCGGCAGCATCGATAACGTGGTCGACCCCGACACCGGGATCGCTGTCGGGCTGCGCGTCTTCGGTGAGTACTCGCTCAAGGCCATCGAGCCCCAGTCCCTGATCCTGCAGCTGGTTGGCACCCAGCAACTCCAGAGCAACGACCAGATCACGGATTGGATGCGCGAGCAGTTGCTCAAGGTCCTGCGTACCGACGTCACCAGCCACATCGTCAGCTCCGGCTGGGCGATCCTGGGGATCGCGGCGCACACCGATGAGGTCGAGCAGGAGACCATCGCCAAGGTCCAGGGGTACATCGACACCTACGGACTGCAGATCGTCCGCCTCGGTAACTTCACCATCTCCATCAAGGAGGAGGACGAGGCGACCCTGAAGAACTTCCGCAAGGACGTCTCCTACACCAAGCTCGCGGGCGGCTTCCAGCAGTACGCCTCGGGCGAGGCCATGCTCGGCGTCGGCCAGGGCGCGGCGCAGGGCGGCGGCGCACTGCCCTCCGCGCTCCTCGGGATCGGCCTCGGGATGGGCCAGAACGTTGCCGGCCAGCAGGGCCAGGCCGTCGCATCGGGCGGGTCGATCCAGGTCCGTTGCGGCAACTGCAGCGCCCTCAACCCGGAGAGCGCTAAGTTCTGCTCCTCGTGCGGGCAATCGATTGGTGCCGCTGCCGCCGCCCCCACGGGGTCGACGATCAAGTGTCCGGATTGCGCCACCGAAAACTCGGCCACGGCCAAGTTCTGTGTCAGCTGCGGCCACAACCTGCAGCCGGCGGCCGCCCCGGCTCCCGCGCCGGAACAACCCCCGGCCCAGCCGGGGACGGAGGGCCCGGCCTGAGCACCCTCGCCCGGCTCGAGGGTGGATTGGCCCGGTTGCTGACGTCGTTCCTCAGCCGCCGCAGGCTGGTGCTGGCGGCCGTCCTGGCCGTAGCGCTGGTGGTGCTGTTGGTCCCGGAGGTTGCCCTCGCCCGCGGCGGTGGCGGTGGCGGCAGTCACGGTGGTGGCGGCTCCGTCGGCGGCGGCGGAGGTGGACTTAGCAGTGGCGGCGGTTTCGGCGGCAGCGGCGGTGGCGGCGGCGGGTTCTTCTTCCTCCCGGTGTTCTTCGGCGGGGGAGGGGGGAGCATCTGCTGCCTCCTGATCCTGGGGTTGGTCATCTACTTCGCCTACCGCGCCTTTGCGCGGCGCGGCGGCGGGACCACAGCGGCGTACCAGCCGGCCTACGAGGGGCCGCCGCCGGCCGTGGCCTACGCTCCCGATCCCAACGAGCAGATCGCCGCGATCCAGGCTGCCGATCCCAACTTCACCGAGCAGCAGTTCCTGGACCGCGCCCAGGCGGCGTTCTTCCTGCTTCAGAAGGCCTGGCAGGACCGCAACGTGGACGAGGGGCGCGCCTATATGAGCCCGGGGCTGTACATGGGCTGGAAGACCCAGGTGGACCAGATGACGGCCGAACACCGTAAGAACGTCCTCGAGGCCCTGTACGTCCAGGGCATGCACGTGGTCAAGGCCACCCACGACGAGAACTTCGACAACATCGTCGTCCGCGTCGACGCCAGCGCCAAGGACTATGACGTCGATGACCAGACCGGCAAGAAGATCAGCGGCGACCGCGCCGACACGCCGTTCACGGAGTTCTGGACCTTCACCCGCAGCGCCGGGGCCAAGACCCTGGTCAGCGGTGGCATCACCGAGAAGAAGTGCCCCAACTGCGGCGCTCCGCTCGACGTGAACGCGACGGGCCACTGCAAGTACTGCAACGAAGCGGTCACCAGCGGAAAGTTCGACTGGGTCCTGAGCAAGATCGACCAGGCCAACGAGTGGCAGGGCTGAGATGAGCCAGCAGCCCCCGTACCAGCCCCCGGTCCCTCCCCGCGACGAACCAGCGCGCCTGCCCAGCGAACCCGGCCAGCCTGCCCGCCCGGCGTTCGAGCCGTCACCGGCACCGCCGGTGGCCGATCACACCGCGGGCGAGGCCGTCACCGCCGCCGAACCGCTGATCCGCGAGGAGATCGGCCAGCCCGCCGCCGTCGAACCCGTTCGGCCGCCCTACCCGCCGATCTCGTCCTGGCCGCCGGCGCCGGCGCCCGCCGCCGCAACTCCCGCGGCATGGCCTGCGGCCACGCAGGTCGTGTTGGCCCCCGAGCCCGCGCGTGACCCCACCGCGGACTATGCCGACGGGCTCAGGCCCGGCGCCGGGGTTCCCTTCGTCGAGGGGCCCGCTGCCTCGGTCGTCGCCCCCGTGGAGGCGCAGAGGATCAACACCTTCTTCGGGGTCGGCGCGGTGCTGCTGCTGGTGCTCACGATCGTCGTCGTGATCCTGCTCGCGATCTTCGTGATCAGCCTCCTGCGAGTAAATTGAACCGGCTCGGGGCCCGCTCCGTAGAATTACCGCCGTGAGCGTGACCATAGCGGCCATCTCAGGTAAGGGAGGAACGGGGAAGACCACCACCGTCATCAACCTCGCCTGCGCGCTCGCGGAGATGGGGAAGAAGGTCCTGGCGGTCGACATGGATCCCCAGGCGAACCTGACCTCGGGCATCGGCTATGACCCCTACCGGCTCGACGACACCGTCTTCCACGCGCTCACCGGGGAGTCACCCAACGGCTCGGCGGTGCTCAGCAGCGAGTACGGCATGGACCTTCTGCCCTCCAACCCCGACCTCTCGGCGGTGGAGGCGTCCCTGCAGAGCGGCATCGGCCGCGAGCTCCTGCTGCGGGGAGTGATCAAGCGGTTGGGCGAAGGCGGCACCAAGTACGACTTCATCCTCGTGGACACCCCGCCGAACTTCGGCTTCCACACGCTCAACGCCCTGGCCGCCGCCGACTACATCCTGGTCCCGGTGCAGATGTCGGGCTTTGCCATCAAGGGCCTCAAGGAGGTCCTCCGAACCCTTGCGGCGGCGCGGCAGAGGCTCAACTCCGATGTGCGCGTGCTGGGGATTCTGCCCACGTTCGTCAGTCCCCGCACCAACTTCAGTCGTGACATGCTCGAGGCCCTGCGCGACCTTCCCAACCTCCCCGTCTTCGACGCGGTCGTAAAGAACACCGTGAAGCTCGCCGAGACCTCCCTTGAAGGAGTGCCGATACTCAGGTACGCGTCGAAATCGGACGCGTCGCAGGCCTACCGCGACCTGGCAGTCGAGGTCGTCGCAAGAGTGGAGGGGAGAGCTCGATGAGCAAGCGCAAGGGCGACTTCCGGTCCAAGATCGACAGCATCCTGGCCGACGATCCCGACACCGGCACAGCGCCGGCAGCACCGACCGGACTGGATCGCATGTTCGGCGCGCAGGGCAACGGGCGGCCGACGCCACAGTCGAATGAAGCGCTCGAACGCCACGTCGCACCGACCACCGAGACCAAGCTCGACGAGATCGCGCTCTCCAAGATCAAACTGGCCCGCGGCCGTCGGACTGACGCCGATCGCGAGCTCAATGACAGCATTGGTAAGGCCGGTATCCTGCAGCCCCTGCTGCTGCGGCAGTCGGGGAGTGGCTTTGAGGTCCTCGACGGCGGCCGCAGGCTGGCCGTTGCCAAGCAGCTTGGCCTGAAAACAGTGCCGGCCGTGGTGAGGTCGATCGCCGACCGCGAGGCGAGGGCGATGTCTGCAGAACGCCAGGCGAAGGCCGCTCCGGCAGCGCGCCCGCAGCGTAAGTCGGCTGCGACCTCGGCCCGACC
>DAINSI010000060.1:0-1846 GCA_036741395.1 Candidatus Dormiibacterota bacterium
CTTCGGGGACATTCCAGAGGGCGGCCCCTTGCGTCCCAACCTGCTGCATGGCATGGCTCAACAGCGAAGACGGGAGCGCTCGCACCACCGGTAGGACGGCGACGGGGATCTCGCCCTGGGGGAGGCTCAGCGGAAGGAAGGAAACCAGGAACAGTCCTGCGGTGACCGAGGCCGCCTGCTCGGTGTCTGCGATCGTGCCCGTCGCCGCCATCCCCATCGACAGGAAGAGCACCAGGCCGATCATGCTCAGCACGACCAGCCCAGGGAGCGGGCTGATGGGCACCTTGAGCAGGGCCGCCCCGGCGACGACCAGCACGACCACCTGCACGGTGCCGATGACCGCGGAGGAGAGGGCTTGCGCCACGATCAGGTTGGTCGCCCGCACCGGTGAAGCCTGGATCCGGCGCAGCGCTCCCTTTGCCTTGTAGCCGGCTATGGCAGCGCTCCCGCTGAGGAGGCCGACCTGGATCGTGTTCCAGGTCAGGATTAGGCCGAAGAACTGCAGGGCCCACGGCGGTTGGTGCGCGCCCGAAACGGGCGTAGTCCGCAGCCTGATCACCCGCGGGGAAGGGGACACGCGGTCGTTGTATGCCGAAACGATCTGTGCAACAGCCAGGACGCTGACCGGTGAAGCGGTCTGGCCGGGGTCGTAAGTCTCGGTGATGGTGGTCGGAACAAGCTTCCCGTCCGCGTCCTTCTGCCCAAAACGGGGAGGGATCACCAGGACCCCGCTGACCCTCGCGGTCCGCAGCAGCTTGTCGGCGGCGCCGTCGTCGTGGACCTCGACGCCCAGGCCCCTGGTGCGCTGCAGGGTCGAGACGAAATCCCCGGCGAGACTGGTGTGAGCGTGGTCGACGACCGCCAGCTTCAGACCGGGCTGCGCGGTCAGGAAGCCGATCAAGGCCATGAACAGAATCGGTCCGAGGATGCCGCCCAGCACCCCCAGCGGGCTGCGCAGGTAGTTGGTGATGATGGCCCGGGTGAGCGCCGCGGTGGCGCGTCGCTGGAACCTCACGCGGCGTCGTCGTCGATCGTCTTTCCCGTCAGCGCCAGGAAGACGTCCTCGAGGTCTGCGGCTTTTCGCTCGACCTCCTTGGTGAATCCCTCGGCCAGCAGTCCTTCGATCATGCTGGCGGGCGAGTCCATGGCGACAATCGCTCCCTCGTCCATGATCGCGACGCGCTGGCAGAGGGCCTCCGCCTCCTCGATGTAATGCGTCGTCAGCACCACCGTCCGGCCCCGCTCGTTCTGGCTGCGGACCAGGCGCCACAGGTTCTGGCGCGCGTGCGGGTCGAGCCCGGTGGTCGGCTCGTCAAGGAAGATGATGTCGGGGTCGTTGACCAGCGCGGCGGCGATGCTGAAGCGTTGGAGCTGGCCGCCGGACAGCTGTTTCGCCCTCGCCTTCGCCTTGGCACGCAGCCCGACCTCGTCGAGCAGGGTCATCGGGTCGAGCCGCCGCTCGTACAGCTCGCCCATCAGGCGCAACAGTTCGATCAGGTTGAGGCGATCGAAGTACCCGGTCTTCTGGAGCTGGATGCCGATGCGCGCCTTGACCCGCTGCGGTTCGCGCCCGACGTCGATCCCGTCCACGAGCACCTGGCCGGAGTCGGCACGCCGCATCCCCTCGATGATCTCCAGGGTGGTGGTCTTGCCGGCCCCGTTGGGGCCCAGGATCCCGAAGACCTCGCCCCGCCGGACGTCCAGGGTGATACCCCTGAGCGCCTGGACAGCCCCGTATGACTTGCGCAGGTCCCGGACCTGGATGATCGCTTCCCCCACGGCCGCGAATCCTATTTCACTCGGGATCGGCGGGCGCGATCTGCTTATGATCGGCCGATGTCGGACC
>DAINSI010000060.1:1856-4425 GCA_036741395.1 Candidatus Dormiibacterota bacterium
AAAGGCGCAGAGGTCGCGGCGACGGCTGCGGGTTCCGTGGGCGACGCCGCCGAGGCGGTGAAGGGGGCCGGGGACACCGCCAAGGAGGCTGCCACCGAGGCCGCGGTGGAGATCGCCGGTCCCGAGCCACCGCAGAAGAAGGCGGCGCTCCGCGAGATGGGGGGCTTGCGGGCCATCGATGCCTCGATCTTTTTGGCCATCAACCACCTGCCGCGCGGCCAGGTCTCCAACGACGTGTTGGAAACCGTGTCGAACCTGGGCAGGGGCTCCGGGTGGGTGGCCGCGGCGGCGATCCTGGCCGTGGCCGGGAGCCGCGCAGGCTGGCGCGTGGCCGCGACCACCACGGCGACGATGCTGGTCGCCACCGGCCTGACCCAGGGCCCGATCAAGACCTACTTCCTGCGCCAGCGCCCCTGGGCGGTGATTGCCGAGGACATCGTCATCGGCAAGCGCACCACCGACTCCAGCTTCCCCTCGGGTCACACCGCCGGCAGCTTTGCCGCGGGTTGGGCGATGTCCCGCTGCTTCCCCGACCACCGCCCGCTGCTGCTGGGCATCGCCGCGGCGGTGGGATTCTCCCGAATCTACCTCGGGCACCACTATCCCAGCGACGTCATCGGCGGGGCTGTGATCGGCTCTGCGGTGGGGCTGGCGAGCGGGAAACTTTCTGACGCCATCGTCAGAAAAAAGTGCTAGTCTGAGGGCCATCAGCAGGTTCCGGGAGGACTGAATGGCGACCACCGCCGACGTCGAAAAGGCATCCCTACTGCAACTCGCCGACACCCACATCGACGATGTGCTGCTGCTCCTGGACCACGGTGACGACGGCGGCCGGCTGCCCTCGTACCGTGAGCTGTACCTGCGCTGGGAACGTCAGCAGTGGAAGACCCAGGACATCGACTTCGGCCAGGACCTGCTCGACAACGAGCGGCTCAAGGTCGAGCAGACCCAGGAGCAGACCGACCAGGGCCACAAGACGTTCTCCTCCTTCTGGATCGGCGAGCGCCAGGTCACCGTCGACCTGGTGCCCTTCGTGCTCGCGGTGCCCGACGAGGAGCAGAAGATCTTCCTCACCACCCAGGTGGTGGACGAGGCGCGGCACGTGGTCTTCTTCGACCGCTTCTTCACCGAGGTGCTCGGCTCGCAGGGCGAGACCCTCTACGACCGCATCTTCGACGAGAAGCCGTGGGTCTACCGGGCGTACGACGACATCTTCTTCGGTACCCTTGCGCGCCTTGCCGACGAGCTCCGGCAGGATCCCTCGAACTTCGAAAACCTGGTCCGCGGGGTGACCGTCTACCACATCCTCATCGAGGGGTTCCTGGCCCTGACCGGGCAGCGCTTCACCCTCGATTTCTTCAAGCGCGACAACATCTATCCCGGCTTCCGGGCCGGGTTCACGGCGATCATGCGCGACGAGTCCCGGCACATCAGCTTCGGCACCAAGTTCCTCCAGGACGCCGTTCGCAAGGACGACAGGTGGAAGGCCGTGATCCAGGACCAGCTGGAGCAGACCTTCCCCCTCACGCTGAGCCTGCTGGAGGACTCCGACCCGACCCTCAGCGGCTACTCCCGGGAGGAGGTCAACGAGTGGGCGGTGCGCTCGGTGCAGAAGCGCCTCAAGGTGATCGGGGTGCCCTTCCTGGGCTGAGCGCCCGGGCGCTCGCGCGCGCCTTATCTAGACTTCAAACATGATGCTGGCGTTGCGGGCCGCTGCTATCTCGCTGCGCGACAGCCTGGACCGGGCGGTTCCGCTGACGCGATTCCTGGTGCACCAGATCGCGCTGCACCGGGCCTCGGCGATCCTGGCGGTGATCGCGCTGGAGGAAATCGGTGTTCCCCTGCCGCTCCCGGGCGACGTCTTCATCGCCTACGCCGGCCACCTGGTGGTGCGTGGTCGCATCAGCCTGGTCTCGGCCTTTGTCGCCATCGTGGGCGGCTCCATGCTGGGGTCCTCGGTCCTCTACTGGCTGGCCCGCCGCTACGGTCAGCCGTTCGTCAAACGCTACGGGCCCTACATGCACATCAAGCAGGACCGCCTGGACCGCGTCGAGAAGGGATTCGTGCGCTGGGGACCGCTGATGATCATCGTGGGCCGACAGATCCCCGGGTTCCGCATGGTGATCTCGGTTTTCAGCGGCCTTTTCGGGGTGCGCTACGTTGTGTTCCTGCCCTCGGTCGCGCTCGCGGCGGCGCTCTGGGCGGCGACCTTCCTCGCCGCCGGGATCCGCCTGGACCGCCAGATCGGGCCGTACATGACCATCACCCCCCTGCATCTCCTGCCCAGCACCCTGTTCATCTCAGGCAGCATCGTCTACGCGATGATCCTCAAGCACCGGGCCGACGCCGCCGATCGGCGCACCGCGGCTTCGGCGACGCCCACAGAGGCACCCTCCCACTGACCGCGGACGGCTTTCTGGGCGCGTCCCTCCACGATCTTCACGCGCAGCTGGAGTCGATCGAGAAGGGCATGGCGCCGGTGCGCGGTGAGCTGGAACGACTCCGGCTCGAGGCCGACGCCGTGCGCGGCGAGATCCGTCGCCGTGAGCGCCTCGACCAGGTCGAGGCC
>DAINSI010000060.1:4435-12065 GCA_036741395.1 Candidatus Dormiibacterota bacterium
AGGCCCGGCGGGCGACGCGGGCCGAGCTCAGTGCCGGGGACGTCCCAACCCTCGAGCTGGTGATCGCTGCCGAACAGCCCGCCGACAACACCCGGTTCGACGACCTGACCTACCTGCGCGAGAGCGCCACCGAGGTGCGCCTGGGCTACGCCTCGGCGTCCCACCAGGAGGTCAGCTTCACCAACGGCTCGACCACCGAGGATGCCGCCGACCTCGGCGCAGCCCGGCGCCTCTGGCGGGAGGGCTGGGACTTCGGCACCGCCGCGGCGCGCGGCATCCGCATCTACCCGGTAGGCAGCAGGGCGGAGAAAGTGGTCCCGCCGACCGAGGTCCACGTTCGCCTGCCGTCCTGAGGCGGCATCGGAATACCCGGCGCCTGGCTACAATTCCTACTAGGAAGGTCGGGTTTATTCGAGGTGGTGTGAAATGGCGGTTCAGAAGTTCGATCGCAGCGTTCTCAAGGTGGGCCAGGCGCTCATCATGGGAATCAACATCCTGGCCTTCGCGCTGGGCTTCGTGCTCCAGGTCAGGGGAGCCTGGCTGCTGGCGCCGCTGGTGGGGGTGGTGATGCTGCTGGGAGTGGTCAACCCCGAGATCGGCCTGTTCCGTCAGCTCTACCTCCGTGTGCTCAAGCCGCGCGGCATCGTCAAGCCCCGGGTCATCGAGGAGGACCCCGCCCCACACCAGTTCGCCCAGGTCGTGGGCGCGACGTTCCTGCTCGCCGCGGGCCTGTCCTTTGCGGTCGGCGCGGCGGCGCTGGGCTGGGTCCTGACCTGGATCGTGATCGCCCTGGCCTTCATCAACTTTGCCTTCGACTTCTGCGTCGGCTGCCAGATGTACTTCCAGCTCGACCGGATGCGCCTGCTGCCGCGCCGGGGCTGATCCTTGGCGGTCCGCCTGGCGGTCTTCGCCGCCCTGCTGGCGGCGCTGCCCGCGCTGTATCTGCTGACCCGCGTGAGCTCGGCGGTGCGGCGGCGGCGCCTGGTCGGCGGGGCGCTGGAACCCGCGCTCAGCCAGGGCGAGCGCACCTTGCTGTTCTTCACCGGGGAGCAGTGCTCGATCTGCCGTTACCGCCAGAAGCCGGCCATCGAGTCGCTGCGCGCGGAGCTGGACGGCACCCTGCGGGTGGTGGAACTTGACGCCGCGCGCGAGGCCAAGCTGGTGCGCCGATTCAACGTCCTCAGCCTGCCGACCACCGTCCTGCTGGCCGCCGACGGCCGGGTCGGCGCGGTCAACTACGGCTTCGCGCCGGGGGAGCAGCTGCGAGCCCAGATCGCCGGCCTGACCTGAGCAGCCCGGCGCCGCCGCCGCATCGCTCGTTCAGCGAGCTCAACCTCTACGCCGCCTGCCCGCTCAAATACCGCAACCTCCACGTCGACGGCGTCGCTGAGCCACGCGTTCCGCCGGACTGGTCGCGGGCGCCGCGCGCGCTCGCCCCCGCCGGCGTGGCGTCGTCGCTGGACCGTGCGCTGGGAGTGGCGACACACGCGGTGCTGGCCCGCTGGCAGCGCGCCGTCGATGGCGGCGGTCCAGTGCGCGCCGTCGACCTCCTCGCGGCGGTCCGGCGGGAGGCGCTGAGCGCGGGTGGGGCGGGGGAGGAGCTGGAGCGCGCGCTGCACCGCCTCGAGCCCGGCCTGCGGGCGTATGCCGAGGGGCCGTGGCCGCGGATGGCGACGCTCTTCCTGGAGCACTCAGTTCGGCATGTGCTGACGGCGCCCGACGGCCTCGCGGTCGAACTCCACCTGCGCATCGACCGCGTCGTGCGCCACCGGCGTGCGGTGGCCATCCTCGACTTCAAGACGGTTACCCCGCACGCCTTCGAGATGCGCGCCGACACGTGGCAGCTCCGCACCTACGCGCTGGCCGCCCCCGAGTTGCTCGGAGTGGCGCCGTCAGCCGTGCAACTGGTGCTGGTCGACCTCGGCGCGGCGATCGACCGCGAGGTCGACAATGACGCCAAAATCCTGCGCACTACCGCCGCCGAGCTGCTGACCTGCGCCCGCGGAATCGCCAGCGCGGATTTCGAGCTGCACGCGACGCACCGCGACCGCCCCTGCTGGTCGTGTGGCTTCCGGCTCACCTGCCCGCGATCGCTGGCACCCGACCCAACCCACGCGCCGGCCGGGAGCTAGGGACCGCTGGTCTGGCGGGCCATTCCGGGGGGAGCCTGGCGAGTCGGCGCTAAGCCGAGTTCTGTCCCCCTCGCGGGGTGGTGACCATCTATCTGGGACGCCGGTTGCCCGGCGCCTCTAGCGACCTACCCGAGGGCTGAGCGAGCAGCCTCAACGCCCTCTTTCAGGTCTTGCTCCGAGTGGGGTTTACCTGGCCGACCGGTCTCCCGGCCGCCGGTGGGCTCTTACCTCCACCATTTCAACTTCACCGGGCTTGCGCCCGGCTGTGTATTTTCTGTGGCACTGTCCCTGGGCTCACGCCCGCCGGGTGTTACCCGGCACTCTGCTCTGTGGAGCTCGGACTTTCCTCGACGGCTTGCGCCGCCGCGGTCACCTCGCCGACTCGCCAGGAGCCGGATTCTAATGCGTGGCCGCCTAGAAGGGGCGGAGGGCGGCGAATTCCTCCTCGAGCCGGTCGACCTCCGCTCGGTCCACCAGCCCGAGGCGGACGGCAAACACGCCCAGCGCCTGGGCGATGGCCCAGCGCGCCCTCCAGGCCTCGTCCTCGGAGGTGTAACGCTCGGTGGTGGGCAGCTCGCGGTTGAGGCGGGCCAGGGGCAGCCTGGGGATCTCCACGGCGTCGCGGAAGGCGTGCTCCAGCAGCCCTCGTGCGCCCACGGGGGCCGGGCGGGCAGCAGGTGCCGGCGCGTCGAGGTCGAGGGTCAGGACCCTCGCGCCGCCCGGGCTGATGCCGCTTGGTTTGCCGTCGAGGGCGGCGTTGACGAGACGGTCGGCCTCGGCGTTCTCCGCCCGGGGAACGTACCTGAACGTGGCCTTCTTGAAGGAGCGCGCGAGGTCCGCGGCCTGGCGGTGAAGGCCGGCGATGTTGGCGTTCTTGACCTTGTAGCGCCCGCTGAGCTGTTCCACGACCAGCTGGGAGTCCAGCAGGCAGGTCACCTCGCTGGCGCCCAGGCGTGCGGCCTCCTCGAGGCCCCGGATCAACGCCCGGTACTCGGCGACGTTGTTGGTGGCGACGCCGATCGTCTCGCCGATCTCCGCCTCCAGTTCGAGGCGCCCGTCGCGCTCGATCTCCAGCACCACGCCGATGGCCGCAGGCCCCGGGTTGCCGCGCGCGCCGCCATCGCTGTGCACCTGCACCCGGGTCACGACGTCACGGTCCGGGCGGCCCCGGCGGCCCCGGGGCGTGCCCGGGCTCGTGGTCCGCCGGGGGGTGCTCGGGCTGGAAGCCGATGTGGTGGGTGGGCTGCTGGTGCTGCTGGACCATCTCGGGGGTGATCGCCACCGCCCCGTACTGCGCCTCGAAGTGCTGGAGGTTCTCGGACAGCACCCTGACCAGCAGCTTGAGGTGGGTGGCGCTCATCCCCACCCGGGCGACCACCCGGCTCATCGACATCTGGGGCGTGAGCTGGGCGAAGTCGATGGTGAAGCCCACCGGGGTGTGGGACACGAATGCCTGGTCGCTGTAGAGGATCTCAAACCGGTGGTCCGGGATCTGGACATTGACCTGGCCGGTCGGTGGTACGACGTCAGGGACCGGGACCTCGTCTTCCATCTGATTCCTCCGCGCCGCCGGTGGCGACCTGCCTAATCTAACCAACCATGCGGCTCCAACCTCACCGGGCCCGGTACCGGATCCTCGACGCGGCCGGCGCCACCGCGGGCCACGAGCAGCTCAGTGTGGAGCGATCGCCGGGCGGGTTTCACCTGACCAGCTCGCTGCGCACGACCTACCCCGCGGCGGTCGAGGTCGAGTTGCAGTGGCAGCTCGACGCCGACCTGGTCACCCGCCTGCTGTACATCCATAGCCGGGACGCCTGGGGGGAGGAGTATGAGATCGAGGCGACGGTGACCGGGAACGGCATGCTGGCGCACCGATCGGCGCCCGGCGGTCCGACCCAGGTGGAGCTGGGCTGGGGCCCGGCGGTCGAGTTCGACTACATCTCAGCGGCGTTCCCGGCGGTGATCATGGCCCGTACGTTCTCGTCAGGCGCCACGGTGCGGGGCGTGGACGCCGTGGAGCTGGGGGTCGAGGACCTGGTGCCGGTGGTCGTGGTCCGAAGCTATCGGCGGGCGTCCGGGCAGTCGGACGGGATCACTGCCCGGTGCGTCACCGCCGCGACCGGTCACGTGGCGTTGATCGAGGTCGCCCCCTCCGGGATGTTGCTGCGCTACGAGGGGTTGCTGGAGTTGGAGGCCCCGGCCGGCGAGCCCACGAAGTAGCGCGCCGCCCGGGGATAGTGCTCCTCGATCTCGGGCCACGCCAGCCCGTTCTGCGCCACCACCCGGCTGTACAGTGCCGCGCTCGGCCGGGGGCGCCGCTCCTGGGTGGCGAAGTCCACCTCGATCAGGCCGAAGCGCATGGTGTATCCCTCGGACCACTCGAAGTTGTCCATCGATGACCAGTGCATGTAGCCGCGCAGGTCGACACCGTCGCGCTGGGCGCGGGCGGCCTCGGCAAGGTGGGAGACGATGACCTGGGGCCGGAACCGGTCGGTGGCGTCGGCGACGCCGTGCTCGCTGATGTAGATCGGCCGGCGGTAGGCGCGCCAGGTGTCGGTGAGGACGCGGTGCAGGCCCTCGGGGTAGATCTCCATCTCGAAGTCGGACACCGGTGCCCCGGGGGTGGGGAAGTTCCTGGCGAACATCGACCCCAGCGCGCCGGGGTGGAAGGTGACGCGGTCGCGACTGTAGTAGTTGACGCCCAGGTAATCCATCGTGCCGGCAGCCTCGGGGATGCGGTCACGAAGGCCCAGCGGGAACCCGGCGTACCCGTCGGAGCAGGCGCGCAGGAACCAGTGGTTGAAGGCGTGATGGGGGAAGGCCGCGGCGACGTGGTCCAGCGGTGACCACCAGTGCCACGCCTGGAAGACGCGCAGGTGCTGGGCGATCCCGACCTTGGTGGCGGCCCCGTGGGCCGAATGCTTGATCTCCTGGTACGCGGCGGCGTGCGCCCGGACCATGTTCCTGAGCACCCGGGCCGCCGCCGGGAAGCTCTTCTTCTCCGGCGACCAGAGCCCGGCGGAATAGCCCTGGTAGGCGTAGACGTTGGGCTCGTTGATGGTGACCCAGAGCGACACCAGGTCACCCAGGCGCTCCACGCAGCGCCGGGCATAGAGCCGGAAACTCTCCACCACCGAGGGGTCCTCCCAGCCGCCGCGGTCGGCGAGCCAGACCGGGTTGGTGAAGTGGTGAAGGGTGACCATGGGCGTCATGCCCAGCTGGCGCAGAGTGCCGATGACCTCGCGGTAGTGGGCGAGGGCGGCCTCATCGTACTGCCCCGGGAGGGGCTCAATGCGGCTCCACTCCAGGGAGAGCCGGTGGGCGTTGTGGCCCATCGATTTCAGCTGCTGGAAGTCGTCGCGGAAGCGGTTGTAGTGGTCGCACGCCAGGCCGCTACGGCTGCCGTCCCTGATCTTTCCCGGCAGCTGCTCCCAGCGCCACCAGTCGTTGTTCTGGTTGTTGCCCTCGACCTGGTGGGCCGCGGTCGCCGCCCCCCAGAGGAACCCCTGACCGAAGTTGTGGGCGAGCTCCTCCGCGGCCGCGGTCACGCCGCCAGCGCGGTCGAGGTGCGCGCGAGGTCGTCGAGGGCGGCGCGGGCGGCGCCGGAGTCGATCGAATCGCGGGCAGCGACCAGGCCCTCGCCCATGGCCGGCACGCGGCCGGCGGCGAGCAGGCCGGCGGCGGCATTCAACAGCACGACATCGCGCGGAGCGCCGGCCGTGCCATCCAGCACCGAGCGCACGATCTCGGCGTTGCGGCGGGCATCGCCGCCGCGCAGGTCCTGGGCAGTGGCCATGGCCAGGCCGAGCTCGGCGGGGTCGAGGCGGAACCTGCTGACGTCACCGCCGTTTACGTCGAAGACGTCCGACTGACCGGTGGTGGTGAGCTCGTCGAGGCCGTCAGCGCCGTGGAACACAAGCGCGCGCACATGCCCCAGCGCGGCCAGCACGTGGGCCATCTTCTCCGTCGCCTCGGCGCTGCCCACCCCCACGGATTGCCGCCGCACTCCGGCGGGGTTGGCCAGGGGGCCCAGGAAGTTGAAGACCGTGCGCACGCCGAGCTCGCGCCGCGGCACCGCCGCATAGCGCATCGCAGGGTGAAAGTTGGGCGCGAAGAGGAAGGCGATCCCGGCGCGGTTGAGGCATTCCTCGGCCGCCGCCGGCGGCAGGGTGACCGCAACTCCCAGCGCCTCGAGGACATCGGCGCTGCCGCAGACGCTGCTGGAGGCACGGTTGCCGTGCTTGGCGACGACCGCGCCCGCGCCGCGCATCACCAGGGCGGCGGCGGTTGAGATGTTGAAGGTGCCCGCGCCGTCGCCACCGGTGCCGCAGGTGTCGACCGCGTCGGCCGGTGCCGAGATCATGGTTGCGTGGGCCCGCATCGACTCGACCATGCCCACCATCTCATCGACCGACTCGCCCTTCATGCGCAGCGCGATCAGGAACCCGGCGACCTGGGACTCGGTGGCCTCGCCCCGCATGATGTCGTCCATCGAGCCCCGCGCCTGCTCCCGGTCGAGGTCATGACCCGCGACCAGCTCGTGGATGGCCTCCCGGATCATGGCTGGCAAGGTTAGCATCGGTCCGATGCCCCGCCGAAGCAGCGTCGAAACCTGGAGCTACCCGCCCCAACCGGGGGACCTGGAGCCATTCGACCTCGGCGCCGGCGAACTTGGCGTGCTGCTGATCCATGGGTTCTGCGGCACGCCGCCTGAGATGCGCGACCTCGGCGAGCACCTCGCAGCGAAGGGCTTCCGGGTCCACGGCGCGCTGCTGGCCGGCCATGGGACCACGCCGGAGGAGCTGGCCAGGACGGGTTGGACCGACTGGCTGGACAGCGCCCAGGCGCAGCTCGATGCGCTCAAGCGCGAATGCCGAATGGTGTTCTGCGCCGGGCAGTCGATGGGCGGGACGATCAGCCTGCTGCTGGCGGCGCGCAACCCGGACCTCGTCGCCATCTCCACGATGGCGGCCCTGGTCTCACTGGGTCGCGTCACCGAGACCCAGATCGTCCTCGGACGGCGGGTGCGGCGCTGGCACTACCCGGACCGCAACAGCGTCGATCTGTGGAACCGCGACGCGGTGAGCCGGTTGCGCAGTTATGCGCGCCGGCCGATGCGCTCGCACGTCGACCTGCTGCAGGTGTGCAAGTTGGCGCGGAGGTCGCTGCCCGACATCAAGCAGCCCGCGCTGGTGCTGCACGGCCGGCGCGACGCCACCGTGCCCCCCGCCAACGCCGCGATCATTGCGGCGGACATCGGCGCCAGCGCGACGGTGCGGTATTTCGACCGCAGCGGGCACGCCATGAGCATCGACGTCGACGCCCCCGAGATCCAGGAGTTGATCAGCGAGCACTTCGTGGCCGCCGCGGTGGCTCGCGGCTGGAAGAGCCGGTCGCCGGAGCCCGCGCCCGCGAGCATCTGAAGGCTTAGCCGGGATCCACGGAGCCGAACTTGTATCTCGGGCGCTGGGCGCCCGATCCGGGCGTCACCGGCTTCG
>DAINSI010000061.1:0-11974 GCA_036741395.1 Candidatus Dormiibacterota bacterium
ACGAACTCCGTCGTCCTTCGGTACCACGGGTGCGCGTTCTCCTCGCCGACCACACACACCGCGGGTGTGGCAATCTCGCGCAGCGCCTTCGACCCCAGGTGGCCGGCCCCGCGGTGCGCACCCTGGATCTCGTTCATCGCCGCTGTCGCGTTGTCGAGTTCGGCCTCGCGCAGCTCGGTCGGCATGCGGTCAAACCCGTTGTCTCCCTGACGATAAGCAGTCGCCCAGCGGTAGAACCATTCGGCGGCAGGTGTCGGCATCGGCCCCGGTCCCGTGGATGAAGAGAATCGGGATGCCATCGCCCTGGTCGGTGAAGTAAAGGCTGCACCCGGCGAACCTTTGGTCAGGTCCCGGGAAGCCGCCGGTGGGTCGCCAGGTAGGCGGCGGCCTCCGCACGGCGGGCGACCTCGAGCTTGCTGAGCACGCTCGACATGTAGTTCTTGACGGTCTTCTCGGCGAGGTGCATGTCCTCACCGATCTCCTTGTTGGTCTTGCCGTCGGCGACCAGGGACAGGATGTGTTCCTCCTGCGCCGAGAGCCGGGCCAGCTTCTCGTCCTCCAGCAGGTGCTTGCCCTTGCGCAGACGCGCCAGCACGCTTCCGGTCACCGCGGGGTCGAGCAGGCTCTCGCCACGCCCGACCGCACGGATCGCGCGTACCAGGTCGTCGCCCCTGATCTGCTTCAGGACATAACCAGCCGCCCCGGCCATGATCGAGGCAAACAGCGCGTCGTCGTCGGCGAAGGAGGTCAGCATCAGCACCGCGGTGTCGGGGCGCCGCGAGCGGATCTCGCGCGTGGCCTCGATGCCACTGCCGTCCGCCAGTCGCACGTCCATCACGACGACATCAGGAAAGGATCGGTCGGCGCGGGCGACGGCGTCGCGAACGCTTGCCGCCTCGGCGACCACGACCATCCCGCCGGCTGCTTCGAGGAGGCTCTTGACGCCGTCGCGGACGACCTCGTGGTCGTCGACCAGCATCACCCGCAGTTGCTTCTCGGACGGTGTGGTTGTCACGCTTCCACCGCGCGTCTGCCGACCTCGGGTGCCCTGACCGGCAGCCTGATGGTGACGACGGTGCCCTCGCCAGCGACCGAGTCGATCCTGCCTTCGCCTCCAAGTCCCTGGGCGCGACTGCGCAGGTTATCGAGACCAAGTCCCTTCTTGACCGCGACCAGGTCAAATCCCTTGCCATCGTCGTCGATCTCCAGGACTGCAGTGTGGCCGTCAAGCCGCAGCGAAACCCTGCACGTGGAGGCGTTCGCGTGCCTGCGCACGTTGGACAGCGCCTCGCGGACCAGCTGCACCACGTCTGCCGACACACTGCTCAGCGCGTCTGCCGCGCCGGCCTCGATGTCGGCGACGGTGACCACCTCCGACGCGCCCGTGAATTCCTCCACCAGCTCCTGCAGTGCGGTGCCCAGTTGATGATTGGTGAGGATCACCGGGCGCAGCCCGAAGATGTAGTTGCGGAGGTCGATGATGGCGCGGTCGAGTTCTCCGACGGCCCTGTCAACCCGCTGCTGGGTGGCCTGGTCGGTGGAAGCCATCGCGGTGCCCTGGAGGCTCATCCCGACGGCAAACAGGGACTGGATGACGCCGTCGTGTAGCTCTCTGCCGATACGTTCCCGCTCGTCAAGCAGGGCCAGCCGCTCGCGGTCCTCCTTGGCGCTGCCGTTCTCCAGGGCCACAGAGGCCTGGTTGGCGAAGGTCTGAACCAGGGCGACATCGTCGGCTGTGAACCCCTGGCCGAGGCGACCGTTGGCTACTGAGAGGGTGCCGAAGACCTGCCCGCGCAGCCTCAAGGGCACGAAGATCGCCGGTCCCATGTCCGCCGAGTGCACCAGCGGCTCGTAGGCAAGGGATTGCGCCGACGCGTCCTCGACCACCATCGGCCGCCCCGAACGCATCACCTCGCCCGAGATCGAGCTGTCCGCGGGGACGCTCATCCCTCGCAATTGCTCGGCAGCGTGGCCATCGGCGACCAGGATCGTTGGACCGGCGGCGCCCGCCGGCCCGACGATCATCGATAGGTCCGCATGGACCAGCTCGCGCGCGTTCTTGGCCACCATCTCGAGGACGCGGGCGGTGTCATCGCCGGAGATGATGCGGTCGGTCAGCTCGCTGACCGCCTCGAGGCTGCGGCGGCGGCGCTCGCTCTCCTCGAAGACCCTCGCGTTCGCCACCGCGACGCCGGCCTGCGCCGCCAGGACGACCAACGCGTCCTCGTCTGCCTGGGTGAACTCCTGGCCCGCGGCCTTCTCGGTCAGGTAGATGTTGCCGAAGACCCGCCCGCGGGCGGTCACCGGGGCGCCCAGGAAGGTCGCCATGGACGGGTGGTTCGGCGGGAACCCTGACGAGGCCGGGTGGTCCGAGACCCGGGCCAGGCGAAGCGGGCGGGGGTCATCGATCAGCTGCCCGAGGACCCCGCGCCCATAGGGGATGTGCCCGATCATCGCCCGGGCCTCGTCGCTGATGCCGGCGGTAATGAACTCCGCGATGCGCTCGGCGCCGCCCCCAAGGACTCCCACGGCGCCGTAGTGCGCGTCAGTTAACTCCACCGCCAACTCCACGATGCGCTGGAGCACAGCCGGAAGGGAAAGCTCGGAAGCCAGGATCATCCCGGCCTGAAGCAACCTCGCCGCGCGGGTGTCAGTGGTCATCGGTCGAAGGGCCCCCCGTTCTTGCGACCTCTGGCCCTGTTTGGACATGGCCGGGACGATCAGTCTGGAAGTTGAACGAACCGGCCACGGAGGACTAACCGATGAGTGGCGCCACAGTCGCCAACCTGACCCTGGACCTGATAGGTCTGCCAAACCCCGAGCCCATCCTCAGGGTCGCCGATGCCGCCGCTGATTGGGCGGCCGGCGAAACCGTAAGGGTCCTGGCGGATGACGAGTGCTTTACCAGTGACTTCCTGCGCTGGTGCGCCGGCCGCGAGCTGGATGTCCTCTCATTGCGGTACCTGGCCACAGGGGTGACGGAACTCACGATTCGGATGCCCGGCGTGCGACGGGGGTTACAAATGCCGCAAAAACCCCGCCACCCAGCCGCAATCAGCTGAAGCGGCCCGCACTGTCTTCGATTTCGGCGACCCGAACGGCCCAGAATTTCCTGCGCTGACGAAACCTCTCGATCTGGGCGGCGATGACGGGGACATTGCTCAGCTCCACCTCCTGGCGAACCTCGACCGACTCGGTGGCCATCAGCTCCCTTATTCGATCCATCACGCTCTCTTCCATCTTGAGGATCTCTGAGTAGGTGCGCCTCCAGAAATGAGCCTGCTCGAGGGACGCACTCCCAATCTCAGTCTCACCCACCATCGCCTGCTGGGGGTCGCCGCCCCGCTCCTCTGCGGCGACATCCGGTCGCTGAACCTGTCTATTTGCCATGTTGCCAACTCTGACCTTTCGGACGCAACAATCGCAGCAACAATCCGTCCGGCCGCCATCGCCCCAGCGGGGAAGGGACTAAAATCGACCCAGCGGTGAGTACGACGACGCCCCGGCAGAGTCCTCCCTCGGTTCCCCTTCAGGGGGAGGACCTCGAAACCCTCCGTTGGGAGGACTGCCGACATTGGATCAGCATCTACGCCGACCTGCTGCGGTTCAAGGCAGCCCTGCTCAAACGTGTCAGGCTCGAGCTGCCGAAGCTCCATCCCGAGGCGCAGCGGGCTGCGATTGTGGACGTGGCCATCATCGAGGACCAACAGAGGGGATACCAGGAGCGACTCGACCTCTGGTATCAACGGGTCTGGGACCTGCAGGGGCTTTGGATCGACCCCGAGGGCGACATTGTCCGGTACGGCGGCAACGAGGTTGCCCTGACCAAGCGCGAGCGTCAGCTCCTGGAGTTCCTGCTCCGGCATCCCCACCGCTATCACACCGCGGCTCAAATCCTGGGCCAGGCGTGGGCGGATCCCGCGCTCTACCCGGAGGAGGTCCGGAACTACATCCAGCGTTTGCGCAAGATCCTGCGCCGGCTGGAGGTCCCATGCCATGTTGTCAATCGGCCCGGAAGGGGATACTCGCTGGTCCTGAACCCCTAGGTTCTGGCGGGCGGCGCTAAAGGGCGCTCATGGCCTGGCCGGTTACTCTCCCGCCCCGCTTCCGGTCTCCCTCGCCGACGGACGTCGAGGCCGGTTGAGGTCCCACCTGCGATGGCGCGTGGCGATTGGGATAATTCGCGGATGAGCCTGCGCGCGCCGGCGGAGTCGAACGCTATCCGGAGGCGCAGCAAGCATTGACGAGCGGCCGCCGCCGCCAGGCCGGCACCCTCTTCGTGGGCGGCATGGTCTTGTTCCTGGCCTGGCTCCTCCTTCGGCGCCGCCGCGCCGAGGACGCCCCAAGCCTGCTCGGTCGGCTGATCGCGCTGTGGGTGAGGCTGCTGTTCCGGCCCTTCAGTGACCGCGCCCTGCAGTTCGACCTGGAGAGGTTGCGGCGCGGCATCGACCGCGGCCGCTTCATCCGGCTGCCCGCGGGGGTCACGGCCGAGGGCGCCGCGGTCGGGGAGACCAGCATCGAATGGCTGACACCGGAGCGCGGCGTGGCCGGCCGGCACCTGCTCTACCTCCATGGCGGCGGCTTCATGATGGGTGGCCTGGGCAGTCACCGTCACTGGGTGGCGTCCCTGGCTCGAGCCTTCCACGCCAGGGCGCTCCACCTCGAGTACCGGGTGGCTCCCGAATATCCCTACCCGGCGTCGCTGGACGACTGTGTGGCAGCCTATCGCTGGCTGCTGGAGAGTGGGGTCGATCCCCAGAAGCTGATCCTCGCGGGGGAGTCGGCAGGGGGCGGGCTGGTGATCTCGACCATGCTGCAGGCCCGCGACGAGGGATTGCCTCTCCCGTGCGCCGCGATCTGTGTATCGGGGGCGTTTGACTTCACCTTCTCGGGGCCATCGCACACTCGCAATGCCCATTCCGACTATCTCGAGGCGCGCGGGTTGCACAGCATGGAGAAGCACTACCTGGCGGGACACGACCCATTGGACCCAAAGGTCTCCAGCGTCTTCGCCGACCTCACCGGGTTCCCTCCGCTCTACCTGGTCGCCGGGGGCGCCGAGCTGCTCCTCAGCGACACCGAGCTGCTTGCCGATCGAGCCCGCGAATGCGGAGTGGAGGTGACCCTGCGCGTGGTCCCGGGGATGCTCCACGCATTCCCCGTGATGCTCTTCCTGCCGGAGTCGCGCCGCGTCCGTCAGGAGATGAAGGAGTTCGTCGAGCGCCACGCCTGAGAGCCCCGTCGGGGCCACAGGATCGACAGCAGGTACGCCGCAAAACTGAGGCCCACGATGAAAAAGCTGACCGGGTAGGGGAGGTAGAAAGCGAGGACCAGCCCGGTCCAGACGAAGCCCACGGCGAGGGCGGCGGATAGCAGCATCCCCGCGTACGGCCTCGCCGTGATCGTCTGGGCGATGGCCGCCGGCGTCACCAGCAGACCGAAGATCAGGAGCGCGCCCACCGCCTGTACGGCCTCGGCGACGGTGATGCCGAGGAGCACCAGAAAGACCAGCGTCACCGCCCTGACGGGGACTGCGCGCGTGGTGGCAACGTCCGGATCGACGCTGGCAAAGAGCAGCGGCCGGCAGATTGCCAGCAGGGCGAGGCTGGTGGCGATCCCGGCCGCTGCGGCGACCGTGGCCTGCGGTGCCTGCAGGGTGAGGATCGAGCCGAACAGCACCGTCACCCCAACGACCCCGCTGGCCGCGCTGCGTGACGTCGTGTAGATGCTGAGGAAGAGCACACCCAGGCCCAGGATCCAGGCGAACACCGTACCGATGGCCACGTCGCGGCCACGACCTCGCCCACCCAGCGAGCCGATCGCCAGGGTCGCGGCGACGGTGCTCCCGAACACCGAACCCAGCAGAGGCAGGCCCAGCAGCAGTCCACCCAGGCCACCCGTGAACGCGACGTGGCCGAGGGCGTCGCTGGTGAAGGCCTGGTTGCGCAGGACAACAAAGTAACCGACCAACCCCGCCGCGAGTGCCACGCAGCCACCCGCGACGAACGCGCTCCTCATGAAGTCGAAGGCCAGCATGTTCGTCAGGTCCCTGAGCAGGTTGGCCGAGAACGGCGGCATCGCCAGCGGGTTCAAGCGACGTCCCGCCGTGACGCGCCGGTCGCGCGTTCCCGCGCCGCACCGGCCCCCACCGCGACGTGGATCACCAGGTAGGTCGCAAACGCGAATGTCGTGATAAAGAACCCGACGGGGTAGTTGCTGAAGTACGCCACCGCCAGCCCCGCCCAGGTGAAGACCAGCGACAGGAGCACGCCCAGGGCAAGCCCGAGGTAGGGGCGGGCGGTGAGCCGCTGCGCCGCCGCCGCCGGTGCCACCAGGAGGGCAAAGATCAACAGCGTGCCAACGACCTGGACCGCCTCGGCAACCGCCACCGCGACCAGCACCAGGAAGACGATCGACAGGAGCCGGACGGGGACGCCGCGGGCGGCGGCGACGTCAGCGTCGATCGACGCGAAGAGGAGTGGCCGACAGACAATGGCCAGGCCGCCCAGGCAGACCACGGCGGCGATCAGCGCGATCACCACGTCGCGGTCGGTGATCCCCAGGATGGTGCCGAAGAGGAAGGCGTAGATGGCCTGGGCGCTTCCCGAGAAGAGCCTGATGAAGAGCAGGCCGAGCCCCAACGAAAACGCCAGGATCGAGCCGATGAGCGCCGATTCACGACGGCCGCCGGCGCCAACGCCGGCCCCCAAGCCGCCGATGCCCAGCGCCGCGGCGACGCAGGCGACGAGCAGCCCGACGACAGGCGAGAGCCCCAGGAGGACCGCGCTCGCGGCCCCGGGAAAGCCGACCTGGGACAGCATGTGGGCGGCGAAGCTCTGGCCGCGCAGGACGATGAAGTAGCCGATTGCGCCGCCGAGGACCGCGACGATGGTGCCGACCGTCAGCGCGTTCTGCATGAAATGGAACTGGAGGAGGAGCTGGAGGTCTGCGAGCAGGTCCCACGAAGGGCCCTGCAGCGCGGCCCTAGTGATCATGGCCGTGATAGCTGACGGGCTCGTTCTGGCCCACCACGATGACCCGCCCATCCGTCGTCCGCAGCACCTCAACCGGCGTCCCATAGAGGCGCGACAGGGTCTCGCTGCGAATGACCTCGTCGGGTGTTCCCGAGACCACGCGCCCCTGGGCGATGTACACCACCTGGTCGACGTAGGGAAGGATGGGGTTGATGTCGTGGGCGACCAGCAGGACCGTCACGCCGCCCTCCTGGCAGATCCGTCGGACCAGCGCCGAGATGGACTGCTGGTTGTTGAGGTCGAGGCTGTCGAGCGGCTCGTCGAGCACCAGCATCCGCGCGCCCGAAACCAGTGCCTGGGCGATCAGGATGCGCTGCTGCTCACCCCCGGAGAGCTCGCCGATCGGCCGCCGCGCGTAGGCGTGGGCGCCGACCATTTCGAGGACCTCGTCAACCCGACGCGCCTCCGCCGAACGGCGCCCGACCGGAAGCCCCCAGCGGGCGCCGTCAAGACCGAGCCGGACCAGGTCGACCGCTCGGACGCGCAGGTCGGCGTCGAACGTGCGGCGCTGGGGCAGGTAGCCAACCGCATCGTTACCCCGCCGCACCAGCCGGCCAAAGACGGAGATCGTGCCTTCGGAAAGCGGCAGAACCCCCAGCAGGGCCTTGAGCATTGTCGACTTGCCGGCGCCGTTGGGTCCGAGGATGGCGGCGAAGGCGCCGGGCACGATGCGGAGGTCGACGTCGCGCCAGATGAAGCGGCTCCCCAGCTCGATCCCGGCGTGGTCCAGCCGCAGCGCGTCGGCTGCGCCGTGGGGTGGTGCTTCAGCCGCCAAGGGCGTCGAGCACGTTCCTGAGCTGGCCCGTCTGCCAGTCCTGGAAGGAGGCTTTGGTGGGCGTGAGCATCTCGGTGACGGCGATGACCGGGATCCCGTGCGCCCGCGCTTTGTCCACGTAGGCGTTCACATCCGGCGTGGTGTTCTGGGCGTTGAATACCAATACCCTGATCCGGCCCTGGACGATCTGCCGGTCGACGGTGGCCTTGTCGGCAGCGCTGGGGTCGGCGCCCTCACTGATCGCCTTCATGTACTCCGGGGGTGTCACCAGCTGCAGCCCGAGCGAGGCCGCGAGGTAGACGAAGATGCTCTCGGTGGCCCCCACCGGGGCGCCCGCGTACTTCTGCCTGATGACCTCGATGGTGTCCCTGTAAGCCTTCAGTCCCTGCGTCTTGTACGCGACGTTCTGACGGTCGAAATATTCGACGTCAGCGGGGTCGATCTTCTTGAGGTCCTCGGTGATGCGATCGACCACGCGGTCCACGTACTCGGGTGAGTACCAGAAATGGGGGTTGTCGCCCTCCTTCCGGCCGAGCAGGGCTCCCACCAGCAGGGCCCGACGACCCACCACCGGGTTGGCGTTCATCAGCTTGACAACCCAGGGGTCGTAGCCCGCGCCGTTGGCGATCACGTACCGGGCCTGGGCGATTCTTCGCGCATCCTCGGGCTTGGGCTCGTATACATGCGGATCCGTGTCCGGGTTGACGACGAGGCTGGTTACATGGACGCGGCTGCCCCCGACCTGGCCGGCGATGCTGCCCCAGAAGTTATCCGCGGCGACCACCTCGACGGTTGACGAAGCGCCGGTACCGGGGGCCGTGCTGAGTCCGCACCCGGCCAGCGCCACCGTGGTGGCGAGCGCGAGCAGCGGCGCCATCCGCCCCCCTCGCACCGTCTGGCGCCCGCCCCTGAACACGGCCGGATCCTAGCATTTGCGCAGGTGACTTGCGCAACTGTGCTGCGCAAGTCATTGGCGTGGGCTAAGCTTGCCTGGTGCCGCGGCCGAGCCCAGTCTCCGATGCCATCCGTACCCTGATCGCGGCCTCGGACCAGCACCTCTGGTCCCTCGACGAATTGCATGACAGGGTCCGTGAGCAGGTCGCCAGCGCCAATTTCTCCTCCATCATGCGGGCCGTGGGCGCGCTCGAGAAGGCCGGGGTGGTCGACCGCATCGACATCGCCGACGGCAAGGCCCGCTACGAGTCGCACCAGGAGCACCACGAACACATCCGGTGCTCCCGCTGCGGTCGAATCGCCGAGGTCCCGGGTTGCGTGGTGGAGGGCGCGGCGACAACCGTCCGCGCCAGCACCGGCTTCGTCGTCACCGGGCACCAGCTGGTCTTCTCAGGCCTCTGTGGTGCCTGTGCGGAGGTCGCCTAAGCGGCGTTCGCCAGGGCGAGGAATTCCGAGGTGTCGTGCGCGCTGAACACGGTCACCTCGTCGCGGTGGTCCCGCGCCAGGTCGTGCAGCCGGGCGTGGTTGGCCTCGATGGCCGAGCGCTCCATGGCCACCAGCTTCTCGAAGGTGCGGAGTCCCAGTGGGACCCGACCCCGGGGGTGGTCGACGACCGCGTGGTGGAAGTACGCGTCGCCGGCGTGCAGCAGCCATCCCTCCGGGGCGCGCACGGCGATGGCGGCGTGGCCCCGACTGTGGCCGGGGAGAGGGACGGCGAGGATCTCCTCGGGCAACCCCGGGAGCGCGCGGACGGTGGCGAAGCCGAACCATGGTTCGCCCTCCGTTGCCCGGTAGGGCGCCCACTGTGGACCGTGGGCGAAATGGACCGGCCGGTATCGGTTGCGCTCCTGGGTGGTGCGCCGGCCCAGCGCGGCATCCTTCTCGTCGGCGTGGACGTGCACCGCCGCCCCGGGGAAGTCCGGCAGGCCCCCGGCATGGTCGACATCGAGGTGGGTGACGACGATGTGGCGCACATCCTTGGCAGCGAAGCCCAGGCGCTCCACCTGGCGGATCGCCGTGCTGGCAGGGTCCGCCTGCGGACGCACTGCGAGGCCGAATGGCCGGCCCAGCCTGGGGCCGGGGTTGGCGGTATCGGCCAGCCCGATGCCGGTGTCGATCAGCACCAGGCCGCTGCTGTCCGTCTCCACCAGCAAGCAGTGCGCCACCAGGTAGCCGTGCTCGTTGATCAGCGACCCGCCCCACGGACACATGGTGCAACAGTTGAGGTGGTGGACCCGGATCACCGGCAGATCATAGGATTCGGGCACGGCATGGCAGGATCGGCGCCATCAACGTCAGCAGCATTGTCGGGCAGCTCCTCCAGCACTACGGATATTTCGCGGTCTTCCTGCTGCCAATGCTGGAGAGCGCCGGGTTGCCCCTGCCCGGTGAGACGATCCTGCTGACCGCGGCGGTCTACGCCGCGACGACCGGGCGCCTGAACATCGCGGTGGTAATCGCGGCGGCGGCGGTGGGGGCGATTCTCGGGGGCAACCTCGGCTACCTGCTGGGCAAGGTTGGGGGGCGCGCGCTGGCACTGCGGTACGGCCGCTTCATTCACTTTGGCCAGCGCCAGCTGCACCTGGGCGAGCGCTTCTTCGCGCGGCACGGGGAGAAGACGGTGTTCCTGTCGCGGTTCATCGCCGTGCTGCGCCCCCTTGGCGCATTCCTTGCCGGCGTCAGCGAGATGCCCTATCGCAGGTTCACGGTGTTCAACACCGCCGGTGGGGTGGTGTGGGCGTCGCTCTACGGCATCCTGGCCTTCGCCCTGGGGAGGGAGTTCGAGCGCTACCACGTCCTGCTCACCCGGTTCGGGCTCGCCCTGGGGGTGTTGGCGGTGCTGGCGGTTGCGGCCTCCCTGCTCCTGGGGCGGAAGCGCCTGGAGCGCTGGGCGGTGGGGGAGGAGGCCTAGGCGGACTCGCGGCTGCGCCAACGCTCGAGCAGCTCGCGCTCGCGGGCCGGGGCGAGGCCGGGGGGGCCGTCCTGGCCGGGTGCCGGCCGATCGCAGGCCCACGCCAGGGTATCTGCGACGGTTTGCTCGAGGGGTCGGTGGTGCAGGCCGGCCGACACCGCGGTGCGGTTGGAGGCGGTGATGCTGCCAACCGACGCCGGGACCCATAGCGGCAGTTCGGACCACGGCGCGACCCCCTGCGTGAGCAGGAACTCGGGATCGATCCAGACCGTGGTCGCGGTGCCGACGCCGGTGGACCGACAGGTGTCGAGCAGCGTCTCCATGGTCACGGGGGCCGCCGGTCCGGTCGCGTTGTAGACGCCGCGTGCCCCGGCCGCGGCCAGGTCCACCATGAACTGCGCCAGGTCGCGGACGTCGATGTACTGGACCTCGTGGTCGGGGGGCCCGGGCGCCAACACCTCGCCGGCGCCCGCCAGGCGGCGGCACCAGTAGGTGAATCGATCGGTGGGGTCGCCGGGTCCGGCGATGAGCCCGGGACGCACGATCAACGTGCGCTCGGGCAGGCCGGTCATCACCTCGACCTCGCTCAGCACCTTGAGGCCACCGTAGGTTTCACCATCGACGGTCTCGGTCGTCTCGTCGGCGAGCTCCGCGAGGGGGGCGCTCTCGCTGACATAGGCGGTCGCCGTGGGCGCGTATACCGAAACGGTCGAAACGAAGAGGTAGGTCCCGACCCGGCCGCCAAGGGCCTCGACCGTGAGGCGTGCGGCCCGCGGGAAGTAGCAGGACGTGTCGATCACCACGTCCCACTGCCGTTCTGCCAGCCGCCTCAGGTCCTCGCTGACGAGGCGGTCGCCGAGGATGGTCTCGACCTGCTGCTGGTCGGGCGGCGCCGCCGTCCGGCCGCGATGAAAATGGGTGACCTGGTGTCCCGCGGCCAGGGCGGCCCGGGTCACGTGGGGCCCGATGAAGCCGGTGCCACCGATGATGAGGATGTTCGCTGACATGAGGCGCAAGCCTAGTGGCCATCGGCGTAAGTTCGTACCCCACCCCGATGGTTTAAGTCCGAGACTGATCCACCGGCAAGCCGGCAGCGCTCGGTTCCTGCTTCACAGCCTGTGCCCGGCCTGGCGCGGGGGACCGGATGGCCCCCTGGGTTCGACCGGGGCTTACCCTGGCTCCACAGGCGTTTAATGTCTCCGCCCTCCCGGCGGCGACCTCGGATCTGGATTGCTCACCACTGAAGCGCAGGTTGAGGGCGGCATTGTGGTCACGATCCAGGCGCAGACCACAGGCAGG